>NZ_JBIALO010000034.1:0-89497 GCF_042873595.1 Streptomyces sp. NPDC004629 | reverse complement strand
GAGGAACCGAAGGGGATCAGGTCGTCGTCGTGGAAGGTCACTCCGTGGGCGCCGAGTTCCGCCAGGCGCTGCACCGACTCGACCGGGTCGAGGGCTCGGCGGGTGGCGTCCCCGAACGGGTCCCGGCCCTGCCAGCCGACGGTCCACAGGCCGAACGTGAACCTGTCCTCAGGGGTGGGGTTGAAGCGCTTCGACATGTGCGGCCCTTGCAGTCGTGCGGTCCGGCAGCGGCGCCGGACGGGTTTGTTTGATGGGATGACTAATACGTCAAGACAGTGTCACCGCGCTAGCCCCCGGTGGCGCGTATCTCTTCATGGCTCGATGTGAAGGGATCAACCGCCTCGGTAATCATGCCTGCTCAAGGGCTTGTGAGGTCGACCTGGGGCTCGTGGGTCGCATTTGTTTTGTGTACGATCAAATCCTGTGCGACGCTCCCGCGCACCCCCCGAAGGTCGCTGCTCCCCCGAGGAAGATCATGAAGTTCACCGATGGCTTCTGGCGCATTCGCGAAGGCGTACAGATCTCGTACGCCACCGAAGTGCGCGACGTACGCGTGGAAGCGAAACGCTTCACCGCCCATGCCGCGGTGAAGAAGGTGACGCGCAGGGGGGACACGCTGAACGCGCCCCTCATCACCACGGAGTGCTTCTCGCCCGCCGAGGGCGTGATCGGCGTCCGGATCACCCATCACTCCGGCACCCGGCGGCCGGGCCCGGACTTCGCCCTCGCCGGTGCGGCGGACGGCACGGGCGCCGTCCGCCAGGAGGGCACCGTCACGGAACTGGCCAGCGGACCGCTGACCCTGCGCCTGGACCGCTCGGGACCCTGGTCCCTGACCTTCCACGGCGCCGACGGCCGCGAACTGACCCGTGCGAACGCCAAGAGCACCGCGTTCGCCACCACCGCCGACGGCGCCCACCACATGATCGGCCGGCTCGCGCTCGGGGTCGGCGAACAGGTCTACGGTCTCGGCGAACGCTTCACCCCGTTCGTGAAGAACGGCCAGGTCGTCGACGTCTGGCAGGCGGACGGCGGCACCAGCAGCGAGCAGGCGTACAAGAACATCCCGTTCTACCTCTCCTCACGCGGCTACGGCGTCTTCGTCAACCACCCGGGGAGGGTCTCCTTCGAGGTGGGCTCCGAGTCGGTCGGGCAGGTCCAGTTCAGCGTCGAGGACCAGACGCTGGAGTACTACGTCGTCGCCGGGCCCACCCCGAAGGACGTCCTCGCCCGCTACACGGCCCTCACCGGCCGTCCCGCGCTCCCGCCGGCCTGGTCCTTCGGCCTCTGGCTCACCACCTCGTTCACCACGTCCTACGACGAGCGGACGGTCATGTCGTTCGTCGACGGCATGGCCGAGCGCGGCATCCCGCTGTCCGTCTTCCACTTCGACTGCTTCTGGATGCGCGAGTACCAGTGGTGCGACTTCGCGTGGGACCCGGACGTCTTCCCCGACCCGGAGGGGATGCTCGCCCGGCTGAAGGACAAGGGCCTGCGGATCAGCCTCTGGATCAACCCCTACATCGCCCAGAAGTCCCCGCTCTTCGACGAGGCGGCCCGGCTCGGGCACCTGGTGCGCCGGCCGGACGGCGACGTGTGGCAGTGGGACCTGTGGCAGGCCGGCATGGGCCTGGTGGACTTCACGAGCCCCGACGCCCGCGCCTGGTTCAAGGCGAAGCTCAAGCCGCTGCTCGACCAGGGCGTGGACTGCTTCAAGACCGACTTCGGCGAACGCATCCCGACCGACGTGGTCTGGCACGACGGCTCCGACCCGGAGCGGATGCACAACTACTACACGCACCTGTACAACCAGACCGTGTTCGAACTCCTCGAAAAGGAGCGCGGGCAGGGCGAGGCGGTGCTGTTCGCCCGGTCCGCGACCGCGGGCGGCCAGCAGTACCCGGTGCACTGGGGTGGCGACTGCTGGTCCTCCTTCGAGGCCATGGCCGAGTCCCTCAGGGGCGGTCTGTCGCTGTCCCTGAGCGGATTCGGCTTCTGGAGCCATGACATCGGCGGCTTCGAGGGCACGCCCGACGCGGCCGTGTTCAAGCGCTGGCTGGCCTTCGGGCTGCTGTCCTCGCACAGCCGCCTGCACGGCTCCTCGTCGTACCGGGTGCCGTGGGAGTTCGGCGACGAGGCGGTGGACGTCGCCCGCCGGTTCACCCGGCTCAAGCACCGGCTCATGCCCTATCTGTACGGGGCGGCCGTTGAGGCCCACCACACCGGCGTCCCGATGATGCGCCCCATGGTGCTCGAATTCCCCAACGATCCGGCGTGCCGCCCGCTCGACCGCCAGTACCTGCTCGGCTCCGACCTCCTGGTCGCCCCCGTGTTCACCGAGGACGGCGAGGTGGAGGTCTACCTTCCCGAGGGCACCTGGACGCACCTGCTCACCGGCGAGCGGGTCACCGGCCCGGTGTGGCGCACCGAACGCCACGGCTACGACAGCCTGCCCCTGTACGTCCGCGAGGGCGCCGTCCTGCCCCTGGCCAGCGACGACAGCCGCCCCGACGGCGACTGGCTGGCGGAGCCGACCCTGCTCGTCCACCCCTCGGCCTCGCCCGCCTACGCCGCAACGGTCACCGTGCCCGATCCGGCCGGCGCGCCGGCCGCGGTGTTCCGTCTCCGGCGCGAGGGCGACCTGCTGCGGGTCACCGCGGAGGGCACCGACGCGCGGTTCACGGTGCGTGTGGCGGGCGGTGCGAGCGCGGCGGGGGCCGGGGAGGTGACGGTATCCCTGGCCTGACCTGGTCGGCCGAAAGGACGTGACCTGATTCCCGTGGCGCCGGCACCCGGACGGGGCCGGAGCGGACCGTCGGTCCTTCGGCCGGGGGCGGGTGAGCGGCCCGACGGGCGCAGTCGGGGGCCGGGGGCGGGTTCCGGTCGGTGCCGGGCGGGAAGGCGAGGCATGGTGGAGGGGTGATCGCGCTCGCCGTCGTCTGTGCCGTGGCGGGGGCCGCCAGCAACGCCGTGGGGACGGCCTTCCAGCGCAAGGCCGCCTCCACGGTGTCGCAAGGCGGCGGCCTCGGTCTGATGATCGCCCTCGTGCGGCGGCCCGCCTGGTCGATCGGCATCGCCGGTGTCGCGGGTGCCGCGCTCTTCCAGGCCCTGGCCCTGGTCAACGGGCCCATGGCGCTGGTCCAGCCGCTGTTCGTGCTGGAACTGCCGTTCGCCCTGCTGGTCATCGCACCGCTGATGCACCGCAGGCTGCCCGCCACCGCTTGGCGGGCCGTCGCGGGCATGGTCGGCGGGCTCGCCCTGGTCCTGGTCGCGGCGGCTCCCTCGGGCACCCGCAACGAGGCGGTCATGACGCGCTGGCTGCCGGTGCTTGCCCTGACCCTCGGCGCGATGGGCCTCGCCGTCGTCCTGGCCCGTCCGGCGCATTCCTCCCTGTTCCGTGCGGCGGCGCTGGCCACGGCCGCCGCGATCGGCAACGCCCTGACGGCCGCGCTGATGAAGTCGGCCACCGGCGTGCTCGCCGACTCGGGGTTCACCGCCTTCCTGTGCACCTGGCAGACCTACGGCTTCGCGCTGGCCGGTGTCGGCGCGCTCCTGCTGCTGGAGAACTCCCTCCAGGCCGGCGCCCTGGTCGCCTCGCAGCCCGCGCTGACCATCGGCGACGCGACCGTGAGCCTGCTGCTGGGCGTGGTCCTGTTCGGCGAGGAGATCCGCACCGGCTGGTGGCTGACGGTGGAGCTGGCGGGCGTCCTGCTGATCCTGTGGGGCGTGCTGCGGCTGACCCGGGTGGCGCCCCATCTGATCGACCTCAACCGCTGAGAGGTGCCGCTCCGCCGAGCCGGGCCGTCCCTGGGTGCCGGTTGCTTCAAGTCCGCACCCTGCGCCGGTGCGCTGCGCTCCGCGCCGGTGACGGTCGTCGGTCGGGTGCGGGTGTGGTGTGGCCGGTCGCGCAGTTCCTCGCGCCCCTGAGGGGGCGGTTCTCGGTGGGGCGTCTCAATATGTGTCAGCGGCATTTGACATTAGATCCTCTTATGGCAGATAAAGGGCATGCTTTGGCCACTCATTCGCGCAGCGTGATGTCCGCGGTGTGAGGCCGCCGTCCCTGCTACGCGAATGAGTCCGACCGTGTCCCAAGCCACCACCGACCAGCCCGCCGCCGATGCCGTCGCGCGGTGGCACGCCTGGCGCGCCGAGCGCCTGCGGGCCCTGACCGCGCCGACCGGGAACCTCGCGCTCGTCGAGACCCGCTGGCTGCCGGCCGGTGAGCCCGCGGACGCGGAGCGGGCCCGCGCCGGCCGGCCGGACACCGTGACCGTCACCACACTGAGCCGGACCGACCTCGTCACCGGCGAGCCCGAGCACGGCCTGCGGTTCTGGGACGCCGACGCGCCGGCCATCCGCCGCTTCGACCGGGTCGACACCTTCCCGTACGACCCCGCCTGGGTGCTGCACGCCACCTACACGCCCGTGCCCGGGGCCCGCCGGATCCCCTTCGAGCACATCCGGGACAACGGCGGCAGCCGCGACCTCGTCGTCCCCGGCGACATCACCCTCACCGTCGACGGCCGCGCCTACACCCTCAGCGCCTTCGACGACGACGGCACCCTGCTGCTCGTCTTCGGCGACCCCACCAACGGGGACACCACCTACGGCGCCGGGCGCTTCCTGTTCGTGCAGCGCACGGAGCACGACGACCGGGTGCTGCTCGACTTCAACCGCGCCTTCGTGCCGCCCTGCGGATTCTCCGATCAGTACAACTGTCCGATGCCGCCCCGGCAGAACCGCTTCCACCTGCCCGTCGAGGCCGGCGAGAAGCGCCCCGTCTTCCGCGGCGGCGTCCCCGCACAGCACTGACCCGCAGCCCTCCCGCACCGCAGCACGAAAGCGCACACCACGTGAACATCAAGAAGACCTCCCTGTACGGCACCGCGACCGCGGCCACCCTCGTCCTCACCCTGACCGCCTGCGGGGGCTCCGGCTCGGGAGGCAGCGCCTCCGGCGGCTCGTGGGACAAGAACGCCACCGTCAACATCGGCTCGCTCTACGAGCCGCAGAACCTCGACAACACCGCGGGCGGCGGACAGGGCGTGACCGAAGCGCTCAACGGCAACGTCTACGAAGGGCTGTTCCGGCTCACCGACGACGGCAAGGTGGACAAGCTCCTCGCCCGGGACTACAAGGTCAGCGCCGACGGGCTCACCTACACCTTCACCCTGCGCGACGGCGTGAAGTTCCACAGCGGTAAGCAGCTGACCAGCGACGACGTCAAGTACAGCCTGGAGAAGGTCATCGCGGACGACTCCCAGTCCGCCCGCAAGAGCAACCTTGAGGTCATCAAGGACATCGCCACCCCCGACGCGCACACCGTCAAGGTCACGCTGTCGCAGCGGTCCATCTCCTTCGTCTACAACCTCTCCTACGTCTGGATCATCAACTCCCAGGCGAAGAACCTGAAGACGACCGAGGACGGCACCGGCCCCTACACGCTGGACAAGTGGACCCGGGGCTCCGCCCTCGGCCTGAAGCGGTTCGCCGGCTACTGGGGCGGCGCCGCCAGCAACCAGAAGGTCGTCTTCCACTACTACAAGGACGCCACGGCGCTCAACAACGCCCTGCTGACCAACGCCGTCGACGTGGTCACCAGCGAACAGTCCCCGGACGCCCTCGACCAGTTCAAGAACAACCAGAACTACAAGGTCAACGACGGGAACTCCACCACCAAGCTGCTGCTCGCCTTCAACGACAAGGCCAAGCCCTTCACCGACGCCAAGGTCCGCCAGGCCGTCTCCGCCGCCATCGACGACAAGAAGCTCCTGGAGTCGGTCTGGGGCGGCTACGGCAAGCTCATCGGCTCGATGGTGCCGCCCACCGACCCCTGGTACGAGGACCTCACCAAGGTCAACGCCTACGACCCGGCCCGCGCCAAGAAGCTGCTCGCCGAGGCCGGCTACGCCAAGGGCCTCACGTTCACCCTCGACACCCCGAACTACGACCCGCACCCCACCGCCGCGACCTTCATCAAGTCCGAACTCTCCAAGGTCGGCATCACGGTCACGATCAACACGATCACCCCGGACGAGTGGTACACGAAGGTCTACAAGAACCACGACTTCACGGCCACGCTCCAGGAACACGTCAACGACCGCGACCTCGTCTGGTACGGCAACCCCGACTTCTACTGGGGCTACGACAACAAGCAGGTCACGCAGTGGGTGCGGCAGGCCGAGGAGGCCCGGACCACCGCCGAGCAGACCGAACTGCTGAAGAAGGTCAACCGCAGGACCGCCGAGGACGCGGCCAGCGACTGGCTGTACCTGTACCCGCAGATCGTCGTCGCGAGCAGCAAGCTGTCCGGCTACCCGCTCAACGGCCTCAACTCGCAGTTCTACGCCTACGACATCAAGAAGAAGGGCTGATGGCGCGCTACCTGCTGCGCCGCCTGGTCTTCCTCGTGGTGTCGCTGGCCCTGGCGAGCGTGGTGCTGTTCGTGCTGCTGCGCATGCTGCCCGGCGATCCGGCCAACGCGCTCACCTCGGTGGGCGCGAGCCCCGAACAGATCGCCGCGGCCCGCCACTCCATCGGCTCCGACCGGCCGCTGCCCGAGCAGTTCACCCACTGGCTCGGGCAGTTGGCGAGCGGCGACCTCGGCACCTCCTTCGTCAGCTCGCTGCCCGTCGGACCCGAGGTCTCCGCCCGGCTGGACGTCACCGTGCCGCTCACCCTCGCGGCCTTCGTGCTGGCCGTCCTCATCGCTGTACCCGCAGGCTTCGTCGCCGCCCACAAGCGGCACACCTGGTACGGCGCGCTGCTCAGCGGCGTCTCCCAACTGGGCATCGCCATCCCGGTGTTCTGGCTCGGCATGATCTTCATCGCGGTGTTCGCGCTGAACGCGGGCTGGCTGCCCGCCGGCGGTTTCCTGCAGGACGGCTGGTCCGCCCCCGCGGACGCGATCCGCTCGCTGGTGCTGCCGGTCCTCACCATCGCACTGGTGATGAGCGCGTCCCTGATCCGCTACGTCCGCTCCGCCACCCTCGATGTGCTGGGCAGCGACCATCTGCGCACCGCCCGCGCCCTGGGCTCCTCCTTCGGGCGGGCGATGTGGCGGCACGGGCTGCGCAACGCCGCCGTACCGGTGATCTCCGTGCTCGGCATCGAACTCGCCTCGACCCTGCTGGGCGCGGTCGTCGTGGAGTCCGTGTACGCGCTGCCCGGCCTCGGCTCGATGCTCGCCACCGGCATCGCCCAGCACGACTACCCGGTCATCCAGGGCGTGCTGTTCGTCTCCACCCTCGCCGTGCTGCTCATCGGCTTCGTCGCCGACCTGGTCCAGCGGATCATCGACCCGCGGCTGCGCGACCGACTGACGGGAGGTGCCCGATGACCGGAACCGACATGCTCGAACCGGCGCGGCCCACGAGCACCGCACGCGCCGGGCGGCGGACCCGCGGCTCCGCCACGCTCGTCGTCGGCTGCGTGCTGGCGGGCGCCATCGCCCTGCTCGCCCTGGTCTCCCTGTTCTGGCTGCCGTACCCGGCCGACGACACCTCCGGCGGGCGGCTCACCGGCCCCGGCGGCGGACATCTGCTCGGCACCGACAAACTCGGCCGGGACCTGTTCACCCAGGTGATGACCGGCTCCCGGATCGCCGTCGAGGCGGGCCTCGGCTCGGTACTCATCGCCGCCGTGATCGGCGTCACCCTCGGGCTGCTCGCCGCGTTCGCACAGGGCTGGCTCGACGACACGCTCTCCGCGTTCCTCGACATCCTCATCGCGTTCCCGACCCTGCTGCTCGCGATGCTCATCGTGGCCGCCCGCTCGGCGACCCTCGGCTCCGCCGTCCTCGCGATCGGTCTGGCGCAGAGCGCCGTCGTCGCCCGGCTGGTGCGCATCCTCGCCAAGCGGGTCCTGGCACAGGACTACATCACCGCCGCCCGCACCTCCGGCACGTCCTGGCCGCGCACCGTGCTCGGCCACGTCCTGCCCAACATCTGGCCCACCCTCGTGGTCAACCTGGCTCTCCAGTTCGGGCTCGCCGTGCTCGCCGAGGCCGGACTGTCCTACCTGGGTCTCGGCGCGCCGCCGCCCAACGCCTCATGGGGCCGCATGCTCCAGGAGGCGCAGGCCACCTTCACCACCGCCCCCGCCGGCGCGCTGGCCCCCGGCATCCTGCTCGTCCTGCTCGTGATCGGCGTCAACCTCGTCGCCGACGGCCTGCGCGACACCCTCGACCCGGCGACCCGCCGGAGGCGCACATGACCCTCCTCGACGTCCGTGGCCTGACCGTCCGCACCGGCGACGGCCGGACCCTGGTCGACGACCTGTCCCTTCGCGTGGCGAGCGGCGAACGGCTGGGCCTCATCGGCGAGTCCGGCTCCGGCAAGTCGCTCACGACGCTCGCGGTGCTCGGCCTGCTGCCCGACGGCATGACCGCCACCGGAAGCGTGGAACTGGCCGGCACCCAGATCGTCGGCGCGAGCGAGAAGCGGCTGACCGCCGTGCGCGGCCGGGACGCCGCCGTCGTCTTCCAGGAGCCGCTGACCGCGCTCGACCCGCTGATGCGGGTGGGCCGCCAGGTCGCCGAACCCCTCGGCAGGCGCACCGGACTGAAGGGCGCCGCCCTGCGGGAGGCCGTACGCGAGGCGCTGGCCCAGGTGCGCCTGCCCGAGCCGGAGCGCATCGTGCGCGCCTTCCCGCACGAGATCTCCGGCGGGCAGCGGCAGCGCGTCGCCCTGGCGATGGCCCTGGCGTGCGCGCCCCGGCTGCTGATCGCCGACGAGCCGACCACCGCCCTCGATGTGTCCGTGCAGGCGGAGATGCTGGACCTGATCGACACCCTGGTCCGGGAACGGGAGATGGCGGTGCTGTTCGTCAGCCACGACCTCGCCGTCGTCGCCCGGGTGACCGACCGGGCCCTGGTGCTCAGGGACGGCCGGGCCGTCGAGGAGGGCGCGGTCCGCGAACTCGTCCGCGCCCCGCGCGAGCGCTACACCAGGGACCTCGTGACGAGCGCCCGGAAACTGGAGTCCGCCCTGGACCTGAGGAGCCCGCGGTGACGCCCGTACTGGAACTGAGGGACGTGGCGCTGCGCCACCGGGGGAGCGCCGCCGACACCGTGCGGGACGTCTCCCTCGCCGTCGAGGCCGGGCACAGCCTCGCCCTGGTCGGCGAGTCCGGGGCGGGCAAGACGACCCTGCTGCGCCTGCTGCTCGGCCTGTCCCGGCCCACCGCCGGCGACGTGCGCTTCGACGGCGCCGAGTTGTCCCCGCGCGACCGGGCGCAGATGCGCCGCTTCCGGCGCAGCGTGCAGTGCGTCTTCCAGGACCCCTACTCCTCCCTGGACCCGCGCCGCCGCGTCGCCGCCATCGTGGCCGAACCGCTGCGCTCCCTGGGCATCGACACCAGGGCCGGCGCGGCGCCGAAGGTGGCCGCGGCCCTGGAGCGGGTGGGCCTGCCCGGCGACGCGGCGGACCGCTATCCGCACGAGTTCTCCGGCGGGCAGCGCCAGCGCATCGCCATCGCCCGGGCCACGGTGTGCGGGCCGCGCGTCCTGCTCGCCGACGAACCCGTCAGCGCGCTCGACGTCACCACCCGGGTGAAAGTCGTCGACCTGCTCGCCGAGTTGCAGCGGGAACAGGGGCTGACGCTCGTGATGGTCTCCCACGACCTGTCGGTCGTCGCCTCCCTGTGCGAGCGCACCGCCGTGCTGGAACGCGGCCGCATCGTCGAGCAGGGCGACACCGCACGGGTACTGGGTGCCCCGGCCCACCCGTACACCCGCAAACTGATCGAGAGCGTGCCCCGCCTCCCCATCTGACCGGCCCCCCTCACCCCCAACAGACGGCGCGCCCACGGGGACGGGTGACGGCGACCCCAAGGCGGAGGTGCCGGAGCCCACGGCGCTGCTGGCCAGACTCGGAACGCCGCCCGCTTGCCTGGTTGTTTCGGGGGGCAGGGAATCGGCCGGTGGGTGGCTCACTCGGTGTGGTGGGGGGCCCTCAGGTGCAGTGACCGTAGTGCCGCCTCCAGGGCGAAGCGGTGGTCGGGGTCGGTGAGACGGTCGCCGAGCCGGGCGTCCAGGTTGCGCAGGCGGTAGCGCACCGTCTGGGCGTGCACGCCCAGCATCTCGCCGACCTGCTCCGCGGGCGCCCGGGTGGAGATGTGCACGCGCAGGGTCTCCATGAGCCGGCCGCGGCGGCTGCTCGGCAGCCCGTCGAGCGGTGCCAGTTCCCTGGCCGCCAGATGGGACAGGAGCGGCGGGTCCGACAGCAGCCACAGCGTCACCAGATGGTCCTCGCAGCGGGTCAGCGGCGCGTCGGCCACGACACCCTCGTCGATCAGCTGGAGCACGCGCCGCGCCCAGCGGATGGAGTCGGCCGCCTGCGCGAGCGGCACCGTCAGGCCCGCGACGGCGTGCGTGCCCGACAGCGCCGCGTCCAGCATGGCGAGCCGGTCCGGGGTCAGGGCCCCCGGGATGAGCAGATGCGGCTGCGGGATGTCCAGGTCCGCAAGGACGTCACCGGCCAGCCCCGTCTCCAGATGGTCGGGCGCGGGCGACCGCAGGGCGACAAGGGTGACCTCGGCGGGCAGCGGCCAGGCGGCCGCCTCGCACAGCCCGGACACGGTCGCCTGCGGCAGCGGCGGCGCGGCGAGGATCAGGTGCAGCAGCTGTCTTCGCACCGCCGAGACCTCGGACGAGGCCCGCGACTGCACCTCCACATAGCCCTCGCGGGAGAGCGCCTCCAACTCCTCGACGTAGGCGAACAGGGCGTCGGCGAAGGCGAGGATGACGGTGGGCGACAGGTTGTACTGCCGGCCCACGGCCTTGGCACGGCGCAGGGCGATCCGCGCGCCCAGCCGGTAGGCCCCCTGAAGGGTGTCCAACTCCCTTCCCTCATAGGCCTCCACGCGTCCAAACTTGCGTAACAGCTCGTCGCGCAGCGCCGAGTCCTTGCCCGGTTCGGCGACGCGGTCCACGAAGGCGGCCAGGGCCTCCTCGACGCCCTGCCGGATGGCGTCGGCGTTGGGGCCGTTGAGCAGCCGGCCGTACACGGGATAGGCGCGGGTGACCTCGATGCGTATTTCCTTCATGAGGCCGGGCAACTCCGGTCGCATGAAGGCCGCGAACTCCCTGGGCAGGGGTTCGAGGGGTTCCCCGACCTGCGGCGACCGTACGGTTGAAGGCATGACTGGTCGTCCCTTGCTCTCCGACGCGCCCGGTGGGGGGAGACCGGCCGGGTGCCCCCGCTGGACCGAGGGGGACACCCGGCCGGCCCTCAGGTGCATACCTGTCTTGGGCTGCTGAAGCTAAATCAAGTTTCACGCGCCGTACACAGGCCGTGCACGGTTTGCCGCAGCGAGACGGGATCGGACTGCCGGGACGGCTGATAATCGCCTTTGTACGGTGCTCACTTGACGGCGGAGTTCCAGTTGCGCGCGAGGATCTTGCCGGCGTCGGGGGCGACGGTGCCGGGTGCCGTCAGACCGGTGAGGTAGGTCTGGGTGTCGTTGAGCGTGAGGCTGTTCTTCCCGGCGGCGGACGGCAGCCCGGTCTTGAGGTTGACCGCCGCGTCGACCAGGCCGATGCCAAGACCGCAGCCGCTGGCGCCCGGCACCGCGAAGCTGCTGTCCTTCTGAGTGGCCCCGGTGAGGCCGATCCGGCTCATCTCGCCGTCGTCGGCGAGGGTGCCGTCCCCCTTGAAGAACGACAGTCCGAACGTGGGGTAGGTGATGTTCTTCGGCCGCAGCACGATCGGGTTGCTCTTCGTGCCGATGTAGCAGTTGCCGCCGAGGAACGGGTTCTCCAGGTGGATGCGGACCGGCAGGGCGACGATGGGCAGGTCGGTGAGGACGCCCGCGCTCTGGTCGAAGTCAAAGGGTGTGCCGACGGACTCCACGGTCGCCGTGATCTTGTTGAGCGTGCTGTTGGCGAGCTGTTCGCAGATGGCCGTGATCGCGGGGATGTCGCTCGGACACATCAGGCCCAGCAGCCCGCCGGGCACGGACGCGGAGTCGGCGATGATCGCGCCGTCACTCGGGGGCACCACGGTGCTGGTGCCGTCCGAGTTCTGCACGACGCCCATCTGGAGGTTGGTCCGGCCCGTGACCACGGTGGTCTTGCCGAGCGTGATGGAGCCGTTCGGCGAGCTGGAGACCACGCACTGCGGCGTCCTGGCCAGGCCGTCCGTGGCGAGCATGGCCGGCGCGTTCACCGGGCAGCGGGTGAACGGCGCCCACTCGCCGTTCAGTTGGGCCGTGGCGGCGGTCGCGGTGCCCATCGAGGCGAAGGCGCCGAGCGCGGTGCCGAGCGCGGTGACGGTGGTGGCGAGTCTGGCGCCGAGCGGGAACCGGTTCATGAGGTGGCCTTCCGTGAGGGGTACGGGCTGGAGCGTGACTCAGCGTTCGGGAACGGGAATCTTGAGGGGCTGGAGATCCGTGGTGCACTCCTGCGGATTCGGTACGTCGGCCGCCACGTAGCAGGTCTGCCCCTGCATCTGCTTGACGTAGTTGCCGGAACCGGAGACCGAGGCCGTCAGCAGGCGGTCGACCCGCTCGCCGTCGGCCCCGCAGCCGGTGAAGGCGGGGATGCTCACCTCACCGGTCAGCGGGCCCCCGGACAGCAGCAGATAGCCGGTGGCCGGCTCGCCCGTGACCTGCTCCCCCCGGCCGTGCAGCACCAGATGGTCGCCGGGGTGGTGCGCGGGATCCGGTTCGGGGGAGGCGAGGGGCTTCTCGGTCCGGCAGTTCGGCCCCACGTCCAGCGGTGTCCCGTTGACCGTGAGCGAGAGGACCCGGAGCACCAGCGGCACCCGGACATAGGTGTCGGTGCTGGTGAACACGAAGTCGGTGGCGCCGAGCGAGTCGATGGTCAGCGGGCCGGTCTGCTCCAGCACCATGGTGGCCGTCGTCGGGGTGAAGCCGAACGTGAGGAAGGTGGCCTCGAACGGGGGCGACCAGGTGCGGCCCCCGTTGTACATGTCGCCCGGGGAGTGCTGCTTGATGGTGCCGCCGCTGAAGTCCGGGTAGAACTCGAACTCCGGCTCGCCCTGCTCGATCAGTGTGCAGGTCAGCGGGATCAGCGCGGCGCCCTTCAGCTTCCGGACGTTGGCATGGCCGGTGATGTAGGCGTTGAGCGACATCGGGCCCGCCGGATACCCGGCGTCGTACCGGCACGGCGGCGCGTCGGGCCGTGCCTGTGTGCCGCCCGGTGTGTCCCCGCCGACCCTGGGGGCCCGCTCCCGCTGCCGGTCCGCCGGTTCGCTGCCCGGCCGGGACGGTGTGCCGGAGGGGGAGGGCGACGCGGACGGCGAGCCGTCCGGCCCGCCGGGGTCGGGGCCGACCGGGACGGCGGCCAGCAGGCCGTCGTTCGGCGCGTCCTCGGCGAGCGTGCACTCGACGGTGAGCGCGGCGGGTTCGGCGGCGCCGTCGTCCGCCGCGCCGAGCGCCAGATCCACGGCGAAGTCCGCGGCGGACAACGCCAGTTCGCCGGCGCTCCGCCCGGTCACCGTCGGCACCTCGCCGGTCGCGGTGAGCGTCAGCGGCCCGGCCGCCGGGAGGGCCACCGGCTGCGCGGTGCCACGCCAGGTCGCCTCGGCGGTGGCGTCGTTCTGCGCGACGGCGACGGTGAGCCGGGTCTCGGCGGCCCGCACACCCGGCGCTCCGGTCGCGGCGAGGTCGGCCACCGCCTGCGCCGGGAACTCCACGGTGGTGGTGACGTCCGCGGGCCGGATCGGCTCGCCCACCGCCACCCGGTCGGGAAAGGCCGCCGAGATCCGTACCGTCGCGGGCCACTGCCCGGACGGAAGCGTGCACACATAGGGGAGTTCGGTGTCGACCTCCCGTGTGCCCGCGGCGACGGCCGCGGCCGGGACCGTGGCGGCCAGCACCACGAAAGCGGCGATCGTCGCGCCGCGGGCGCGGGCGCGGGCACGGGACGGCCGCCGCACGGCGGCACGGGGACCTCTCATCGATTGCTCCGCTCGGATCGTTCGCCGGCCCGGGGGCGGCGGTGGCGGCCGGCGGTCGCCGGCCGGGCGCGGACAGCCCGCGTGCGCCCGGCCGGTACCACCGGCCGGGCGGGCGCGAGCGGGACGTGCCCTACGGGTTGGAGCCGACGATCGTCGGGATGGTGCTGGTGCCGCTCAGCTTGACGGCGTAGTTGCCCTTGAAGGTGGGCTTCGTGGACGTCGTGACCACGGTGCCGCAGCCGCTGGCCGAGGCGACGGCCAGATCACCGGAGACGCTGTTGACCGCGAGGATCCCGGTGGAGTTGGTGTAGGTCGCGCTCGCCTTGCCCGTCACCGTGAACACACAGGCGCCCGCGGTCACCTTGGCGTTGACGTTGCCGACGTAGCCGGTGGTGACGCCCGCGTTGTAGTCCTGGCCGACGACCGTCCACGGGACGGTCGCCACGGTCGTGACATTGCCGAGGACGCTGGTGCACGGCGCGCTGCCGCTGCCGAAGTTGACGGCGGCGATGGAGGCGACGGTCGCCGGGTTGCCGGTGGTGCTCTGCATGGTGCCCGACGCGGTCGAAGTCGTACACGTCATCGGGATGTTGGCGGTCAGCACGATGTTGCCGCTGTTGGTCGCCGTGTAATTGGCCGGTGACGGGGTCACGGTCCACACCGTGGAGGGCACCGCGGAGGCGGGGGCGACGGCGATGCCGAACGCGGCCGCTGCCGCGCCCAGGACGAGGGCGGTCCGTGTGCTGGGTTTCTTCATGACTCTGGGACTCTCCTTATGGATTGACCGGCAGAGGAGGGCCGCTACGGAAGCGGACGGAGAACGGGACCGGGCGGCCCGCGGCTCGGAAAACCTCGACCGCGGGCACCGACGTTACTTGCCGGAAACTTGGCCGAACAATGCCATCGCCCATGATTCTTTGAAGAACGGAATTATCTGTCCGCCGGGTGAGCACTCCCTGGTGCCGCTTAGTCAACGGATGCTAAGGACGAGGCCGCGGGACGGCTGTGGCGGGCCGCCCCCGTGATGCTCACCGAATGACAAGAACGGGGCCATTTTTTGTCTCCGTGCTGACAGATTCCGGGCGGTCGGCCGGAATCTCGCACAAAACTCGGAACCCGCTCTTGCCCGCCGAGGTTACTCGGTCGTAACGTGCCGGGTGCCGTGCCGATCTCCAGGTGGGTGGCCCCCGCCGGCCGACGGCGCAGCGGACGGTGTACGGCCCTCGCCCGCCCCTTGGGGCGGACGTCCGCCGGCCGGGCCCCGCGGATCCCGCCCCGGTGCGGGCGCGTCGCCCCGCCCTGTGCCGGCGAGACAAGTACGCGACCGTTCTTTGTCTGCGCGGTGACAAAGAACGGGGGAGCCCCGGTAATCCGGCGCTCCCACCTATTGTCAGTCGACCGCGCACCGCTTTAACGTGCGCTCCGCGATGCACGCCGAACCGTTCCTGTCGGAGGTGATATGGGAATCGAAGTGGTCGTCGAGGGCCTGACCAAGTCCTTCGGCAGGCAGAACATCTGGCAGGATGTGACCCTCACCCTGCCGGCCGGAGAAGTCAGTGTCATGCTCGGCCCGTCCGGCACCGGAAAGACCGTCTTCCTGAAGTCGCTCATCGGTCTGCTCAAACCGGAACAAGGCCGTGTCCTCATCAATGGGGTGGACATGGTGAACAGCCCGGAACGCGACATATTCGAGACCCGGAAACTCTTCGGTCTCATGTTCCAGGACGGCGCCCTTTTCGGCTCGATGTCCCTCTTCGACAACATCGCCTTTCCGCTGCGTGAGCACACCCGCAAGAAGGAGTCCGAGATCCGCCGCATCGTCATGGAGCGGATCGAGGTCGTCGGCCTGCTCGGCGCCGAGGGCAAGCTGCCGGGCGAGATCAGCGGCGGCATGCGCAAACGGGCCGGCCTCGCCCGCGCCCTCGTACTCGACCCGCAGATCATCCTGTGCGACGAACCCGACTCCGGACTCGACCCCGTACGCACCGCCTACATATCGCAGTTGCTGATCGACCTGAACGCGCAACTCGACGCGACGATGCTGATCGTCACCCACAACCTCGACATCGCCGCCACGGTCCCCGACAACATGGGCATGCTCTTCCTGCGCCGACTGGTCACCTTCGGCCCCCGCGAGGTGCTGCTCACCAGCGAGGAACCCGCCGTGGCCCAGTTCCTCGGCGGGCGCCGCGAGGGGCCCATCGGGATGTCGGAGGAGAAGGACGCCGCCACCCTCGCCGCGGAGGCCGCCGACACCCGCCCGGCACGTCCGGCCGGGCCCCGTCAGATCGTTCCGCAGCTGGAGCCGTCCCCCGGACTTCCGTCCCGCCGCGCCGTCGCCCGGCGCCGCGAGCGGGTCCTCGGCATGCTCGACCAGCTGCCGCCCGCCGCACGCTCGGCCATCGAGCGCACCTACGCCACGGCCGCCACCGCCGCCGGGAGCGGCACATGATGCTCGGCGCGCTGCGGCAGACCGGACGGCTCTTCGCGCTCGCCGCGGAGGTCGGCCGGGCGATCTTCAAACGGCCCTTCCAGTTCCGGGAGTTCATCGAGCAGTTCTGGTTCATCGCGAGCGTCACCATCCTGCCCGCCGCCCTCGTCTCCATCCCCTTCGGCGCCGTGATCGCCCTTCAGGTCGGTTCGCTCACCCGGCAGTTGGGCGCCCAGTCGTTCACCGGCGGGGCCAGCGTGCTCGCCGTGGTGCAGCAGGCGAGCCCGCTCATCGTCGCCCTGCTGATCGCCGGCGCCGGCGGCTCCGCCATCTGCGCCGACCTGGGCTCCCGCGCGATCCGCGAGGAGCTGGACGCGATGCGGGTCATGGGCGTCTCACCGGTGCAGCGCCTGGTCGTGCCGCGGGTGTTGGCCGCGATGGGTGTGGCCGTCCTGCTCAACGGCCTGGTGTCGGTGGTCGGCATCCTCGGCGGCTACTTCTTCAACGTCTTTTTGCAGGACGGCACCCCCGGCGCCTATCTGTCCAGTTTCTCCGCCCTCGCCCAGCTGCCCGACCTCTACATCAGCGAACTCAAGGCCCTCGTCTTCGGGTTCATCGCAGGCATCGTCGCCGCGTACCGCGGGCTGAACCCGCGAGGCGGCCCGAAGGGGGTCGGCGACGCCGTCAACCAGTCCGTCGTCATCACCTTCCTGCTGCTGTTCTTCGTCAACATGGTGATGACCGGCGTCTACCTCCAACTCGTCCCGCCGAAGGGAGGCTGAGACCGGTGGCCTCCCCGCTCGTCTGGCTCGACCGCTCCGGCGACCAACTGCTCTTCTACGTCCGCTCCCTGCTGTGGGTGCCGCGCACCCTGCACCGCTACCTCAGGGAGGTGCAGCGGCTGCTCGCCGAGGTCGTCTTCGGCACCGGCGGCCTCGGCGTGATCGGCGGCACCATCGGCGTGATGATCGCGATGACCCTGTTCACCGGGACCGTCGTGGGCCTGCAGGGATACGCGGCGCTCGACCAGATCGGCACCGCCGCGTTCACCGGGTTCGTCTCCGCGTACTTCAACACCCGGGAGATCGCCCCGCTCGTCGCCGGACTCGCCCTGTCCGCGACCGTCGGCGCCGGCTTCACCGCCCAGCTCGGTGCCATGCGCATCAACGAGGAGGTCGACGCCCTGGAGGGCATGGGCATCCGCTCACTGCCCTATCTGGTCACCACCCGCATCATCGCCGGGGTGGTCGCCATCGTCCCGCTGTACGCGATCGGGCTGCTCTCCTCCTACGTGGCGTCCCGCTATGTCACCGTCCTGTTCAACGGCCAGTCCCGGGGCACCTACGACCACTACTTCAACCTGTTCCTGTCACCCACGGACGTGCTGCTCTCCATACTCAAGGTGCTCATCTTCAGCGTGATGGTGATCGTCGCGCACTGCTATTACGGCTACCGCGCCTCCGGCGGTCCGGCCGGCGTCGGCGTCGCCGTGGGCCGTTCGGTGCGCAACGCCATCGTGCTGATCAGCCTCACCGACTTCTTCCTGTCGCTCGCCCTGTGGGGCGCCACCACAACGGTGAAGGTGGCCGGGTGAGATGAGCAGCCCACGGGGTCATACGCTGCGCCGCCGGCTCGCCGGAGTGGTGTTCCTGGTGGTGCCCGCCCTGCTGATCTGGCTGGCCGTCGCCGTCTACGACAAGAAGTTCACCGACTCCGACCCGGTCATCGTGGAGACCGGCAGCGTCGGCAACGAGATGCACCTGGGAGCCGAGGTGAAGCTGCGCGGCGTCGTCGTCGGCGAGGTCCGCGCCATCGAGTCCACCGGTGACGGCGCCCGGCTCACCCTCGCCCTGCGGCCCGGCGCCCGCGCCGGCATCCCCTCCGACGTGCGCGCGCAGATGCTGCCGACAACCCTGTTCGGCGAGCGGTTCGTGGCCCTCGTCCCGCCCGCGCACCCCTCCGGCCGGCCGCTCGCCGCCGGAGCCGTCATCCCGCAGGACCGCTCGTCGAACGCCGTCGAGTTGCAGCGGGTCCTCGACGACGTACTGCCGATGCTCACCGCCGTCCAGCCGCAGAAGCTCTCCGCAACCCTGTCCGCGGTCTCCCGGGCCCTGGAGGGACGCGGCGAGCAGCTCGGCACGACCCTCAGCCGACTCGACGCACACCTGCGCAAGTTCAACCCCGACCTGCCCGCCCTCAACCGTGACCTGAAAGAACTCGTGAAGGTCAGCAACCTCTACGCCGACGCCGCACCCGACGTCATCACGGCCCTCACCGACTTCACCACCACCAGCGGCACCCTGGCCGAGAAGTCCGGCGACCTGGCCGCCACGCTCGGCGCCACCACCGGCGCGGCCGACGACCTGACCGGCTTCCTGCGCCGCAACAAGGACACCGTCATCCGGCTCAGCGCCGACTCCCGGCCCACCCTGCGGCTGCTCGCCGAGTACTCCTCGTCCTTCCCGTGCACCCTGCGCACCCTCGCCGACTTCGTGCCGGAGATGGACAAGGCGCTCGGCAAGGGCACCGACCGGCCCGGCCTGCGGGTCGACCTCACCACCGTGCCCTCCCGCGGCGCCTACGTCCCCGGCCGGGACACCCCCTCCTACGACGCAGGCGGCGGACCCCGCTGCTACCCCGTCCCCTACCTCGGCGTGCCCACGAAACCGGCCGCCCAGGTTTCCGCCGCGGCCGGCCAGGACCTCGGGCTCGCCAACTCCCCGCAGGAGAACGCCCTCGTCAACGAGTTGCTCGCGCCGGCCACCGGCAAACCGGCCGCCGACCTGCCGGACTGGAGCAGCCTGCTCGCCGGGCCGGCCCTGCGCGGCACGGAGGTGACGCTGCGATGACCCGGCCGCGCCCCGCGCACACCCGGCGCCGCCCGCCGACCGGCCCCGTACTGAAGTCCCTCGTCTTCCTGGTGGTGACCGCCCTGGCCACGACCGTGCTCGGGCTGAGCGTCGCGGGCACCGGTGTCGGCTCCGCCACCCGCTCCTACCAGGCGCTGTTCACCGATGTCACCGGGCTCGTCGACGGCGACGGCGTGCGCATCTCCGGGGTGAAGGTCGGCGAGGTCACCGACGTCCGCGTCGTCGACCGGCGCACCGCGCAGATCACCTTCACCGTCCGCGACGACCGCACCCTGCCCCGCTCTACGACCGCCGCCGTCAAGTACCTCAACATGGTGGGCCAGCGGTACGTCGCCCTGGACCGCGGCAGCGGCGACCTCACCGGCACCCTGGAGGACGGCGACACCATCCCGCTCGACCACACCGCGCCCGCCCTGGACCTGACCCTGCTCTTCAACGGCTTCAAGCCGCTGTTCGAAGGACTGTCGCCGAAGGACGTCAACGAACTCGCCGGTTCCATCGTGCAGGTCCTGCAAGGCGAGGGCGGCACCGTCGACAGCCTCATCCGGCACATCGGCTCGCTCAGCCGGACCGTCGCCGCGAAGGACGAGGTCGTCGGCGCGGTCGTGCAGAACCTCAACACGGTCCTGACCACCCTCAACGACCGCGAGGCCCGGTTCGACGACCTCGTCGACACCCTGCGCCGGCTCGTCGCCGGCTTCAACGACGACCGCAAGCCCCTCGGGCGGGCCGTCGCCGCCATGGGCGACCTGACCACGGTGACCGCGGACCTGCTCCAGGACGGGCGCGCACCCCTGAAACAGGACATCCGCGAACTGGGCCGGCTCTCCGGGAACCTCGGCGCCGCCGCCCCCCAGATCGAGGACTTCCTCGCCAGGACACCCGCCAAGATGACCGCCCTGGCCCGGCTGTCCTCCTACGGATCGTGGTTCAACCTCTACCTCTGCGAGGCGCGCGTGAGCCAAGTGACCACATCCGACGGCTCCGAGGCCCCCACCGGCATCGCCGTCACGGAGCCGAGGTGCGGCGCATGAGGCTGCTTCCCCGGGCCGGCCGCCGCGCGGGCGACCGCACCACCGACACCGGCACGCGCACCCGCACCGGCCGGCGCCGCGGGCCACGGCTCAAGCCCGTCAAGGACCGCGACCCGGTCGCCGTCGCCCTCGTCGGCCTTCTCCTGCTGGCCCTGCTCACCGTGTTCGCGTACCACGCCGACCGGCTGCCGCTGATCGGCGGCGGCACCACCTACAGCGCCGACTTCAGCGAGTCGGCCGGCCTCGACGAGGGCGACGAGGTGCGCATCGCCGGCGTCAAGGTCGGCCGTGTCACCGGGGTCTCGCTCGACGGCCCCAAGGTGAAGGTCAGTTTCGAGGTCGACGACGCCTGGATCGGGGACCGGAGCACCGCCGCCATCGCCATCAAGACACTGCTCGGCGAGAAGTACCTGGCCCTGGACCCGTTGGGCGGCGCACGCCAGGACCCCGGCCGCCGCATCCCGCTGGCCCGCACCACCTCGCCGTACGACGTGACCCAGGCGTTCCAGGATCTCAGCGGCACCGTCGACGCCATCGACACCCGGCAGCTCGCGAAGAGCTTCGAGACGATCTCCGAGACGTTCGAGGACTCGCCGCCCCATGTGCGGGAGGCCGCAACCGGCCTGTCCGCGCTGTCCAGGTCCGTCTCCAAACGCGACACGGAACTCTCCGTACTCCTCAAGGGCAGCGCCCGGTTCAGCAAGACCCTCAAGGACAAGAAGTCCAGCTTCGAGACCCTCATCGAGGACGGAGGGTCCCTGCTCGGCGAGTTGAAGGACCGCCGGACCGCCATCCGCGCCCTGCTCAAGGGCAGCAGGGCACTGTCGGTACAGCTGAGCGGCCTCGTCGCGGACAACGAGAGCCACCTAGGCCCCACCCTCAAGGCGCTCGGCCGGGTCACCACGATCCTGGAGAAGAACAGCACCCGGCTCGACCGCACGCTGGCGCTCGTCGGGCCCTACTACCGGCTCGTCGGCAACACCCTCGGCAACGGCCGCTGGTTCGACAGCTATCTGTGCGGGGTGGTGCCCCGCGACTACCTGCCCGACCCCGCCCAGACCGAACCGTGCATGCCGCCGAAGCAGCCGGCACCGGCCCAGGGGAGCGGTGCGCGATGACCAGACGCAGCAGACTCCTCGCGGCCGTCCTCGCCCTGGTGGTGGTCGCCGCCTCACTCGCCGTCGCCCGGGCCCTGGACACCTCCGGCACCCGGCTGACCGCCTACTTCGACCGCGCCGTCGGCATCTACTCCGGATCCGACCTGCGCATCCTGGGCGTGCGGGTCGGCGAGGTGACATCGGTACGGCCGCGGGGCACCCGGGTGCGCGTGGGACTGGCCCTCGACGAGGGCGTACGGGTCCCCGAGGGCGCCCGAGCCGTGATCGTGGCGCCGAGCGTGGTCGCCGACCGCTATGTGCAGCTCACCCCCGCCTACCGCGCCGGGCCGGCCCTCGCCGACGGCGCCGTGCTGCCCCCCTCCCGCAACCGCACCCCCGTCGAGATCGACCAGCTCTACGCCTCCCTCACCGATCTCAGCAAGGCGCTCGGCCCCGACGGCGCCAACGCCTCGGGCGCCCTGTCCGACCTGCTGACGACCGGTGCGGCCAACCTCGACGGCAACGGCGCGGCGATCGGCGACACCATCGAGCAGTTCGGCAAGGCCACAAGGACGCTCAACGGCAGCAGCGACGACCTGTTCGCCACGCTCAGCCGGCTCCAGTCCTTCACCAGCATGCTCAAGCAGAAGGACACCGACGTGCGCACCGCCCAGGAACGCCTGGACACGGTCGTCGGCTTCTTCGCGGACAACAAGGACGACCTCACGGGCGCCCTCGAAGAACTCGGCAAGGCCCTCGGCCAGGTCAAGCGGTTCATCAAGGACAACCGCGGCGAGCTGAAGAAGAACGTCGACCGGCTGGTGCCGGTCACCCGCACCCTCGTCGAGCAGCGGGCCTCCCTGGCCGAGGCGCTGGACGTGGCACCGCTGGCCGCGGACAACCTGGTGTCGGCCTACGACACCGACACCCGCACCCTCGACGGCCGGGCCAACCTCAACGAGATCAGCATGGGCGGACCGCTGCTGCCGCTCCCGGCGACGGGCGGCTCCGCGTCCTTGGGGGAGGGGAAGAGGTGAGGCGCGGCCTACGGCGACACAACGCCTCCGGCGCGGCCGGGCCCGGCACCCGACGCCGGGACGACCGGGGGAGCCAGGACACTCGGCAGCACCGGGACGCACCGGAGGACCGGGACACGGAGGAGAGGGACACGCTGGAGGAGAGGGACGACGGGGAGAAGGGGGGCTACGGGGAGGGGGCGGCCGGCGACGGGAACCGGTCCGGCACGGCCGGCGCGGCGGTCGGACGGGGTCTGCTCACCGGCGGGATGGCCGTGGGCGCCGGAGCGGGCGGACTGCTCGCCCTGGCCCTGGGCTTCGCGCTGGCGGTCGGCGCGTTCACCGTACCCCTGCCGCGCTTCGGCGGGATCGAGAACCTGCCGCTGCCCGGCGGCGCCGACCTCGGCTCGCACCCCTACACCGTCACCGCCGAACTCGACGACGTACTCAGCCTCGTCCCGCAGGCGGCGGTCAAGGTCAACGACGTCGCAGTCGGCACGGTCACCGCCATCGACCTCGACCACGACGGCTGGGCCGCCCGCGTCACCATGAAGATCAACGGCGATGTGCGGCTGCCCGCCGGCGCCGGCGCCCGGCTTGAGCAGTCCAGTCTGCTCGGCGAGAAGTACGTCCAACTCGTCGCGCCCGGCACATCGGACAGCGCCGGCCGGCTCGGCGACGGCAGTGTCATCCCGGTGTCCCGCACCGGCCGCAACACCGAGGTCGAGGAGGTGTTCGGTGCACTGTCCCTGCTGCTCAACGGCGGCGGCGTCAACCAGCTCAAGACCATCACCAAGGAACTCGACGCCGCCCTCGGCGGGCGCGAGCCAGAGGTCCGCTCGATGCTCAAACGGGTCAACACCCTGGTCACCGACCTCGACGGGCACCGCGGGGACATCACCGACGCCCTCGACGGCGTCAACCGGCTCGCCGCCACCCTCGCCGGCCGCAAGGACGACGTAGGGACCGTCCTCACCGACCTCTCGCCCGGCCTGAAAACCCTGGACGAACAGCGCGGCTCGCTGCTGACCATGCTGCGCTCCCTGGACACGCTCTCCGACGTCGCCGTCTCCACCGTCAACGCGAGCAAGGACGACATGGTCGCCGACCTCAAGGCACTCGCACCCAGCCTGCGGGCACTCGCGGACGCGGGCACCGACCTGCCCGACTCGCTCCAGGCGCTGCTCACCTACCCGTTCACCGACGAGGTGCTGCGCGGCATCAAGGGCGACTACCTCAATGTGTACCTGAGCATGGTCGCCGCCCCCGGAACGCAGATCATCCCGCCGCTGGTGCCGCGGAGCACGCCCTCGCCCTCCGCCTCGGCGCAGGACGCACCCGGCACGGCCCGCGGCAAGAGCGCCACCGAGGGGTCCCGCGGGAGCGCCCCCGCCACCCGGGCCCCGACGGCGCCGCCGCTGCCGCTGCCGTCCGTCACCACGTCCTCCAAGGACGGAGGCGCCACGCCGTGATCACCCTCGCCGTACGCCTGAAGAACCTCGCCTTTCTCGTCATCGCCGTCCTCGTCCTCGGCCTCGTCGGTATCCGCTACGCCGACCTCGGCCGCTACGCCGGCGTCGCCGACTACTACACCGTGGACGTCCGACTCCCGCGCACCGGCGGCCTGTTCACCCACTCCGACGTCACCTACCGGGGGGTGTCGGTGGGCCGGGTCGGCCCGATCGGCCTCACCGCGGACGGGGTCGTCGCCGAACTCCGCATCAAGAAGTCCGCACCGCGCATCCCCGCCGACACCCAGGCCGTGGTGGCCGGGCTGTCCGCGGTCGGCGAGCAGTACATCGATCTGCGGCCCGCGAGTGACGGCGGGCCCTATCTCGCCGACGGCACCCGGATCGACCAGGCCGACACCGAGGTGCCGGCGCCCGTCACCGATGTGCTCTCCAGCGTCGACGGCCTCGCCCGGTCCGTGCCGCTGGACGATCTGCGCACGGTCGTCGACGAGTTCGGCAAGGCGTTCGAGGGACACGGCGACGACCTCCAGGTGCTCCTGGACAACGGCAGTGCCTTCGTCGAGGCCGCCGACCGCGCCCTGCCGTCCACCAGCCGGCTCATCCACGACGGCGAGACCGTGCTGCGCACCCAGGCGGAAGAAGCGCGGGCCGTCCGCGGCTTCGCCACCGGGGCCGAGCGACTCGCCCGCGCCCTCAAGGGGTCCGACGCCGACCTGCGCCGTCTGCTGACCGTCGCCCCCGATGCCGCCGGCCAGGTCAGCGGCGTCCTACGGGATCTCGACCCGAGCCTCGGCGTGGTCCTCGCCAACCTGCTGACCACCTCCGAGATCGCCGTCACCCGGCAGCGCGGCATCGAGGAACTGCTCGTGAAGTACCCGGCGGCCGTGTCCGCCGGAGCCACCGCCGTCGACGGAGGAAAGGTGAACTTCGGGATGGCCGTCACCTTCTTCAAACCCCTGCCCTGTACCGCCGGTTATGGCGGCACCCGATACCGCGACGGACTCGATCTGGGCACCGCGCCGCCGCTCAACACCGGCGCCTCGTGCACCGCCCCCGCCACGAGCGGCAGCAACGTACGCGGCTCGGCGAACGCGCCCAGGGGCGGCCCGGTGCCCGACCCGGTCGAACCGCCCTCCCTGCCCTCCGGCAGCGCCGCACCGACCGCCGCCCGGGCGCTGCCGGGTGCGCTCGCCCTGGACGGCCTGGGCGACGGCGCCCCGACGGACCTCGCGGCCCTGCTCGATCCGACCGCCGAGGCCGCCCGATGAGGCCCGCCCGGATCATCGCGGCCGCGGGGCTCGCCCTGGCGCTGGGGTTCTGCGGCACCGGCGCGTGGACCTACGCACAGGCCCGCGGCGACGACGGGCTCGCCTACGGTCGGGAACGTGACGCGGCGCTCGCCGACGGGCGGCGCGCCGTCGCCGTGCTCAACACGCTCGACGCCTCCTCGCCGGAGCGGGCACGGGCGGGCATCCGGGCCTGGCGCGCGGCGTCGACCGGCCCGCTCCGGGACGAACTGGGCCGTACCGAGCCCCGCACCGGCGCGTCGGCCCGGGGCACGGTCACCGAGGCCGCCGTCACCGCCGTTGACCCGCGCGCCGGCACGGCCAAGCTCATCGCGGCCG
The DNA here is from genome assembly GCF_042873595.1 of Streptomyces sp. NPDC004629. Classification (NCBI taxonomy): domain Bacteria; kingdom Bacillati; phylum Actinomycetota; class Actinomycetes; order Kitasatosporales; family Streptomycetaceae; genus Streptomyces; species Streptomyces sp. NPDC004629. The sequence goes on along the minus strand of NZ_JBIALO010000034.1, from coordinate 64,030 downwards.
TACGCGTGGAGGTCACTCCGGCCGGGTCGAAGACGCCGACCACGGACCGCAAACGCCTGGAAGCGGTGCTCGCCCGTACGGCCGCGGGGGAGTGGAAGGTCCAGGCGCTGAACGCGGTACCGCTTGCGCGGACGGCGACCGAGGAGGACGCCCGATGACGCGACTGCTGCGCGACGAGACGGAGGGCGCGGAGACCGAAGCGCCGCGGGGCGCGGAGACGGACGCGCCGCTGAGGGTGGAGGCGGCAGCGGGACAGGGCGCGGTGGCGGAAGCGTCTCGGGAGGGCGAGGCGGCGGGACCAGCGGCGGAGGACGGGACGGGCCCGGTTTCCGAGGCGGAGTCGGGCGAGGGGGGCCCGGCTTCCGAGGTGGAGTCGGGGGAGGAAGAGGTTTCCGGGCGGCGACGTCCGGGCGTGCGGGTGTGGCGCGCCGCGGTTGCCGTGCTCGCCGTGGTCCTCGTCCTCGCCGGCGGCGGTTTCTTCTACGGCGCCCACCAGTTGACGTCCACCGCGTCGGCCCGGAACCGCGCGCTGACCGACACCGAGGCCACCACCCGGGTGGCGGGGGACGTCGGGAACGCCCTCGCCCGCGTCTTCTCGTACACCCCCGACGGCCTCGACGCCGCCGAGCGCTCCGCACGCTCCGTCCTCGACGGCCGCGCCGCCCGCCAGTACACCGAACTCCTCGGCCGGATCCGTGCCGAACTGGCCGAGCAGCGCGTCACCCTGAGCACCCAGGCCGTACGCGTCGGAGTGATCGAACTCGACGGCGACAGCGCCCGGCTGCTGGTCTTCCTCGACCAGGTCTCCCGCCGGGACAAGGCCGCGCCCGCCTCGGCGGCGGCCCAACTCGCCGTCACCGCACGGCGGGAGCGCGACCAGTGGCGGATCGTCGACATCACCACCCGCTGAACGAGCGCGGGAGACGGGAGCACTTCATGAAACGAGCGGTCCGCGCCCTCGCCGGAGCCCGGACGCTGCCGGCCCTGGCCCTCGCACTCGTCCTGATCGCGGGCGGGTTCGCGGCGTGGACGGGCTGGGACTGGTACGCCGCGGCGCACGACGACTCGGCCGGGTACGCCGCACAGCGCGACGCGGCACTCGCCGCCGGTGAACAGGCCGTGCAGAACCTGAACACGCTCGACCACCGCGACGTCGAGCGTGGCCTCGACCTGTGGGAGTCCTCGACGACCGGTGACCTGCACGACCAACTCGCGTCCGGACGCAAGGAGTTCGCCGCCCAGGTGCAGACGGCGAAGACGGTCACCACGGCCCGGGTGCTGTCCGGCGCCGTGACCGAACTCGACGACCGCGCCGGCCGCGCCCGGGTCCTGGTCGCCCTGCGGGTGACCGTGAAGGCGTCCGGCGCACAGAGCACCGACAAGGACAGCCGCCTGCTCGGCGAACTCACCCGGACCGGCGGCCGGTGGAAGCTCAGCGCCCTGGGCCAGGCGCCCGTGGGCGGCACATCAGCCGGCTGACCCGGACCCGCGCCGCGCGCCGGCCGGCCGCACGAGAGGACGACAGATCCGATGTCGACGACCCGTCACCACATCAACCGTGAGCGTCGGCGCCAGGCCCGCGAGGCCCGGCCCTCGGCACCCGCGTCCGCGTCCGGGCCCGGAACCGGTCCGGTCGGGCCGGCCGGCGAGGCCCTGCCCGGCGCGGTCGCGCCGGGACCGTCCCGCTCCGGGCTTGCGGTGCTGCCCGAGCGCGCTGCGCCGCCCGCGTCCCCCCGCCGATCCACGGCCGTCGAGCCCGCGAAGCCGGACGGCACGGACCGGTCGGACGGGGCGGACGGCACGGACTCGGTCCGGGCGGACCGAACGGAGGGGGCGGGCAGGTCGGGCCGGTCGGACAGAACGGACCGGGCGAACCTGGCGGACGGGTCTGACGGGTCTGACGGGTCTGACGGGTCTGACGGGTCTGACGGGTCGGACGGGGCGGGCCGGTCGGGCGGCACGGACCGGTCGGACCCGGCGGGTGCGGGAGACGCGGGGCGCGCGGCAGGCGCGCGAGGCGCGGGCAATGCGGGGGACGTGGGGGATGCGAGGGACTCGGCGGGTTCTGGAGACGCGGGGGATGCGGCAGGTGCACGGGACATGGGGGTCGCGGGGGGCGGCCGGAGACGGATCCGCCGTCCGTCCCGCGGCGTCGGCCTGTCCCTGCTGTGCCTGCTGACCCTCGTCCTCGGCGGCTTCGCCGGCTGGGCGCACGCCCGCGCCGAGACCCTTCGCGACGACCCGGCCCTGCGCAACACCGCGCTGAGCGACCCCGCCCGCACCAGCGAGATCAAGGGGCAGACGGCGAAGGCGGTCGCCGCGCTCTTCTCCTACGACCACGCCGATTCCGCCGCCTTCGACAAGGCCACGGAGGACCTGCTCACCGGGAAGGCCGTCGCCCAGCACGAGGCCCTGCTCGCCGGCGTCCGGGCCCGAGCCGACCGGCAGAAGGCGTTGATCACCACCACCGTCACGGACAGCGCGGTCGAACGCATCGACGGCGACCGGGCCCGCGTCCTGGTCTACGCCGACCAGAGCAGCGTCAGCACCGCCGGGGACAAGAGCGCGGCGAACACCGAGGACAAGCAGGCCGCGGACGGCGGCAGCTACGCCGGGGCCATGCTCGCGGTCGACGTGGTACGCCGCGACGGGCGCTGGCTGGTCTCCGGCATCGACACCTTCGGCCGCTGAGGTGCCGGCGCCGCCGGCCGGGGGCGCCGGCACCGGTGTCCGGCCCATCGACAAGGGAGCGACAGCCATGCCCGCACGCCGCCTACGCCGCCCGCAGGACCGGACCCTACGGGGTCTGCGGGCCACCGCCATCGCCGTCGCGGCCGTGGCGGTCCTCACCGCCTCACAGGCGCCCGGTCTTGTGCCGAGCGCCGACGGCGGCCCCGGCCGACGGGCCGCCGACGACGCGCCCGCACCGGCCACGGGCACCCCCTACGCCGATCTTGCGCCGCCCGGTGACGGCTCGTACCACACCGAACTGCCATCTTTGACGACACGTCAGATCCCGCGTGGCACCGGGGAGACCACCCGGATCACCGCCGAGTCCGGCATCCCGGCGACCGTCCTGCGCGCCTACCGCACGGCCGAGAGGGCGGTCGCCCGCACGGACCCGGGCTGCGGGCTGCCCTGGGAACTGCTCGCCGCGATCGGCAAGGTGGAGTCGGGCCATGCGCGCGGCGGTGCCGTCGACCGGGCCGGCACGACCCTCGGCCGGATCACCGGCCCGGCCCTCGACGGACGGGGCTTCGCCCTGATCCGGGACACCGACGGCGGTGTCCACGACGGCGACCCGGTGTACGACCGGGCGGTGGGGCCGATGCAGTTCCTGCCCTCGACCTGGGCCCGGTGGGGTGTCGACGGCAACGGCGACGGCCGCGCCGACCCCGGCAACGTCTTCGACGCGGCCCTGGCGGCCGGGCACTACCTGTGCGCGGGGGACCGGGACCTGGACCGGGCCGCCGACCTGGACCGGGCGATCCTCAGCTACAACTACTCGCGCACCTATCTGAACCTGGTCCGGCAGTGGCTCGACTTCTACCGGCGGGGCGTGCACGGCGTGCCCGACGGCGAGGGCGTCGTCCCGCGGTCCCCGGGCGCCGGCAGCGACACCCCGGCGACCGGGCCCGTGGACGGCGAGGGCGAGGGTACGGACGGCGGCGGGATCGTCATCGGACCCGACCCGGGCGGCCCCACCCCCACCCGCTCGCCTTCGCAGTCGCCGAGCCCCGGCCCGTCCCCCTCCGCGACGGCCACGACGGGCCCGGAGCCGTCGCACTCGCCCGGGGAACCGCCCGCGCCGGACCCGTCCGACTCGCCGACCGGGGGCTCCTCGGCCACACCGGACCCCACCGGAACCGCGACCACCTCCCCGGACCCGGGCGACCCGACGCCCGAGCCGTCCTGCCCCGATTCCGCACCGAGTCCGTCCCCCGCCGAGCCCGGCCCCACCGATGACACCCCGTCCTGCGCACCGCCCACGCCGACGACGTGAGCAGACGGCCCCGCGCACCGCGCGGGGCCGAACCGGACACCCGTCGGGGCGTGCCAGAACCCTCGGCGGCCCCTTCGGTGTCCGCGGCGGCCGACGTGTCGCGACTACCGTACGGACAGGGCCGCCCACGCGACTCGAACAGCCTGAGCAGATCGCTCACGAAGCCCGTACGAGCCGAGGCCGGACGGCGCACGGTGTCCCCGATCCGTACGACGGCGTTGACGAACCCTCCGGGCAGGGCGGACTCGGACATCCCCGCTGTGCCGCACCGTCGTACCCCGGACCCGACCGGGGCCACCGGGCCGCACGTCAGCGAGCCCGCTCCCGTGTGTTCCCGCTCGCCGCGTACCGGTGCCGGACCGCGTATGCGACGACCGCAGACGCGGCGAGCGCGGCGAGCGCCGCGCTGACCCACGCGGCGGCGCGGTAGTCGCCGGTCGCCCCGGTCACGGCCCCGGCGAACAACGGACCGAGGAACGCGCCCGTGTTGAGCGTGACCGTCGCGAACGAGCCGCCCAGCGAAGGCGCGTCGGAGGCCACCTGCATGACCCGGTTGACGAGGGCCGAGCCGATGCCGAACGACAGTCCGCCGAGGACGACGGAGAGGAGGAAGAGGGGTGCCGGCCGGCCGCTGGTCAGGGCCAGTGCCGCCCAGCCGAGGGGCAGGGCGCACAGGGCGAGGGCCATGCCCCGCCCGAGTCCGCCCCGTGCCGTGCGGCCCGCCGTGTTGACGCCGATGAACGCGCCCGCTCCGAACGCGGCGAGCAGCCCGGGTACCGCACCGGCGGGCAGTCCCGCCCCCTTTGTGGCGATGACGGCGAGATAGGCGAACGTCGCGAAGGTGGCCCCGTTGACCGCGGCGGCGAGCGCCAACGCGAGCCGCACCGAAGGGGACTTCAGCGTGCGCAGCTCCCGCCGTACCGACACCTGCTCCCGGCCGGCCGCCTCGACGGGCGCCGAGCGGAACACGAGCGCCAGCGCGGGCAGGCACAGGGCGGCGACCGCCCAGAAGGCCGAACGCCAGCCGGACCACTCCCCGAGCAGCGCGCCCGCGGGCACACCGACGACACAGGACAGTGTGACCCCCGACAGCAGGACGGCGGTCGCACGGGCCTGCCCGCCCCGGGGCGCCAGCGCGGTGGCGACGCTCATCGCGACGGCGAGGAAGCCGGCGTTGACGATCGCGGCCAGGACGCGGGTCGCGAACAGCACGGCGAAGTCGGTCGTGACCGCGCCGACGACATGGACGGCGACGAAGGCGACGAGGAAGCCGGCCAGCGCGCGGCGGCGCGGCCAGCGTGCGCTCAGGGCGGCCATGGGCGGCGCCCCGACGATCATCCCGATGGCATAGGCGGAGGTCAGGCCGGCGGCGGCGCCGACCGGCACGGACAGCTCGCGGGCGATGCCCGGCACGAGACCGGACAGCATGAACTCGGAGGTGCCCTGCGCGAAGACGGCGAGGGCGAGGACATGGACGAACACGGGCACTGAGTCGGCTCCAGCGGTGGTGTGCGGGCAGGAACATCCGCGCGCTGGACATCGAGGGCGTCACCTGGTGCCGACGGGGACACGAGGGATCCGGACCAGACACACGGAGCAGGTGTCCGGTCACCGGCAGCGGGTCGGCCGAGGAGCGTTTCGCTCGTCAGCGGATCGCAGGCCGCCGGATGACCGGCGGCTGTGCTCTGTCCGACTCAGGGCTTGTCACGCGGGGCACGTTACCCGCGGCACCGCCGGTCCTCAACCGGATGACCGAGACGACCGGGCCGCAACCGACCGGCAACCCACCTGCCGGCACCTCCCGCCGCCGCTATGACCCTTTCCGGGTTCCCGGGGCCGGGCCGTTCGGCCGGGTGTGTGCGGCGGCTTCCGGCCAGGTGTGGGTGCGAGGGGCGTGCTCAGGCGGTCGCCTTGCGGATGTGGGCGAGCAGGGCGCGCAGTTGGGCGCGGTCGTCCGCGTCGAGCGCGGCCGTCGCCTCGGCGAGCGCCCGCCGGTCCACCTCTTCCGCCTCGCGATGGCAGCGCAGGCCCTCGTCGGTGAGGCGCAGCAGGAACGCCCGGCGGTCGTGCGGATGGCGTACCCGTTCCACCAGACCGTCGCGTTCCATGCTGTCGACGATGCTGGTCGTGGTCCGCGCCGCCACCCCCGTCAGCTCGCTCAGGTCCCGCATGCGCAGCGGCCGTTCGGCTCGGGCGAGCATCCGCAGGGCGCGCAGCCGGGCGACCGAGGCGCCGCCCGCCCGCAGCCGGATCTCCACGAACTGCCGCAGCTGGTGGGTGGTTTCGTACAGCTCGTCGATCAGGACGTCACTGCTCTCGTGCACTGCCATGTCGTTTCCCCGCTTCGTCCGGCGACCATTCTATGAGTACGCGCATAGTGAGTATGCTCAGCATGTGCTGTCGTCCCGATCGTCCCGACGTCGTCCCGTCCTGTCCGTCCCCTCCCTCCGGCTCAGCCAGCGCCTGGTCGTCCCCGTCATGTGTGTCTGTGTGACGTTCCTCGCGATCGTCGACGGAGCCATCACCACCGTGGCGCTTCCCTCGATCGCCCGCCAGTTCGGGCTGACCACCGCCGCCCTGGACGGGGTGGTCGTGGTGTACCCGGTCTGTCTGGCCATGGCCATCCCCGCCTCGGCCTGGCTGGTCGAGCGGTTCGGCGGCAAGCGCGTCCTGCTCACCGCGCTCGTCGGCTTCCTCGGCTCCTCGGTGCTGTGCGGCGCCGCCGCCGGCCTCGGCCCGCTCGTCGTCTGCCGCGCGGTGCAGGGCCTGTCCGCCGGAGTGCTGTTCCCGGCCGCGGCGTCCCTGCTGTTCGTCACCTTCAACTCCTCGGAACAGGTGCGCATATCCCGGTACATGATCATCCCGCAGCAGATCGCGCCGGCCGCCGCGCCCGTCCTCGGCGGAGTGCTGGTGGACCAGTGGTCCTGGCGGTGGGTGTTCTACGTCAATCTGCCGCTGGGCCTGCCGGTCGTGCTGTTCGGCCTGCTGTTCCTCGACCGGCACCGGGGCCACCGGCCGGGCCGCTTCGACCTGCCCGGCCTGCTGCTGAGCGCGGCGGCCCTGGGCGCCCTGATGTTCGGCGTCTGCGAAGGACCCAACCGCGGCTGGTCCTCGGTGACGGTGATCACCGCGCTGGCGCTCGGCGCGGTGCTGCTCGCCGCGGCCGTCGCCTTCGAACTGCGCACCAGCGAACCGCTGTTGAGGCTCCGCCTCTTCGCCGACCGGCTCTTCCGGGACACCAACCTCATCAGCCTGGTGGGCCTGGTGCCCATCATGGGTGCCATGTACCTCGGCCCGCTCTTCCTCCAACAGGGGCAGGGCCGTACCGCGCTGGAGTCCGGCACCAGCACCTTTCCCGAGGCCTTCGGCGTCCTGCTGACCGTTCAGGTCGTCGGGGTCTGGTACGCGCGCGTCGGCCCGCGGATCATCATCGGCTGCGCCATGGCCGGGGTCAGCGCGGTCCTGCTGCTCTTCGCCACCTGCGACCAGGACACCGGTCTGTGGACCTTCCGCGGCTACATGTTCCTCCTCGGCATCGCCATGGGCGGCGTCTTCATGCCGACGACGGTGGCCTCGCTCGCCACCCTCGCCCGAGGTGACCTGGCCCAGGCGTCCACACTGAACACCGTCGTGCGCCAGAGCGCAGGCGCGCTCGCGCCGGCCGTGGTGACCACCGCCCTGGTCCTCGGCACCCCCGCGGCCGCCGCGGCCCAGCCGCCGATCTCCGCCTATCAGCACGCCTATCTGACCCTCGCCGTGATCGCCGCGCTGACCTCGGTGTTCGCCTTCACCCTCCCCGACGGCCCGGCCCGCGCCGCCGCCCGCGGCACCACCGCATCGAGCACCCCGGCCGGGGCGCCGCGCCGCCGGGAGAGCGCCCGTTAGCTCCGCCGGGCGCGTCGTTCCCCGCCGCTGAAAGTACAGGAAAACTGTACAGCCCAGCCTGTATAAATTACGGTCGGCGCATGAGCAACGACCGCAGTCCGCCCGCGGAGTCGGCCGCACGCGCCGCGCAGGACGTCCGAGTGGTCGTGGGACGCCTGCAGGTGGCCTTCGAGGGCTTCGCGGCGATGTTGCTACGGTGACGGCGGCTGTGATGAACGCCTTCATCGCGGCTTCCTTCCCGGATTTGGCCCGGCTTCCCAAAACACGGTGACGTAGTGGTTCGACGTGGTGGTCATGCTTGCTCCTCCTGAGTCCGAACAGCATCGTTGTGCGCCGTTCACGACTCGACACTGAGCCCCCGGGGCGCGTCGGCGGGAGCTAGGGGACTTCGTGGTACAGCGCGTACCACCCAGCGGAGCGGGGCGTGCGGGAGGATGGTGTGCATGGATCAACTCGGTGCCGCGCTGCGGGCGTGGCGGGACCGGCTGGACCCCGCGACGGTGGGCTTCGCACACGGCTCACCCCGTCGGGTCCCCGGTCTGCGACGCGCGGAGCTGGCGACGCTGGCCGGCATCTCGGTGGAGTACGTGGTCCGGCTGGAGCAGGGACGGGTGGCGACACCCTCGGCGCAGGTCTGCTCGGCCCTGGCTCGCGCCCTGCACCTGTCCGACGACGAGCACGCTCACCTTTTGCGCATGGCCGGTCACGCAGCGGACCGGAGCCGGGTTCCACGAATGATCCCAGGGAGCCTGTACCGGATCGTGGACCAGCTCGTCGGCAACCCGCTGGCGATCTACGACGCCACCTGGCAGTTGCTGCACTGGAATCCGCTGTTCGCGGCCACGTTCGGCGATCCCACGGTCCACGGTGTGGGAGACCGCAACGTCTTGGTCTGGCAGTTCCGGGGTGAACTGCCCCGGGTCCGGCAGACGGCGGCCGAGCGGGCGGCGTTCGAGGAGTCCCTCGTCGCCGACCTGCGCGCGACGACGAGCCGATACCCCGACGATCCCGACCTCGCGGCGTTGGTATCGAGGCTGAACCTCAGCCCGCGGTTCTGCGAGTTGTGGTGCCGCCGAGCGGTGGGCGGTCACCAGAGCGCGCACAAACTCGTCCAGCACCCGGATGTCGGAGACATCGCCATGAACTCCGACATCCTCAACACCCAGGACACGAACCTCCGCCTCGTGGTGTACACGCCGCAGCCAGGCACCGACGCCCGCAGCAAACTCGAATTCCTTGCGGCCATTGGGGTCCAGAGGATGTCTCCTCAGGGATGAAGGCCCGCGTTCCGCCTCGTCCGGTGGACCGGGCCGCTGGGTGGTACGCGCGGTACCAGGAAGTCCCGTAGCTCCCCCCAACCCTGCCGGGGACCCAGCATGGAGTGTGTGAACAGCGCACGACCGTGCTGTTCGGACCAGGAGGAGCCAGCATGACCACCACATTCATCACCGGGGCCAACAAGTCCCTCGGTTTTGAAACCGCCCGTCGCCTCGTCGAGGCGGGGCACACCGTCCTCCTCGGCGCCCGCCACCGTGAGCGCGGTCGGGCCGCGGCCGAGTCGCTAGGCGCCCGGTTCGTTCAGATCGACGTGACCGACGACGCCTCGGTCCAGGCCGCGGCCGCGGATGTCGCCTCACATGAGGGAACGATCGACGTCCTGGTCAACAACGCCGGCGTCCTCGGCAAGGTCGGCCCCGTCGAGGAGTACACCGCGGCCGACGTGAGCGCCGTGCTCGACGTGAACGTCGTCGGGATCGTGCGCGTCACGCACGCCTTCCTCCCGCTGCTGCGCAAGTCGCCGAACCCCGTGATCGTCAACGTGTCCAGCGGGATGGGCTCCTTCGGCATGACCCAGGACCCGGCGCGGATCGAGTCGCAGTATGCCCTGCCCCTCTACAGCGCCTCGAAGGCCGCGGTCACGATGCTCACCACGCAGTACGCCAAGGAACTGAAGGACGTGAAGGTCAACGCCGCAGACCCCGGGCAGACCGCGACCGACTTCACCGGCGGCCTCGGACACAGCGTCGCCGACGGCGCAGAGTCCATCGTGACCCTCGCGACGATCGGCCCGGACGGGCCGACGGGACAGTTCATCGACCGATCCGGGAACCTCCCGTGGTGAACCTGCCCTGAACTCAGGGTCGGTCGACCCGCCGCCTGCGCGTACCTCATGCTCGTAATCCCTATGCTCAGTGATCACGAAGGACGGCCGTGCCCGCGCTGCCGGCTTGCCTGCTCGAACCCCCGTGGGACCAGTTCGCCGCGCTCCTCCCCGTCCGGGAGGAGTTCGTCGTCGGCCACCCGCTGGGCTGTCACCGCCGCCGGATCCCCGACCGAACCGTCTTCGAGCACGTCCTGCTCGCGCTGGTCCATGGTTCCGGCCACGAGCGGATCCACGCCCGGATGCTCGTCGGAGAGGACGAGCGAAGACTCGCCAAGTCCGGCGGCCTAGCTGGCTAGGGCCTGTCCGGCGAGGGGATGCCTCCACGTCTCGGCGCGGCGGAACTTACGGTTTGTGGGTCACCCAGAGCAGTTCTGCCGGCCAGCGGTGTGCCCAGTCGGGTGGGTCGGTTTCGTTGTAGCCGTTGGGTGTTCCGAGTTCGGGCCGCGGCTCGATGAGGTCGTCGATGATGAGACCCGCGCCGCGCAGGACCTTGACCCAGTCGCCGTAGGTGAGCTGATAGCTGGTCGCGCCGTCGCCTTCGGCGATGGTGTTCAGCCCGAAGTAGTCCTGCTGCAGCGTCGTGGTGACGCGGCTGGCGGCTTCGTCGTAGCAGGCTTCGAACCATGGGCTGGCGACGTTGAACACCAGGCGCCCGCCTCGGCCCAAGACGCGTGCGGCCTGCGGGACGGCCAGGTGCGGGGGCGCCCAGCTGAGCCCACCGAAGTCGCAGAACACCAGGTCGAAGCTGTCGGCGGCGAAGGGGAGTTGTTCGGCGGCGCCTTGCACTAGCGGGTAGCGGGCCGCTCCCATCGCGCGGGCCGCTGCGGCGAGTTGGGCTTCGGACAGGTCGAGCCCGACCACGGTGGCGCCCTCGGCGGCGAGCGCCCTGGACCACTGGCCGGCGCCGCAGCCGAGTTCGAGGACGCGCTTGCCGGTGACGTCGCCCAGGGCGTGCAGGTGCGCGTCGGGGATGGAGTACATGCCCCACAGCCGGGGTGTGGCGCCGATTTGCGGGTCGTGCTCGTGCTGGTAGGCGCTGCTGATCTGGTTCCAGAGCCGCCGGTTGGCGGAGATGCTGTCCACGTGCCGACTCCAGCACTGCCTGCCGGCGGCGGTCAACACGATTAGGGCACTGGCCGGCCCTCGCCTCGGTCCGGCCCTGGCTCGGCCCATGATCCGCCGGACGAGCCCCAGAGGGCACATCGGTCATGTACGACCCGGTGACGAACAAGGTCGGGGAGTATCAAGACCTGGCCGGCCCGTACGTCATGATGCGTCCGGTGGGCGGGGGTGGTGAGTGGGAGGCGGACCCGGCCCTTCTCCGCCCCGCCACCCCTGCCGAGCGGCTCAGCGCGGGTGTGAAGTGTGCCAACGCCCGCAGTCGGGGCGAAACGCTGTGAGTGCGCCGGTCCGCCGCACGTTCGGTTTCGTCAACTGGCGGTCACGGCCTGACATGGACGACGAGTGCGCGTTGTCTGCGTGAGGTTGACGGGGCGGTGCTGGTGGAGTGGATTGACACCGGAAGCGGACCCGGAATCGAAGTGTGGCGTGCCCGGAACACGTTCGCGGATACATCCCGTAAGGCTGTCGCGTGTGCAGCCCGGTCCACGCGGTCGGGAGAGAGCCGAGCAAGGTCCCGCAAACGCGAGCTCGGCGGCGACGTCGTAGGCCGTGCGGTAGAAGGATGCGAGCGTCAGACATGGACGGCTGGAAGCGGCTCAAGACTCGGGTGCTCGTCCAGGTTCCGAGGACCCCCCTGGCCCGGCCGCCGGTCAGAAACGTGTTGCCGACATCTTGACCTTGCTCGAACCAGCGGCTTACGGTTCCCGCGTCCACCGTGATTGAAACGATTCAACCCCCTGATTCAATCCCGTGGTCGCCATCACCACCAGGAACCAACTCCCTTTGGGGCGCAGTCATGCATGAACACCTCTCGCAGCGTGGCGGGATCTCACGCCGCTCGGTCCTGACCGCGGGACTGGCCGCCGGCACCGCGGCGGCCCTCTGGACCGCGTCCCCCGGCGCGCTCGCGTCTCCCGCCACCGGGAGCGGCCCCGGCGGCGGCTGGTTCGCCGACCCCGCACGGTCGGTGCGCCCCAGATTCCGGTGGTGGTGGCCCGACGGCCTGGTGGACCCCGACGAGATCGCCCGCGAGATCGACCAGATCGCCGACGCCGGCTTCGGCGGGGTCGAGATCGCCGCGGTCCACCACAGCATCAAGGACAAGTCGGTGCTGGACACCGCTCGTCACGGGTGGGGCAGCAGACCGTGGCGGGACGGCGTCGAGGCCGCGCTGCGCCGCGCCGCGCGACGCGGTATCACCGTCGACCTCACCCTCGGCCCGAGCTGGCCCGTCGCCGTGCCCGGCGTCGGTCCCGACGACGCGGCGGCGGCCAAGGAACTCGCCCACGGCCGGGTCGACCTGACCGCGGGAGCCACCTTCCGGGGCCCGGTGCCGCCGCCGCTGCACGAGGCCGCCGCCGGTGTCACCCGGCAGCGGCTCCTCGCCGTGCAGGCCGCCCGGGTGGCGCCCGCGAACTCCACGCGCAAGGAGACCGGGCTCGACCTCGCCAGCGTCCGCGACCTCACCGCCACCGTCACGGACGGCACGCTGACCTGGACGGCACCCGAGGACGGCGACTGGGTGCTGGTCTCGTACTGGCAGCGGGGTTCGGGCCAGCAGCCCGAGTCCGGCCCGCACTCCGATCCGGCCGCGTTCGCCGTGGACCACCTTTCCGCGGACGGCACCGCCGCGGTCACCGAGTACTGGACGCGGCAGGTGCTGACGCCGACGCTGCGGCGGCTGCTGAAGGCGGCGGGCGGGACCTTCTTCGAGGACTCCGTGGAACTGGAGACCGATGGGCTGACCTGGACGCCGCTGCTGCCGGAGGCCTTCGAGAAGCACACCGGCCGCCCGCTGCTGCCGTATCTGCCGGCGCTCGTCCTCGACAAGAGCAACCAGGTCTTCGCCTTCGAGGCCGAAGTGACGCGGCAGATCAGGCACGACTTCTGGGAGACGGTCTCCGGCCTGTTCAACCGCCACCATCTGCGGGCCCTGCGGGACTGGTCGCACTCACTCGGCATGGAGTTGCGCTCCCAGCCGTACGGCCTGCAGACCGACGCCATCGCGTCGGCCGCCATCCTCGACGTCCCCGAGGGCGAGTCGCTCGGCTTCAAGAACCTGGACGACTACCGCTGCCTGGCGGGCGGCCGGGACATGGCGGGGCACACGGTGCTGTCCTGCGAGGCGGGCGCCTACAACGGGTCCGCGTACAGCACGACGTGGGACAGGTTCCTGCGCACCATGGGCGGCGCCTACGCGGCCGGCGTCAACCAGACCGTCGTACACGGCTTCTCCTACGCGACCGCGCCGCAGGTGAGCTGGCCCGGCTTCGCCGCGTTCAGCCCGTACAACGGGACGCCCGGCTACGGCGAGTCCTGGGGGCCGCGGCAGCCCACCTGGCGGCACATCGAGGACGTCTCCGGGTATCTCGCCCGGGTGCACGGGGTCCTGCAGTCCGGCACCGCCCGCGTGGACGTCGCCGTCTTCCGGCAGACCGGCTACACCGCCACCGGCATCGGAGCATCCTGGCTCACCTCGACCGGCGTCCCGCTCGGCTGGACCCACCAGTTCCTCAGCGGCCCGCTGCTGGATCTGCCCTCCGCCACCGTGTCCGGCGGCCGGCTGGCGCCCGACGGACCCGCGTACAAGGCACTGTTCGTCGAGGGCGACTTCTTCTACGGCTCCACCCCCACGCTCGCGGAGCCGCACGCCCGCAAGCTGCTCGAACTGGCCCGGGCCGGCCTCCCGATCGTCCTGCTCGGAGCCTTCGACCAGGCGCTCACCCCGGGTGTGCCGGCCCCCGGAGAGACGGACCGGCTCCGCGGGATCCTGGCCCGGCTGCTCGCCCTGCCCCATGTGCTCCAGGTCGCCGACAAGACGGCGGTCGGCGACGCCCTCGCCCGGCTCGGTGTGACACCCGACGTGCGCCACGCCACCTCGTCCACGCTGCTCAACGCGCACCGGGCCACCCGGGACGCGGACTACTACTACCTGTGCAACGGCAAGCACGCCGAGACGGTCAAGCCGCCCGTGGCGGCCATCGACCACGAGGTGACCCTGCGCGGCACGCGGCGCGGCGCCACCGTGCCGTATCTCCTCGACCCCTGGACCGGCGAGGGCGTGCGACTCGCCCGGTACACCCAGGACGGCGACGACTTCACCGTTCGGGTCACGCTCCAGCCGGGACAGGCGATGATCGTGGCGCTCGGGCGGCCCGGCCTGTTCGGCGACCGCAACGGGGCCCGCCCGCACGCCCTGGCCACGGACGCCGACGCGGTGCTGTTCACCCGGCGCGGGCTGACCGTGCGGGCCACGGCCGCGGGCACGTACACGACCCGGCTGTCCCGGGGGCGTACGGTCACCACGGTCATCCCCTCCGTGCCCGCGCCGATCACCCCGGACCGCTGGCAGTTGGACGTCGAGGACTGGCGTCCCGGAGCCGATGCGACCCGGACGGAACGGGTGCGCCGCACGCTGGCGCTCGACACCCTGCTGCCCTGGTCGCAGATCACCGAACTGGCGGACTCCGCCGGGGTGGGCCGGTACCGCACCACGGTCGTGCTGCCGGCCGACTGGGACGCGTCCCACGGCGCGCTGCTGGAACTCGGGCAGGTCAGCGACACGTTCCGGGTGACCGTCAACGGCACGCGTACGGCACCGGTGGACCGTCTGCACCCGGTCGCCGACGTCGGGGCCCTGCTGCGGCGCGGTGCGAACGTCATCGAGATCGAGGTGGCGACACCGCTCATCAACCGGCTGAGGGTGGTTCAGCCGTCCGTGTTCGGCGGCGTCGCCCGGCAGGCCCACGGTCTCGTGGGGCCCGTCCGTCTCGTGCCCCACGTACAGGCGATCGTGGGCTGACTCCCCCGGGCGCACCCGGACACACCCGGCGGCACACGTCGCCGCCGGGTGCGTTCGCACGTTCCGGCGGGGACACACACGCCCCGTCGCGCCCTCGCTTGGATTGAACGTTTCAACTCCCTTGCGGCCACCACCATGTGAGGGGCTGTCACCGCACCGGCGGCCTCGCGGTCGAGCCTGGAGTGTCCGCCTCACCTGTCTTCTTGGTCTCCTCAATCGCCGAATCGGGCAAGGGACTTCGCCCCCTTCCTGTGAGAAACCTTGACGCCGACGGTGGTCACACCTAGCGTCTCCGGCGAATGAAATAGAACGTTTCAAAACCGCCACCGGACCTGCCCGGGCCGCGTGCCCGTCCGGTGTCCTGTCTGTCCGTCCGAAGGGAATCCGGCACGTGCCCGCACCGCGCGACACCTCCAGCCCGTCCCGCCGCCAGATCCTGTTCGCCGCGTCGGCGGCGGCCGGCGCCACCGCCCTGTCGTCCACCGCCGGGTGGGCTCCTTCGGCCGCGGCCGCAGGCCGGCCGCCGGCCGGGGCGTCCGGCGCCGAACCGGTGCTCGCCCCCTTCGCGCTCGGCGCGGTCCGGCTGCTCGACAGCCCGTTCCTGGACAACATGCGCCGGACCTGCGCCTATCTGCTCTTCGTCGACATCGACCGGCTGCTGCACACCTTCCGGCTGAACGTGGGACTGCCGTCTGCGGCCCAGCCGTGCGGAGGGTGGGAGGCCCCGGACGTCCAACTGCGCGGTCACACCACCGGCCATCTGCTCAGCGCCCTGGCGCAGGCCCATGCCAGCACCGGTGACCGGGCCTACGCCGACAAGGCGGACGGCCTGGTGCGCGCGCTGGCCGAGTGCCAGGAGGCCGCCGAGTCCGCCGGATTCCACCGCGGCTACCTCTCCGCCTTCCCCGAGTCGGTCTTCGATCAGCTGGAGGCGGGCGGCAAGCCCTGGGCGCCGTACTACACCCTCCACAAGATCATGGCCGGGCTGCTCGACCAGTACCTGCTCAGCGGCAACCGGCAGGCGCTGACGGTCCTGCTGGAGATGGCGGCCTGGGTGGACGCGCGCACCGCACCCCTGTCCCACGAGCGGATGCAGACCGTGCTCAAGGTGGAGTTCGGCGGCATGAACGACATCCTCGACCGGCTGCACCTGCTCACCGGCGACCCGGCACATCTGCGCACCGCACGGCGCTTCGACCACGAGGAGCTGTACGCTCCGCTCGCGGCTGGCCGCGACGAACTCGCCGGGCGCCACGCCAACACCGAGATAGCCAAGGTGGTCGGCGCGGTGCCGGCCTTCGAGGCCACGGGGGACCGCCGCTACCTGGACATCGCCGACACCTTCTGGACGGTGGTCGTACGGGACCATTCGTACGCGATCGGCGGCAACTCCAACCAGGAACTCTTCGGCCCGCCCGGCGAGATCGTCAGCCGGCTGTCGGAGGTGACCTGCGAGAACTGCAACAGCTACAACATGCTCAAGCTGGGCCGGCAGCTTTTCTGGCACCGGCCCTCGCGCGCCGCCTACATGGACCACCACGAGTGGACGCTCTACAACCAGCTGCTCGGCGAGCAGGACCCCGACTCCGAACACGGCTTCGTGACCTACTACACCGGGCTGTGGGCCGGTTCGCGGCGGCAGCCCAAGGGCGGGCTCGGCGCGGCTCCCGGCAGCTACAGCGGTGACTACGACAACTTCTCCTGCGACCACGGAACCGGCCTGGAGACACACACCAAGTTCGCCGACAGCATCTACTTCCGCTCCCGTGACACCCGCGCCGCGGAGCTGTACGTCAACCTGTTCATCCCCTCCGAAGTACGCTGGCCCGAAACAGGGGTGACACTTCGTCAGGAGACCGCCCATCCGGACTCGGACCGCGTCCGGATCACCGTCACCAGGGGAGCGGCGCGCTTCGCGCTGAAGATCCGCATCCCCGCCTGGGTGGCGGACGGCGGCAGACCCGCCCAGCTCAAGGTGAACGACCGGCACGTCGGCGCAGCGCCGCGGCCGGGGACGTACGCGACCATCCGGCGTCACTGGCGCAGCGGAGACACCGTCGAACTCGTGCTGCCCCGCACCCCCGTCTGGCGCCCGGCCCCCGACAACCCGCAGGTGAAATCGGTGTCGTACGGGCCGCTCGTGCTGGCGGGCGAGTACGGCGACACCCCGCTCGCCGTGCCGCCCACCATCCGCCCGGACACGCTGCGCCGTGTGCGCGGCGAGTCCACCGCGTTCACCGCCGTCGCCGACGGCCGGCCGGTGTCCCTGCGGCCGTTCCACGAGGTGCACCACCAGCGGTACAACGTGTACTGGTCGGTGACACCGAGGCAGGGCCGCGAACGGGACGTGGCGCGCTACCCGTTGGACGAGGGGACGGGCGCCTCGGCCGCCGACCGTACCGGCATGTTCGCCGATGCCCTGCTCGTCGCAGGCGCCTCCTGGATCCGGGACGGCGCCGCCGACGCCGTGGCGCTGGACGGGGTGAACGGCCATGTCGCCCTGCCCAAGGGCCTGCTGACGGGCCTGACGGAGCTGACGGTCAGCGTGCGCGTACGCGTCGACGCGCTCGCCGCCTCCGCCCGCGTCTTCGACTTCGGATTCCACAAGGAGACCTATCTGTTCCTCGCCGCGACCACCGGCGCCGGACGTGCCCGCGCCGCGCTGAAGATCGCCGGCATGGCCGCGGAGGACGTCGTCGACGCGGCGGGCCCGTTCCCGGTCGGCCGCTGGACCCATGTGGCCCTCACGCTCGGCGGCGGCACCGGCGTCCTCTACCTCGACGGCGGCGAATCCGGCCGCAACCCGGCCATGGCCGCCGGCCCGCTGCTGCTCGGCGCGACCAGCCGCAACTTCCTCGGCCGTTCGCAGAACACCATCCACCCCTACCTCCGGGGTGCGGTGCGCGACCTCCGGTTGCACAACCGGGCCCTTACCGCCGCCGAGGTGGCGCAACTCGCCGCCGGCTGACCGGCCTTCAGTTCCGTAACCCGCCCCGCCACCGGCACGTTCGCCGTGCCCGGACGTACCCCGCAGGAGTTCACGCATGCCCGAACACGACCTGTCCAGACGCCGATTCGTCGCCGCCGCCTCGGCCGGTACCGCGCTCGCCGCGGGGCTGCCCGGCCTCGCCCATGGCGCCGACGCCGGGCAGCCCCGGGACGGCGGCGGCCCCTCCGGGTACCCGGCACGGCACTTCGCCGATCCCCCCAAGGACAGCCGCCCCACCGTCTACTGGTACTGGAACGGGCCCGTCACCCCCGACCTGGTCGACCGCCAACTCGCCGACCTGCGGTCCAAAGGCATGTACGAAGTCATCCTGTTCTCCTTCGACAACGCCGAGATGCAGCCCGCGTTCTTCACCGAGGAATGGTTCGACATCGTCGGACACGTGCTGCGCACGGCGGAGCGCACCGGCATGCGGGTGTGGCTGTTCAACGACGACCACTTCCCGTCCGGCCGGGCCGGCGAATACGTCGTCAAGGGCGGAACGGTCGGCTCCCGCACCTATGAGCCCCGCCCCGACCTGCGGTTGAAGGCACTGTGGCGGTCGACCACCGTCGTGACCGGACCGGCCCGCGTCGATCTGCGCCGCACGACGGGCGTGGGCGTGGAGGCCGGCCGGCTGGTCGCCGACGCCGCTCTCCTCGACGGCGCAGCCGTCCTCCGCGACAGCGAACGCTGGGGCGACTACACCCTCACCGCGGACGGCAAGGCCGACCACACGGCCGCCGGGGTCGTGGTGCGGGCCGCACAGGACGGCCTCGACGGCTACGCGGTCACCTTCGACCAGAGCGGTGTCGTCACCGTGCTGCGGCTCGCCCGCGGCGCCGAACCCGTCGAACTGCTGCGCAGCAGCCGGACCGACGGCTTCAACAAGACCAAGTTCCACACCCTCGCCGTCACCGTCCGCGGATCGCGCCTGTCCGTCACCCTGGATGGCAAGGACAAGGGCGGCGTCGAGGACGCCGGCCACCCCACCGGAGGCGCGGGTGTGCGGGCGGTCGGCGACCAGCGCGGCCTGTGGGACACCTTCGCCGTCACGGCGGACGACGGCAGCACGCTGTACCGGTCGGCCTTCGACGACCCGGCCGCCGCCGGGGACTTCCCCGAGCGTGCCTCGCTTGCCGCGCGGGCCGTCGCCGCCGCGGCCCGGCCCGCCGGGTCCGCGGACGCCGCCGAGGCCGTCGACCTGACGGCGCGGCTCGCCGACGGCCACACCTGGCAGGTGCCCGCGGGCCGTTGGCAGATCGACCTGTTCGGCGGGGTGCCCCTCGTCGACGACTCGCAGGGCTACAGCCGCAGCTACCTCGACCTGCTCGACGACGAACCCGTCGACCTCTTCCTGGACATCGTGCCGGGCGAGTACCACCGGCGCTTCGCCCGCTACTTCGGCACCGTCGTCCCCGGCTTCTGGGACGACGAGCCGTTCTTCGGCTCCGCCGAGGCCCACTTCAAACGGCTGCCGTGGTCACCCACCCTGGACAAGGCGCTGCGCGCCGTGGGCGCCGCACCCGGCACGGCCTACGCCAGCGCCTTCGACGACCTGGGACGTGCGGGACGGATCGCCCGAGGCCGCTACTGGCAGGCCGTCTCCAACCGCTTCGCCCAGTACTTTCGCAAGCAGGCACAGTGGTACGAGCGGCGCGGCGTCGCCCTCATCACCAACCCGCTGTACGACGAGACGGCCCCCGCCAAGCGCATCCCCTCCACCGGCGACCTGCACAAGGTCAACCAGTGGGCGCACGTGCCCGGCGGTGACATCATCACCGCCGAATACGTCGCGGGACAGCCCACCATGATTCCCCGCAACCCGGCCTCCGCCGCCCACCAGACGGGCCGCGAACGGGCGTTGCTGGAAATGTTCGGCAACATGGGCTGGCAGGTCACGCCCGGCTTCGTGCACGCGACCGTCGGAGCCCAGGCCGCCCGCGGCATCAACCTGACCGTGCTGCACGCCCTGTGGACCGACGAGAGCCGGGTGTACTTCCCGCCGCCGTTCGGCCCCCGCGCCCCCTGGTGGTGGAGCATGCGCCCGCTCGCCGAGTGGATCGGCCGGGTCATGGAGGCCGGGCGCGGCACGTCCGGCGCCCGTACCGCCCTGCTGCAACCCCAGCGCGCCGCCGAGCAGTGGACCGGCACGGCCCGGCAGGGCGAGGTCGACGGCTCGTTCACGGACGCCGCCTACGCGCTGGAGCGAGCCCAGGTCGACTTCGACCTGCTGCACGAGGGCGCCCTCGCCGACGATCCGGACCTGCGCCACCGGGCCGACGTCCGCGGCGGCCGGCTCGCCGTGGGCGCGGCCCGCTACGACCTGGTGGTCCTCCCGCAGGCCCCGACCCTGGACGCGGCCGGTGTGCGCACCCTCAGGGAGTTCGTGCGCTCCGGTGGCACCGTCGTCGCCGTGGGCCCGTTCCCCGAGGACGACGCGGACGGCAACGACCGCACCCTCACCCGCGCCCTGTCCGACCTGTTCGGGGACGCGCTGCCGGGCACCCGTGCCCTGGGTGCCGGGCGCGCCGTACGCGTGGCCGACGTCTCCGGTCTGCGCGCCGCCGCCCACCGGGCCCAGACGGCGGCGGCCGTGCTCGACCCCCCGCGCGACGCGATCCGGGTGCTGCGCGTGCACCGCGGCACGGACACCGCGTTCCTCCTCAACAACGAGAGCGGTGAGCCCGTCGAGACCGTGGCGACCCTCCCGGTCGCCGGAGTGCCCGAACTGTGGGACCCGGCGACGGGTGACACCGGGCCCGCACCGGTGTACCGGAGCACCGGGCGCGGTCTGCGCATACCGCTCGGCTTCGAGCCGTACCAGACCCGGATCGTCGTGGTCCGCCGCACCGGCCCCACCCCGCCGCACCTGACGCAGGCCACGCTGCCCGTGCTCGACGTCGAGACCGACGGCCACACCCTGCGGGTGACGGCGGAGGCCGCCGCGCCCGGCGTCCACCGACTCACCGGCACCGACGGCGGCCACACCTACCACGGCACGGTACGCGTCGACGACCCGCTCACACCGGTCACCCTGGACGACGACTGGACCCTCACCCTGGAACGCGACGGCGCCACTCCCGTCACCGGCCCCCTCGGCAGCTGGACCGACGTCGACCGGCTGTTCTCCGGCAGCGGCACCTACCGCACCACCGTCGACGTGACGCCCTCGCTGCTCGCCGGGCGGCGGGTGCTGCTCGACCTCGGAGACGTACGCGACGTGGCGGCCGTGACCGTCAACGGCACGGAACTCGGGCCGCTGCTGTGGGCGCCCTTCGTCGTCGACGTCACCGGCCTGCTCACCCCGGGACGCAACCGGCTCGACGTGCGGGTCTCCAACACGCTGTCCAACGAGCGCAACAAACCCCTGCCGTCCGGGCTGCTCGGCCCGGTCACGCTGCGCTTCAGGCGCCGCGTCACCGCCCGGCTCACCCGCGTCTGACCCGTCCGGCCCCCGACGCCACCCGTAGGAGCACCATGCACAGATCCCGCGTCCCCGGCGCCCGCCGGCGCCGCCTCCCCCTGCTGACCGCCGCGCTCACCGCCTTCGCGACCGTGCTGGCGGGCGCCGTGAGCGCCGACGCCACCACGACCACCGGCGCGCTCACCGCGAGCCGGCTGCGCACCCAGCACCTCGATCGGGCCCTCGGCATCGACGACACCACCCCCTCGCTCAGCTGGCGGACCACCGCCCGCACCGCGAACGTCCTCCAGTCCGCCTACCGGGTCCAGGCCGCCACCAGCCCGGAACGGCTGCGCGCGGGCCGTCCCGACCTGTGGGACTCCGGAAAGGTCCGCTCGGCCACCCCGGGGACCACCTACGCCGGCCGGGCACTCGGCTCCCGCACCCGCGTGTACTGGCGGGTCATGCTGTGGTCGCAGCACGGGTCCCGGGGATCCGCCTGGAGCGCCCCCGCCGTCTTCGAGACCGGACTGACCCGGCAGTCCGACTGGAACGCCGACTGGATCACCCACCCGGACTGGCAGCTGAGCAAGCGCACCGTCCAGCCGGTCGTGGTCAGCGTGCCGCGCACCACCGCCCGTTACCTGCGCCTGGACGTCACCCGGCTCGGCCTGCCGCTCGCGGAGGACTTCCCCGGCCGCGCCTGGCGCCTGCAACTCGGCGAGATCGACGTCCGCGACTCCGTCACCTCCGCCACGGGCCTCGCCAAGGGCGCCGCGGTCACCGCGTCGGAGAGCAACACCGTCCGCAAGACCTGGGAACCCGCCCTGGCCGTCGACGGGCTGCCCAACAGCGCACTGCAGACCGCGGCCGGATACTCCAGCGCCGCACACCCCGGCCCCGACATCGCCGACACCCCCGTCATCCTCACCCTTGACCTGAAGGCGGCGAAGACCTTCGACCAGGTGGCGCTCTACCCGCGCGCCGACGTCCTCACCGACGACGGCCGCGTCCCCGGCTTCCCCGCCGACTACGCGCTCGCCGGCGCGGACGATCCGTCCGGACCGTTCACCCCGCTCGCCCGGGTCACCGGCCAGCGCCCGCCCGAGCCCTACCTGCCGTCCGGACTGCCGCTGCTAGCCGACGACTTCGCCCTCCCGCGCGCGGTGCGCAGCGCCCGCCTCTACATCGCGGGACTCGGCGTGTACGACGCCACGATCAACGGCGAACCGGTCGGCGACGCCGTCCTGGAACCCGCCAACACCGACTACGCCGACCGCGTCCAGTACGCCACCTACGACGTCACCGACCGGTTGCGGACCGGCGCCAACACCATCGGTGTGGCCCTCGGCAACGGCATGTCCAACGTCGTCAGCACCGCCGACCGCTACCGCAAGCTGTACGGCAACCTCAGCGACCCCAAGCTGATCGCCCGGCTCGAAGTGACCCTGGCCGACGGCAGCGTGCGCACCGTCACCAGCGGCGACGACTGGCGCACCACGCTCGGACCCACCACCTCGTCCAACTGGTACGGAGGCGAGGACTACGACGCGCGCCGGGAGATCCCGCACTGGGACGAGCCGCGCGGCGACCGGCACGACTGGCGCCGCGCCGTGACCGTGCCGGGGCCCGGCGGCGCGGAGCGGCCGGCCCGGCTCAGCGCCCGGGAGACCGAGCCGATCCGGGTTGTGGAGACCCTCAAGGGCAAGGAGGTCGACGGCGCGGACGGCAGCCGCGTCTTCGACCTCGGGCGTAACATCGCCGGCTGGCCGGAGATCACCGTCACCGCACCCGCCGGTAGCGAGATCCGCGTCTACCCCGCCGAGAGCCTCAAGGCCGGCCACGCCTTCCAGTCCATCAGCAACGTCGGCGCCCCGCTGTGGGACGGCTACACCGCACGCGGCAGCCGCGCCGAGACCTGGCATCCGCGGTTCAGCTACCACGGCTTCCGCTACCTGGAACTCAAGGGCGTTCCCCAGGGCGCCACGGTCAGCGTACGGGGCAAGGTGCTGCGCACCGACAACGCGTCCGCCGGCACCTTCACCACCTCCGACCCGCTGGTCAACGACATCCACGGGCTGATCCGGCGGGCGATCGAGGGCAACATGATGAGCGTCCTCACCGACTGCCCCAGCCGGGAGAAACTCGGCTGGCTGGAACAGGATCAGCTGGTCTTCCCCGCGCTCGCCGGGAACTACGACATGCAGGCTCACCTCCGCAAGATCGTCCGGGACATGGCCGACGCGCAGACCGCGGACGGGCTGGTGCCCAGCACCGTGCCGGAGTACACGAACCTGCCCGGCGCCTACCGCAACGACGCCAACTGGGGCGGCGCCTTCGTGCTCGTGCCCTGGCAGCTGTACACCGCCTACGGCGACCGGGCCACACTGAGCACCTACTACCCGCGCATGCGGCAGTACGCGGCCTTCCTGGAGAACCAGGTCTCGGGCGGCATCCTGGACTACGGCCTCGGTGACTGGTTCACCCCCGACCGCACCTTCCCGCGCGCGGTGGCCGGTACCTACGGCTACTGGCGGGTCGTGGACGCCCTCGGCCGGATCGCCACCGTCCTCGGCGACCGGGCCGCGGCCGAGGAGTACCGGGCGAAGGCCGACGCGAGCGCCAAGGCGCTCGCCGCCAAGTACTACGACACCGCCACCGGCACCTTCGGGGGCGGCGGGCAGGGCGCCGAGGCCCTGGCACTCGACATGGGCGCCTACCCGGCGGGGGAGCGGGACCGCCTGCTCGGCCACTTCACGACATCCGTGCAGAACGCGGGACACCATCTGGTGCTCGGCGAGATCTCGCTGCCGGCCGCCTTCCGCGTGCTGTCCGCGGCGGGCCGGGACGACATCGTGCTGCGGATCGCCACGCAGACGACCAGCCCCAGCTACGGGTACCAGGTCCTCGCCGGGAACACGACGCTGGGCGAATCCTGGGACGGCGGCCCCGGCCAGTCGCAGAACCACTTCATGCTCGGCGCCATCGACGGATGGTTCATCGGCCGGGTCGCGGGCATCGCGCAGACGGCCGACTCGGTCGGCTACGCGAAGCTGCTCATCGACCCCGCGGTCGAGGGCGACATGACGTCCGCCTCCGGCTCCTACACCACCCCGTACGGCGTGGCACGCACCGACTGGCGGCGGGACTCCGGCCGCTTCCGGCTGACCGTGGACGTGCCCGCGGGCAGCACGGCGGAGATCCACGTCCCGGCGGACGCGGGCCACGCCGACGCTCCCGGCGGCGCACGCCTGCTGCGCACCGAGGGCTCGGAGGCGGTGTACGAGGTGGGGTCGGGCCGCTGGACCTTCCACTCGACGCTGACCCGGGCGTGACCCTTCGTCACGGCGGGCGCCCGCCCGGCCGCCACACGGGACACGAGTCGCCGAGCGCAGCGCGTGGACCTAGCGTGTGAGGCGTACGGACGCTCTCCCATGACCGGGAAGCCCGCCGGCCTCGCGGGCCGCGGCGGCGCCGGCCCCAGGAGGAGGAGAACCATGGCCAAGGGCGACGACATCAACATGGAGAAGACGGTCCAGGAGTGGACGGACCGCCTGGTCAGCGAACAGGGCACGGCGATGGACCGGGAGCACGCCCGCCAGTTCGTCAGCGGCGTCTACCACTCGGCCCAGGAGGACCTGCTCAACCGCAATGCCCAGGCGGAGTACGAACGGGAGGAGTGACTCCCGGGCCTTCGCCGGGGCGGTTCCGGGTGCCTTCGGGCGCCCGGGGCCGCCTCTGCCCGGCTCCCGGTCGATGGCGCGTGCGGTTTACGCCGGGGGCCGCTCAGTCCAGCGGGATCTCGGTCGTCCGGGAGGGCACGGCGTCGAGGGCGGCGAGCGTCGCGTCGTCCAGCCGCATCGTGCCCGCCGCGATGTTCTCCTCCAGGTGGCCGGTGTCCGCGGTGCCGGGGATGAGGAGGACGTTCTCGGCGTGCCGCAGCAGCCAGGCCAGGCCCACCTGGGACGCAGTGCGGCCCAGGGACCGCGCGGCGTCGCGCACGGCCGGCTCGTCGGTCACCTTCGGCATGCCGGGGAACCCGCCGCCGAGCGGGAAGAACGGAACCCAGGCGATGCCCTCGGCGGCGCACAGCCGGAGCATGTCCTCATCGACGCGGCTGATCAGGCTGTAGGCGTTCTGCACACAGACGATGCCAGCCGGGAGAGCCCGGCGCAGCACGTCGTACGTGACGCCGCTCAGGCCGATCGCGCCGATCTTGCCCTCGTCGCGCAGCCCGGTCAGCACCGCGAGCTGGTCGTCCGGGTCGACCGCCTGGTCGCCCTCGGCCCGCAGTCCCGGGCCGGTGTCCAGGCGCCGCAGGTTCACGACCGGGATCCGGTCGAGGCCGAGGGCGGTGAGGTTGGCCTCCACGCTCGCCCGCAGCTGCTCGGGCCGCTGCGCGGGCCGCAGCGGCAGGGGGCCGTCCGGGTCGGGGTCGGCGCCGACCTTGCTGACGACGACGACCTCGTCCTGCGGGCGGATCGCCTCGCGGATCAGGTCGTTGACGAATCCGTTGCCGTAGAACTGGGCGGTGTCGATGTGGTCGACGCCCAGCTCGACCGCGCGGCGCAGCAGCGCGACGCCGGCCTTGCGGTCACCGTGCAGGCGCTCCAGCTGCATGGCCCCGTACCCGATGCGGGAGACGGTGCGGCCGGCCAGCGGGCCGGGGCTGCCGGGACGTGGGGCGCCGCCGGTCGTGACGTCGGTGGAAGGGGTGTCGGCAGAGGTCATGGGAGAACCGTCCCCGTGCGATGATGGATGAAGCGGAGGAGCCTCCGCTTGTCCGACCGTAACACAACCGGAGGTTCCTCCGCTTTGACAGCTTCGACTCCGCGGGAACCGGCGCCCACGGGCGCCCGAGCCGATCTGCCGGCCGGTGCCGGCCGCCCCGTCCGCGCCGACGCGCGCCGCAACCGCGACAAGCTCATCGACGCCGCCCGGGCCGCCTTCGCGGCCAGCGACGACCCCGTCGCGCTGGAGGCGATCGCGCGTGCGGCCGGCGTCGGCATCGGCACGCTGTACCGCAACTTCCCCACCCGCGAGGCACTGGTCGAAGCCGTCTACGCCGCCGAACTCGACGACGTGGTCACGAGCGCACCCGCTCTGCTCGACGCGTTCCCGCCCGAAGTCGCCCTGCGTGCCTGGCTGGACCGCTATGCGGCGTTCGTCGCCACGAAGCGCGGCATGCTCGACACGCTCCGCGCGGGCTTTTCCTCGGGACGCATCGCGACCGCCGCCACGAGGGAGCGCTTCACCGGCGCCCTCGGCACCCTCCTGACGGCCGGTGCGCGCACGGGCGCGCTCCGCGCGGACGTGGCCCCCGAGGACGCCACCCTGATGCTCCTCGGCGTATTCCTGGCCACAGCGGACGACGCCACCCCCGACCAGACCACCCGCCTACTCGACCTATTGGCCGACGCCCTGAGCACCGCCCCAAAGGGGCACGAGCCCGCATAGAAGCGACCGACGAGGCCTCGCGCCCCAAAGGGGCGCGGGGAACTGCGCGATCAGCCACGACGGCGCAGCAGGTGACTGACGGCCTGTCACGGGCTTCGCGCGGAGCGCCGCCGCACCCAGCCACGGCGGCGCCGCAGGTGACCGACGGCGTATCGCGCCCCCAAAGGGGTGCGGGGAACTGCGCGATCAGCCACGACGGCGCAGCAGGTGACTGACGGCCTGTCACGGGCTTCGCGCGGAGCGCCGCCGCACCCAGCCACGGCGGCGCCGCAGGTGACCGACGGCGTATCGCGCCCCCAAAGGGGCGCGGGGAACTGCGCGATCAGCCACGACGGCGCAGCAGTTGACCGACGGCCTGTCACGGCCTTCGCGCGGAGCGCCCCGGCACCTGGATGCCATAGTGGGCGATCTTGCGGTACACGGTGGCGCGGCTCATGCCGAGACGTTCGGCCGCCTGGGCCACGGTGATCGTGGGATCGGTCAGGCAGCGCACGATCTCGTCCCGTTCCAGACGTTCCAGACGGCCGAGCCGGCGGCCCGGGTCGGTGAACACCTCGGCGGGCAGATGCTGGACGTCGATGGTGTCCGTGCGCGACGCGGCCTCGCGCACCACGCGCCCCAACTGCCGTGCGTTCTCCGGCCACTGATGGGCCGTCAGCGCCCGTCCCGCGGCGGCCGTGAACGCGATGGTCCGGCCGCGGTGGCGGCGCGCGAACAGATACGCAAGCGGCAGGATGTCATCCGGACGCACGCGCAGCGCCGGCACCTCCACCACGGCGCCCACCAGGGGCCGCAGCGCCCCGGGGATCAGGTCGTACGCCTCGGCGGTGAACACGAACGGCTGCGGCCGGGGCAGCGGCGCCGCGACGGCCGGGCGACGGGCGGCCCGTATGCGCGGTACTGAACAGCTCTCATGGCCCGGGACCGTAATGGAACACCCCGTCCGGATGGCTAGAGTGAGAGCGGTGAGCGGACAAGTGAACCGGAAACTGCGCTCCGACGCCCGGGACAACCGGGAACGCATCCTCACCGTGGCCCGTGAGGCCTTCGCGACCGAGGGCCTCGATGTGTCGATGCGGGAGATCGCCCGGCGGGCGCAGGTCGGCGCGGCGACCCTCTACCGGCGGTTCCCGACGAAGGAGGCGCTGGTCATCGCGGCCTTCGCCGAACAGATGGCCGGGTGTACGGCGATCGTCGACGAGGGGCTGGCCGTGGCCGACGCCTGGGCGGGTTTCTGCCTGGTGATCGAGAAGCTGCTGGCGATGCACGCCGTCGACCGCGGTTTCACCACGGCCTTCATGTCGGAGTTCCCCCGCGCGTTCACGTTCGGCGCCGAGCGCGACCGGGTGCTGCGCTCGCTCCTGGAGCTGATCCGGCGCGCGAAGGAGTCGGGTGAGCTGCGGCCGGACTTCGTCCTGGACGACTTCGTCCTGGCGGTGATGGCCAACGGAGGCATCAACGCCGGTTCCCCCGCCGCCACGGTGGCGGCCTCCCGTCGCTTCGCGGCGCTGATGATCCAGTCCTTCCGGGCCCGGCCCGAGGCGGTGGCGCCGCTCCCGCCGGCCGTCCGGCTGCCCCTCCGGGTCCGCGGACAGACACCGGCCGTGCCGTCCCGGCGGCCAGACGCCGAACCACGTCAACGCACTGTTCCCCGCTGACGGTTCGATCCGGGAGCGCCGTGCGGCCGACGGCTGGACGATCGGTGCGCCACGACATCCTGCGCAGCCAGGCCGACAGGAACGGCTGGGTGCCGGAGACCGCGGACAGGTCCCAGTACGCCGACCTCGACGCATGCGCGAACGCCCTTGCCGCAACAGCGGCGCCCGCCCCGCGGCAGTGCGGGGCGGGCGCCTCGGGCCGGGGCGGGTCGGTCAGCGGGTGGTCAGGGTGACGTCGAAGATGTGCATCACCCCCCGGTCCGTGCCCTGCGGGAGGACGACGGAGGCGACACGTTTGGCCGGGTCGAGCGCCGTCGGCACGGTGGCGAACACCTTCGCCTGGGCGCTGTCCGAGCCACCGGACACATTGTTGCGCCCGTTGGTGGTGATCAGCGGGGTGTTGCCGAACTGGTAGGCGGTGCCCGGGGTCCAGTCGGTGAACTGGACCGGCACCTGCCGGCTGCTGCCGTCGGTGTACTCGACGACCGCGGTGCCCTGCGACGGGCCGTTGGTGGCCAGGCCAAGGAAGCTGATGGCGGTCGCCGGGGCGTTGTGCAGGTCGATCCGCTGGCCGTGCGGGATCCAGTTGTCGGGCTCGCCCGGCGCGGCGTCCGGCCAGGTGAAGACGGCGCCGGTGTCGCCCAGGGGCAGGCGCGCACCCGGGGTGGCACCGGCCGCCGCGAGCTGCTCGCGCGAGAGCGAGTTGTCGCTCAGGTCCAGCGAGCCGAGGTTGCCCCGGCCCGCCGGAGTGGTCCCGATGTTGTTGCGGTCGTCACTGCCGTCGGTGTACGACGGCGGCACGTCGCCCGCGCCGGTACCCCAGCTGCCGGGGGTCCTTGTCATGGTGAACTTCAGGGTGCCGCCCTTGCGGGCGAAGTCCTCGCCCACCCAGGAGCGGCTGGTCCGGTGCCCGTTCACCTTGAGGCCGTCGACGTACGGGCGGCCGTGGGCGACGCCGTCCGCGGCGATGGTGATGGTGCGTCCCGTGCCGGCGCTCTTCACCTTGATGTGCTCGAACATCGGGGCGGAGATCACCAGGTTGGCGGTGCCGTAGATCGAGGGGTAGACACCCAGGTTCGCCCACACGTACCAGGCGCTCAGCGAGCCGAGGTCGTCGTTGCCCGGCAGTCCGGACGGCGAGGTGTCGTACATCTCGGTGGTCGCGCGGCGCAGCACGTCGGCCGTCCTGTCGGGCCGTCCCAGCCAGTTGTAGACGTACGGCATGGAGAAGCTGGGCTGGTTGCTGAGGTAGGCGCCGGTGACGTTGTACACGCCGGCGTCCAGGTTCTTGGTGTGCTCGTCCAGTTCGGCGGTGGTCTTCGCGACCCCACCGCGCTTCTCGATCAGCGTGCCGACGTTCTGCGGCACCAGCCAGCCGTACTGGTAGCCGGTGGCCTGGTCGAACTGGTCGCCCCGCTCACCGAGGTTGAAGCCCTGGTCGAAGCCGGTGCGGCCGCGGGGCCGGATCTGCCGGGTCTGGCTGTCGAAGACGTTCTGCCAGTTCTGCGCCCGCGCCATGAACGTCCGGTAGGCGTCCCGGTCACCGAGCCGCCCGGCGAGCTGGGCGATCCCGAAGTCGTCGATCGCGTACTCCAGCGTCGTGGAGGTCGCCGAGTTGCCCCTGCGGTTCTCGATGAACCCGGTGCTGAAGTACTGGTAGCCGGCTGCCCGCTTGGTGGCGGTGGCGGGCAGCGACTGGGTGGCGACCATAGAGGCCAGCGCGGCGGCCCGGTCGTAGTGAGTGCTGCCGAAGGCGTCCACCGAGGCGAGCAGCGACTGAAGGGAGTCGCCGCTCATCTTCTGCTGCGACTGGTTCAGGTGCGGCCAGTTGGGCCAGCTGCCGGTCTGCCGCACCATGTCCACGATGGACTGGTTGATGTCGTCGCCGACCTTGGGGAACAGCAGCGCGACCAGCTGGGCCTGACCGCGGTAGGTGTCCCAGCCCGAGAAGGTGACGTATTGGTGGTGCCCCCGGGCCACTCGGTGGATCTCACCGTCGTAGCCGGTCCACCGGCCGTCGACGTCCTCGAAGACGTTGGGGTGCAGCAGCGCGTGGTACAGCGCGGTGTAGAACTTCACCCGCTCCTCCCTGCCACCGCCGTCCACCGTCACGGTCTTCAGCGCGTTGCGCCAGGTCTTGGCCGCCTGACCGCGGACCTTGTCGAAGCCGGACGAGCCGACCTCGGTGTCCCGGTTCAGTGCGGCGCCGGCGACGCTGACATAGCTCAGCCCGCTCTTCGCGGTCACCTTGGCGCCCTTGTCGAAGACCAGGTAGGCGCCGACCCCGTGCTTGGTGTCGGTGCCCTGCGCGGTGGCCGACCCCGGGGTGACGGTGCCGCCCTGCCAGGTGCCGAAGGAGCGGATCGGCTTGTCGAAGGTGGTCGAGAAGTACGCGCGGTAGTGGCCGCCCACGTCGCATATGGAGGCGGCGTCGACCCACCCGCTGACCGTGTTGCCCTCGATGGTGACGTGGCTGTCGAAGATGCGGTTGTTGGAGCCCGCGACGTCGATCAGCAGGGTGGAACCGGCCCTGCCGGGGAAGTCGTAGCGGCTGACCGCGGCCCGGGTGCTGGCCGTCAGCTCGGTCTTGACATCGTTATCAGTGCGCACCGAGTAGTAGCCGGGTTCGGCCTTCTCGGCGGTGTGGCTGAACGGCAGGTAGTAGTCGGTGATGCGCGTCGCCGGGCTCGTGGGCAGCGCGCCGCCGGGCAGATCGCCGGTGTACGGAAGGACGGGGAAGTCGAACGCGCCGAACCGGCCCTCGCAGCCGGTGCCGGACAGCCGGGTCATGCCGAAGCCGCGGATCCGGTCGGCGGTGTACTCGTACCCGCCCTTCTGGTCGCCGTCGCTCGTCCGGTAGGTGGTGGGGCTGGACTGCACCATGCCGAACGGCACGGTGGCGCCGGGATAGGTGTCGCCGTAGGCGCTGTTGCCCTTGTTCTGGCTGGTGTCCAGTCGGGTGCCGATGAACTGGTCGACCGCGTCGAAGGGGTCGATGGTGCTGTTGGACGCCGCTGCCGTGCCGGGCAGCAGGCCCGACAGGACGGTGCCCAGCGCGAGGGCGCCGGCCAGGAGCCGGCGCCGACCGGCGCCGGGCCGCGGCGCACGCCGCGAAACGGATCTCCACATGGGTGTTCTGGTCCTCCACAGCCACTGACAGGGACCCGCGAGCCGGGGGCTCGCGGGTCAGGGGGCTACATGGGTATCAACCAGACCACATATAGACACCGGACAAGGCCAGTTCGTGAACACCGCGGGAACCGCCCCGTACACGGTCGGGGCGGACCCAGCCAGCGCCACCGGCGCTCACCACAAGGCACCGCCGCCCGGCGCGGCACCGGCGGCCGGACCGGGGCTCGGCGACCCGTCGCATGAGGGGTGTGCGCCCCTGCGCCGCACCGACGTTGTCGGCCGTCGCCCCGCGTCGCGCCGCGCCGTACACCCGGCCGGCCCGGCGCGCGGCGGCCGGCCCGGCGCGCGGCGGCCGGCCCGGCGCGCCCCCGGGCGGCGCGGTGCGCTGCTGGGTGGCCACCGCGTCGGGCAGACCGGTCCGCGTGGGCCCGCCGGTGGGCGCCCTCCACGCGCTCATCGGACACCGCGCGGGCGTCGATCCGGAACGGCGAGAGCCCGACCGTACGCACGGGCCCCTCACCGCCGGCCGGGGACCCCTCGGCGTCCTCCTCCGTTCGTCGGTGCGCAGCACCCGCCACCGTCGGACCGCCCCACCGGACCCGGCCTCTCAGGCCGAGGCCGACCACTCGGGTACGTAGTCCTCCGGCGGCGGTCCCTGAGGCTCGGGGTCGGGAGGGTCGGGGGGCGGGGGGAAGAGGAGGTCCTCCAGGGCTTGCATGGCGAAGATCAGGAGCAGCAGTGCTACGGGGATGAGCAGGGCGAGCAGGATCACGTGGCCTCCCAGAGGAGTAGTGATCAGGCCTGTGGTGTGTCCGTGGCACGAACGGTTTCAGCCTGCGTCCGGTTGGGTGACCGCGCACTCAGTGCGGACGAACCCTGAGCCGTTCGGGTGAAAGACGGCTGTCCGGGTGCGTCCTGAGGTGCCGTGGGCGACCCTGCCGCCCTTGGAACGGCCGGGCCGTCACCCGGATGCGCGGGCTAGCGCCGACACGCCGGGCCGACGACCGGAATGCACACCACGCCGCTCGACGATCGCAACCTCGCCGGTGGGCATAGGGGCCGGGTACGGCAGGCGCCGGATCCGACGGCCCGGCCTGTCGCCCGCATGGTGCTCGCCGATGTCGAGGCGGCCCTGCGCCGCATGGACCGGCAGCGCTACGGCGACTGCCGCCTGTGCCTGCGTCCGATCGCTCGGGAACGGCTGATGATCGTGCCGCAGGCCCGTTACTGCGTGCTGCCGGCTTCAGCCGCGATCCTCGGGGCCCCGCTGGTTGCCCAGCCGGGGGGCGGGGCCTGCGGGGCGGGGCACCCGGTCGCGGACCCAGGCCCGCAGCAGGGGCGAGTGCAGGGCCGGCACCCACAGGTCGGCCCGCTGGGCGTCCGCTTCGCTCGGCCGGGGCCCCACCCCGAGCACCCGCAGCCCGGCCCGCCACGCGGACTCGATCCCCGTCAAAGAGTCCTCGACCGCCAGCGCGTCGTGCGGCCGGGTGCCGCACAGCCGTGCCGCCGTCGCGTACACGTCGGGCCAGGGCTTGGGCCGCACGACCCCCGGCGTGCCGGCCGCCGGGTCGGCGCCGGGCATGTCCGGAGGCATGCCGGACGGTACGACGATGTGCCGGAAGTGGCGGCGCAGCCGCGCTCGGGAGAGGCATTCCTCCACGACCTCCAGGGGGCAGTTGCTGGCCACCGCGAGCGGCAGCCGGCCGGACAGCGACCGCACGAACTCGGCGGCACCCGGCATGGTCATGGGATCGCGGGCGACGAGTTCCAGGAAGTTCGCCAGCAGCGCCTGCGTCAGGTCGTCGGTCAGCTCGGGCTTGTGCGCCTCCTCGGCCATCAGACGGCCGCAGTCGGTGTAGTGCACGCCCTTGGCCCGCTCCGCGAACCCTGGCGACGGCCGCAGGCCGAAGGCGCGCAAGGCCCTCATCCGGGCGTCCTGCCAGTGGCGTTCGGTGTTCATCAGGGTGCCGTCGCAGTCGAAGACGACGGCTTCGGGGGACCAGTCGAGAAGGGAAGGTGCCTGGGTGGTCACGGTGGCTCCTGCGGGAGGGGCGGCCATGCTCGTGGCGGACCGCGGTTCGGGCGAGTGCTGCGGTTCCCCGTGCCGGACGCGCGCAGAGCGGGCGCCTCCATCGGTGTCGTCGTACGGATGAAACGGCCCGGACTCAGGTCATTCCGTCGCAAAGGGGAAACATCGCGGTCGCTACGCTATTTTCGGCTCGGAGCGTGACGCAATCACTACTTCGAGCGCTCGACAGTGGTCGGAGCGGAGGTGTAAGCGGGATCGCGTGCACGGCACTCGGCCGCCGTTCTCGCGGCCCGTCAACGCTGCATAAATGCTGCCGAGTTGAGGCATATGCAGGAGGCAATGCGGAATAGCTGCGACGGGGCGGGAAAAAGTCGTGTCACCGCCAGGAGCCGCGCCGAATCGGGCCCGAAATCACCCGCAAGCGTTCACCTTCGAAAGAATTGAGCATTTACCGCGCAGGGTGGGCGAGAATTGCCCCCGGCGTGCGCGGGCGCACTACATTCTCCGTCGTCAGGGGCAATGCTGAGGGAAAGTGGACAGCACGTTGCAGGAACGGGCCAGGGCAACCCGCAGATCACTTCTGGAGGCAGCGGCCTGCCTCTTCGCCGAACAGGGGTATGCCGGTACCAGCGTCAACGACATAAGTGCCAGGTCCGGGCGGACCAGCGGCTCCGTCTATTTCCATTACGCCAGCAAGGAGGGGATCGCCCTCGCCGTCGTCCAGGACCGGTTCGCCACCTGGCCGGGTCTCGCCGCGCGGTACACGGACCGCGCCGTACCGCCCCTGGAACGCCTCGTCACCCTCAGCTACGAGATCGCCCGTGCCCTCGCCGAGGACACCCTCACGCGCGCGGGCGCACGCCTGTGGGCCGAGCGCGACACCATCGACGCCCCACTGCCCGACCCCTTCGCCCTGTGGACCGCCGCCGCCACGCGCCTCCTCGCCCAGGCCCGGGCCGCCGGCCACCTCGCGCACGACGTACGCCCCGCCGCCACCGCGCGCACCCTGGTCCGGGCCTTCTTCGGCCTGTGCACCCTCACCGAGGCCCTGGAGGGCCCGCACACGGTCACCGACCGCCTCACCGAGTGGTGGCATCTGACCCTGCTCTCCCTCCAACGGGACTCGGATCCGGCGCAAGTGGTCGGAAGGGCGCGCGCGGCGGCGACGCGCCAGGCGGCGCGGAAGCCGGCGGGTTCCGTGCGTCTTGCGGGTTCCGTGGGATCGGCGGAGTTGCAGGCGTCACGGGAGTAGAAGGTCGCAAACCGCTGGTCCGGCGGTCGCCGCGGCCCGTCGGCGCGGCCGTGCCCGGTCACCGGGGCGCGGGCGTCGAGTGGCTCGCCCGTCACGGAGCGCGGAGCATGGGAGTGAAGCGGAGCATGGGAGTGAAAGTGAAAAGGAGGCGCTCCGGTGCCGCACACCGCAGAGCGCCGGATGCGCCCGGCCGCAGCGCGGCCCCGGCAGAAGGAGGCGTGCGAGCGCATGGCGGACAAGCCGGTCGGGGCCGATGTGCCGCTCAGCTCGGCGACCACCGTCGACATGCCGAGCCGCCGCAGACTCCAGGCGCTGGAACTGCTGCTGACCGAGCAGCGGTTCAGGATCGCGCGCTACGTGGAGGCGTATGCCGCTCCCGGTGCCAAGCCGCGGCTGTGCTCCCGCGGGATGCCGCGGCCCACCCCCGGCATCGACTCACCGGTGCGGGAGCTGCTGGACGCCCTTCCCGTGCCCACCACGCTCGTCCTTCCGGTGCCCGACGAGCGGGGCGGGCCGCCGGAGTTCTACTACGTGGGGCAGAACCAGGCCGGACGCGCGTACATGACCGGCCGGCTGCCGCCCGGGTTCCTTCCGTCGTGGACCGGGCCGGTGCCGCTGTTCGACCGCTTCCCCACCCTCAACGACACGGCCGTGCCGCGCCTGCTCACCGAGGCCCACCGCAGCGGACGGGTGCAGGGCCCCGAGCCCGCCGAGTGGCCGCTGCCCGGACCCGACTCCCTGGTGATCCGGGTGAGCAGCGAGGTGCGGGTGATCCCTTGCGCGGATCTGCTGCTGCTCACCTGGGATCGCGGGCACGAGTCCCTGACGGCGCAGGAGGCCCAGCGCCTGGTGCGGGTCGGATGGGCCGAGTGGAATCTCGGCGACGGCAGCGCGGACGCGTCGTCGGGGCTGCCCGGCGTCCTGGGCCTGCCCGCCGGGCAGCCGCTTCCCGGCCTCGTCGAACTGGGCCGCATGGTGACACCGGACGGCCTGGAGGCGCTGTACCGGTCCGTCCACGACATCCTGCTGTGCTCGCAGATCGCGGACTGCGATCTGCCCCTGTCCGCTCCGGGCGAGAGGATCGTCCGCTTCGTCGCGGAGCCGGTACGCCTGGCGGATGGCCCGGTGTGGGCCGTGCGCGCGGTGCTGCACGACGTGACCGACGACCGCACCAGCCGGGCCCTGGCCGCGCAGGCGAGCCGGGAGGCCCGCACCCAGCGGGAGCGGGCGGACGCGGTCGCCGAGGTGGCCGAGCGCCTGCGGGACGCCGTACTGCCGGGCTTCCCGGCGGAACTGGCCCGGCACGGGATCGAGGCGGCCGCCGTCTACCGTCCCGAGGCGCGCGCGGCGCGGGTGGGCGGCGACTGGTACAAGACCCGCATCCTGCCGAACGGGAAGGTGCTGATCGCGCTCGGTGACGCCCGCGGCCATGGCCTCGACGCCGTCACCCTGATGGCGAAACTGCGCTACGCGCTGGGCGGCCTCGCCTACACCGGCGAACTGGTGGAGCGGCTGACCGGCTGGCTGAACGCGGTCGCCTGTGACGACGGGGCGGAGTCCACGGCCACCGCGGTCATCGCCCTGTACCACCCCGACCTCGGACTGCTGCGCTGGACGTGCGCGGGGCATCCGCTGCCGGTCCTGGTACGTGGCCGGCGGGCCTGCCTGCTCGATCCTCCGCCGGGCGGTCCCGGCCTGCCGCTGGGCGTGCTGCCCGCCGAGGTCTACGCGGCGGCCGGGACCTTGCTGCGGCCCGGTGACGTGGTGCTGCTGTATTCGGACGGTCTGATCGAGCGCCGCGGCTCCGACCTCGACCGGGACTGCTCCCGGCTGCTCGGGGTGGCGGAGGAGTGCGCAGGCGACGGCATCCCGCCCGGCGACGAGGCGCTGGACGCCTTCGTCCGTGAACTGGTCGGGGTGCTGACCGGGCCGCACACGGCGGACGACGCCACGGTGCTCGCCTTCCGTCTCGTACCCGACCGCCGGCTGACGCCCGACCGCACCGACTGACGCCCGGCCGTCACCAGCCGCCGATACCAGCCGCCGATACCGGCGGCCGTCACCGGCCGTCACCGGCCGGCGCCCGCCGGTGCGATGTCGACGGCGCCCCGCGCCACTTGACGGGCCGTCATACCGGATCCGCCGCTCGCGGGTCGTCCGCCCGCCGAGTGGTGATCGGGTGTGGATGTCACCGAGGGTTCCCCGGCAGGTCCCTGACGCCTCACGCCACCGTCCCCCCGCGGTATTGGGATGGTGGCCGAGCGCGGTGACGGCATGCCGTCCGGCACCGCAGGAGCCGTACGTCAGGAGAGGCATGTCCGTCACAGCCGAGACGCCGAGACGCGGGGCGCGCCGCGGAAAGCAGGGAGTCGGACGGGGCATCGCGCTCGGGACCGCACTGGCCCTGATCGCCTTCGTCCCGCCGGCCGCCGCGAGCGCGCGGGCCGCCGCCCCGGCCACCAGCACGATCACCTGGACCACAGAGCACGTGGCGCCCGGTGTCCAGGTCCGCAGCGGGGTGCTGCGCAACCCCGACGCCGCCGGCGTGTGGACGGTCACCGTCCAGGCACCGGCCGTCAACCGCCTCACCGGGGCCGCCACCTGGGCTCCGCTCGGGGACCGCGACTGGGCCGACGCCACCGACGCACGGCTGCGGGCGGCCGGATTCGAACCGCGGCTGGAACGGGTGGTGTGGGACCCGTACTCCGACACCCCGCGCGGCACGATGGGCTGGCAGGTCAGGATCGGCCGGTATGCCACCCAGGCCGCGGCGGGCACCCTCAACTCCTCGGTGACGGCGGCCGGTTTCCGCACCTCCGTCGAGTGGACGGGATACGACGGACGGCAGAGCGCCGACGCGGAACGCATCCACGTCGCCGTCGTCGACCCGGACCGGCTGCGGGGCACGATCGAGGTCAGCGACGGCGGTGATGTCGCCGACCGCGAGAAGACCTCCGCGGTGGCCGCCCGGCTCGGCTCCCTGGTCGGCGTCAACGGCGGGTTCTTCATCACCTCGGACGCGGACGGCGTCCAGGGCACGATGGCCGGGCTGTCCGCCGTACACGGCAGACTGGAGTCGATGGCCGTCGGCTCGCGCGCGGCACTGATCCTCGGCGACGGCGGACGGCGCCCGCGCGTCGCGGACCTGTCCACCACCGTCACCGTGCGCGCCGGCGCCGCCACCCACGCGGTGCAGGGCATCAACCGGGTCCCGGGCAAGCTGCGCAACTGCGGCCGTCCCGGCGCCGTGCCCACCGAGCTGCCCCGGCACGACACCACCTGCACGCTCGCGGACGACCTGGTGAAGTTCACCCCCGCGTTCCGGGCCCCGCTGCCCACGGGCACCGGCGTACAGGTGGTGCTGGACGAGCGCGGAGTCGTCGTCCTGCGCGGTGACCGCGGCGGCGCCGTGCCCGCAAAGGGCTCCGTCCTGCAAGGCACCGGGGCGGCGGCCGCCTGGCTCGCCGAGCACGCCGACGTCGGCCGGCGTCTGACGCTGCGCGAGGTCGTCCGGGACGCCTCGGGACGCCAGGTCAGGCTCGGGCCCGACGACAGCGTCGTCAGCGCGGCGCCCACCCTGGTCGAGGACGGCCGTGTGCACATCGACGCCGCCACCGAGGGCACCCTGGACCCGCGCGACCTCTCCTTCGGGTTCGCCTGGTCGAACGTGCGCCAGCCCCGCACCCTGGCCGGCGTCGACCGCCGCGGCCGTCTCCTGCTGGTGACCGTGGACGGCCGTCAGCCCGGTGTCAGCGAGGGCTTCACGCTCGCCGAGGCCGCCGGCTTCATGCGCTCCCTCGGGGCCGTGCAGGCCCTCAACCTGGACGGCGGCGGCTCCACGGCGATGGCGGTCGACGGCGCCCTCGTCAACACCACGTCCGACGCGAGCGGTGAGCGCGCCGTCGGTGACACGATCCACGTCCTGCCGCGCACGGGCCGGGGCTGACCCCGGCCGACCCGGGGCGGCACTTCGCCGGCGGCCGCAACCGAGCCGCCGGCGGGGTGCCGCCCCGCCGTTCTGTCACCGGAGCCTGTCACAGGCGTGTGCTTGGATGCCCGGCATGATCCACTCACCAGACTCACCCAGCATATGGATCACCGCAGTTCCGCCGTTCGGCCCGGAGGAGACCGGAGTGCTCCTCTCCGTCGACGTGACGTCCGAGGATCCCGGGGAGCGCATGGTCTCCGTGCTCCTGAACCGGGGGCACGAGGGTGAGGAGGGCGTCTTCTATCTGCTGCCGTTCGATCTGTCGGCACGCTACGAACGCAGCGGTGACCGGCTGTCGGTCAGTATCCGGGCCTCCCGGCAGGTGCTCGCCGCCGATCTGGCCGACCGCACCGACGGTCTGCACGAGCACCTGGCCGCCCTCGCTGCGGACCCGGCGGACGACGACTGGGTCATCCTGCTGCGCCGCGCGCTCGTCACCGACTTCGTACCCCCCGAACGGGACGGCGTGAAACAGCCGGTGCTCCTCATCGACCACACCGGCCCGGCCACCCTCGCGGAACTGTTCGCCCAATTCCACGAGGGCGAGGCCGGCTTCGCGGTCCTGAACGCCGACTGACGCCGGCTGACGGCGACCGGCCGGTGGCTGTGTCAGGCCCTGGCCAGGGCGGACGCCTCGGCCGCTATCAGAGCGGCGCGGTCGCCGGACAGCCCGGCCCGGCCGGCGTGCCGCTCGGCCCACTTGGCGAGCTGCTTGTAGTCGGCGCGGCCGAGCATGCCGGTCAGCGTGGCCACGGCATGGTTCTTGGCGCCCGAGGTCAGGATCAGGTGGGCAAGACCGGT
Organism: Streptomyces sp. NPDC004629; assembly: GCF_042873595.1. NCBI lineage: Bacteria > Bacillati > Actinomycetota > Actinomycetes > Kitasatosporales > Streptomycetaceae > Streptomyces > Streptomyces sp. NPDC004629. The sequence continues at coordinate 24,345 of NZ_JBIALO010000034.1, read as the reverse complement.
CCGGGACGCCTCGACGGTGAAGACCGACGTGGCCGTGGCGGTGCCGCCGGGACCGGTGGCCTCGGCGCGCAGGGTGTGCTCACCGGCGGCGAGCCCGGAGAGGTCGAGGGGCTTGCCGGCGCCGACGGGGCCGCCGTCCAGGGTGAGGGTGACCTTGTCGGCGCCGGTGGACTGCACCGCGACGACCGGTGCCTGCGCGCGGTCGAGCCGGGCGCCGCCGGCCGGCGAGGTGACGCTCAGGGCCGGCGCGTCCGGGGTCTCGTTCTTGCGCTGCAACCAGGCGGCGTTCCAACCGGCCAGCTCCGCCGGACGGTTGGTGATGATGCCGTCCACTCCGGCGGCCTCAAGCGCCTGCCAGCGGGCCGCGCTGTCCACCGTCCAGACGTTCACCGCGACCCCGGCCGCGTGCAGGTCCCGCACCACGCCGGGCTTCTTGGACAGGGCGCCGTCCGACGGGTTGTAGGCCGAGAGGTGCAGTTCCTTCGCGACGGCCACCGGGTCGGCGTCCAGGGAGTCCCGCAGCAGACCCAGCGGCAGTTCGGGCGCCAGCTCGTGGGTGTACCGCAACGCGCTGACGTCGAAGCTCTGCACGAACACCCGGCCGGTCATGCCGTGGTCGCGGATGGTCCCGACGATCGTGGCGACCTCGTCCCGGGTGTGGGCGCCCTTGATCTCCAGCAGCAGGTCGCCGCCGCGGCTCTTCAGGTCCGCCAACTGGGCCGCCAGCGTGGGGATACGCGTGCCCTTGTAGACGGGTGCGAACCACGAACCGGCGTCCAGCGCGTCCAGTTGAGCGGACGTCAGGCTCCGGATGAGGCCGATGCCGTCGGTGGTCCGGTCCACCGTGCCGTCGTGCAGCACGTACGGGACGCCGTCCTTGCTCGGCTGTACGTCGTTCTCGATGTACTCGGCTCCGCCGCGCCGGGCGATCTCGTCGGAGACCAGGGTGTTCTCCGGGGCGGCCGAGGAGGCGCCGCGGTGCGCGATCACGGTCAGCGGGGAGCCCGCGGGACGGAGGTGGCTCTCGGCGGGCAGTTCCGTCACCTTCAGGTCGTCGAAGGAGACGGTGGCGCCGTTGACGACCAGGGCCTCCACGCCGCGCGCCGAACGGGCCAGCCTGCTGGTCCGCATGGCCTCGGTGCCGTTGAAGTACCAGCGCGCCTTGGCGCCGTGCACCTCGACGGCGATCCGTACGTCGCGGCCGGTGCCGGCGGCCGAAGGCGCGGCGTTGGTGTCGGTGACGTTCCAGGCGCCCGCGGTGGTGCGCTGGGCGAACTCCAGGCCGTTGGTGGCGGTCGTGCCGCTGCGCATGGTGGCGATCTGCCAGGGCACGGCGCCGTCGGCGGGGACGTCGAGGCCCATCGCGGTCCAACGGGCGGAGTCGTTCACGGACTCGAACCGTGCGGTGACCTCGATGCGGAAGTCGTTGAGGTGTTCGCCGAACGTGATGCGGCTCTGCTGGTTGGCGTTGGCCGAAGTGCCGTACAACCGGCCGTCCTTGACCTGCCAGGTGCCCTCCACCGCGGTGAACCCCGCGGGCAGGGCGGTGCCGGAGAAGTCCTCGGCCACCACGGGCCGGTTCTCCGGTGCGGCGGCGCCGGACGCGGTCGGGTCGGCGCCCGCCGGGGTGACGACGACCCCGAGGACGAGTGCGGCGGAGCTGAGCGTCGCCGCCGAGAAGGTGCTGAGCGATCTGTTCGACATGAGCGGAACGTACGGTTCGTTGCTCAACTCCTGCTGACGTACAGAGGAACTCCGTTCAGCGGCCGGGTAGATGATCGTCGCGACTTCACGCCGTCGAGGTGCGGGGGCGGCGGTGTTGCGGGAGCATGACATTGGGGAGGCATTGCGTCCCGCGGCAGGGTGGCGCGTCCGTGCCTTCGGGCGGGGGAGCAGGAGCCGTACCGGCGACCCGAGCGGAACACAGGTGCGATGGTGAAGCGCGGTACCGACTTGACCCAGAAGTCCATGGAACCGGCGGTGCGATCCCCTACGGCGTCCCGGCTGTGCGCCGGCGACTGGGGACTGCTGCTGATCAGACTGACCTTCGGAGTGCTGCTGGCCGGCCACGGCGCGCAGAAGCTGTTCGGGCTCTTCGGCGGGCCGGGCCTGACGGCCACCGGCAAGACCTTCGACGCCGCCGGCTACCACCCGGGCAAGGTCTTCGCCGTGATCGGCGGACTCTCCGAACTCGTCGGCGGCCTCGGCCTGGCCGTCGGGCTGTGCACTCCGCTCGCCGCCGCCGCCGCAGTCGTCGGCGTGATGATCAACGCCATGGTGACCGTCAGCGGTGCCCATGGCTTGTGGGACCAGGACGGCGGCGTCGAGTACAACATCAGCATCGCCGTCGTCGCCATCGCCATCGCCGCCATCGGTCCGGGACGGCTGGCCCTCGACCGGTACTTCCCCTGGCGCGACGGAGGCTGGCCCGAAGCCGCCGTCGCCCTCGGGCTCGGGGGTGTCGGGGCCGCGGTCGCGCTGAGTGTCTGAGCCGTCCCCGCGCGTCGTCGCACGCGGTGCAGTCGACGCGCCGTCTCACACCCCGGCGTTGCGGTACACCTCCTCGGTGTTCGGGCGCGGTGCGGGCCGGTGTCGTGCGGCCGGGCCCTGGGCGAAGCCACGCAGAAGGTTCTCCGTGGTACGCGTGACGAAGTCGCGGGTGCGGGCGTCCATGCCGTGGTCGCGGCCACCGTCGGGGGTACCTGCCATCAGCCCCTCCACCCAGCGCATGGTGCCCGTGGCGAAGACGCCCGCGCCGCCGGCGGCCGTGTAGTAGGCGGAATCGCTGTGGCTGGGGCGGCCGTTGCACACGAGCGGGGAGTGGGCCGTGATCTCCAGGGGCGCCGGGACCGAAGGCCCGGGTGTGACCCGGTCGTACTCGACGCCGACGAGGTGCGCGAACGCGTCGCCGGGACGCACGCCGGTCCCGTCGTACAGCCAGTGGTCGGCGGCGTGCACGACGTACGGCGCGTCGGTGGGGTAGCCCTCGTACAGCACCCCGGTCAGGGACGACTCGGGGTCGGCCGCCGGGGCGAGGCGGAAGTCGGTCGTCGCCAGGGCGGGCTCGGTCGTGTAGTACGGGTCGCTGCGGACGGAGGACTTGTAGCAGACCACGATGCGGTCGGCCGCGGTGTCGCCCTGTTCGAGCCGTACGCGCCGGAAGCAGGTGTTGGCACCGAGGAAGGCGATGTTGGTGCCGGAGTCCCGGGCCCGGGTGAGATGGGCGCGCTGCTGCGGGGTCCAGTACTCGTCGTGGCCCAGCGTGATCACCGTCGTCGCGCCGTGCAGAACCGCCGGGTCGTGGTGCACATCGGTGCCGGTGGTGTAGGCGAGCGGGATGCCGAGCCGTTCGGCCAGCACCACCGCCGCCCGCTCGTACACGAGGAACTTCTCCGCGCCGTCGCCGTCGTAGGGACGGTCGAAGCTGACGGCCAGGGAACGGGTGGCGTACGCGCCCGAGGCGCCGTTGTAGAGGCTGTAGCCGCCCCACCGGTTGTAGGCCTGCCAGGTGGCCGGGGCGTGCATGAGGACGGTGCGGCCGGTGCCCTCGGTGGAGCGGACGACCAGCGGGATGTAGTGCTGGTGGCCGGTGTCCGCGTCGAGCCGCAGCAGGTACGCGCCTTCCGGCCAGTCGGCCGTGTCGCAGGTGAGGGTGCGGGGCCAGGCGGCGCGCACCGTGCGGGTGCCGGACAGGAAGCGGGGTCCGGGACGGGCGCGGCCCGGCACGCGCCCGGACGACCAGACGAGCCGGGCCTCGGCACCGCCGTACCAGCCGATCCGGAAGGCCGAGACACGGAAGGCCCCGGCGGTCGTCGACACGTGCAGTCCGCACTCCTCACCGGGCGTCACGCTGGACCGGTCCGCGTACCCGGCGATGGCGGTGTCGGGGCCCCGGGACCGGATGCGCCAATCGGGTGTGCCCGGACGGTCCCGCTCCGCTTCGGCCCGGTGCGCGGCGGGTGTGGGGCGCGGCGCGGGAGCGGAGGGCGTGCATGCGGCGGCCGTCATGGAGGACAGCCCGATCCCCGCGCACACACCGAGGAAGCGTCTGCGGTCGGGGCCGGCCGCGGGAGGTGTCCGCGCGTCCGCGCCGGTCGTGCCGTGCCCGCGGTCTTCGCCGTGCCTGAGGTGTCTGCCGTGCCTGCGGTCCTTGCCGTGTCCGTCGCGCCTGTCGTGTCTGTCGGAGTGCACAGCTCCTCCCGTGGGTCGGCTCGCGCTGCCACGCCTCGTGGCCAGGCTGACACGGGACGCCGGCGCGCGCGTCCCGTAACGGCACCGGCGACACGTTGCCGGCCTACGAGCGGGCACGGGGGAGCGGCCGGTGGTGCCGACGGGCGCGGGGGCCGGTGCCCGCCGACCGCCACCCCGGGCGCGACCCGGAGTGGCGGTCGGCAGCGGCCGATGGGTCAGCGGCGGCTGCCGGAGGGCACCGTGAACGTCGGGCGTCCCGCGGGCAGTTCCACCGTGTACTGGCGCAGATAGGTGTCCAGGAACGGGGACCGGTCGCCGCCGGTGGCGATGTCGTCGGCCGGGTCGTCCAGGGCCAGCCTCAGGTGCGCGCCCTTGACCGAGATCGTCTCGCCCGAGGGCGTGTCGCGCCACGAGCCGGTCTGGATGGAGCCGATCTCCACGGCCAGGACGTGCCCGGCCGCGAGGGTCCAGTCGGTCGCCTTGAGATCGACGCTCAGCCGGCCCGAGTCCAGCAGGGAGACCTGCTCGTCGAACATGACGGCCGTGCCGTCCGGGGCGACGTCGTACAGCTTGAGCATGATGTTGCCCGTGCCCTTGGCGGTCAGGGAGATCCGCGGGGTGCCGGTGACGCGTACGGCCTTGCGGACCGGCTCGGACCACACGAAGAAGCTCGATGTGACCGCGCCGGACTTCTGGAGCTTCGCCGTGGCGTCGGGCAGGGCCTGCAAGCCGGCCGGCTCGATCGCGGGCGCGTTCTCCATGTCCCAGGTGCCCGACGGCTGGGCGAGCGCCTTCGGCGCCGGACCGCCGGCCGCGGCCAGGGACGTACGGGCCGAGGCGCCGCCGTCGTCCACGTACGCGCCGCCGCCCAGCGGCAGGGTGGCGGACCGCTCCACGACCGGCCAGGTGTGCCGGCCGCGCCAGGCGCCGGTGGAGTCCTCGATGGCGTAGGCCGGGTAGCGGACCTTCGGCTTGATGCCCTTGAGGTACCGGTCGTAGAAGGACAGCGTCTCGTCGTACCATCCCTCGCGGCCCATCGCGAGGCGCCCGTCGGCGGTGCGGTCGCCGCCGCGCACATGGTCCCACTGGCCGAGCCAACCGCGCTCCGGGCCCACGTGGTTGTCGAGGTACTGCTGCATCTCCTCGGGCTTGGTGTTGTTCTCGATGAAGCCCTGGGTCACGAAGAGCGGGGTGTCGGAGCCCTTGGCCGTCTTCGCCAGATCGCGGGAGGTCCAGTGCTCGTCCCACTGGTCGGCGATCCGGTACCCGGCCGAGTTCTGCGTCAGGCACTCGGGGTGGGCGTCCTCCCATCGGGCGTTGGCCTGGTACCGGGGGTCGTCGTCCGCCAACGGAGCGGTCGTGGCGATGGAGTTGTAGGCGTTCGCGGTGCCGGTCACGTTCGGGCGGGGCACACCGTTGGAGTAGATGTACTGGTACATGTCCCACACGGGCTCCTGGGCGACGACGGCCTTGAGCGCCTTCTGGTCCAGGTTGTTGCCGATCAGACCGGTGACGGCGTCGTAGGACTTGCCGTACATGCCCACCGCTCCGGTGGACCACGGCTGGCGCGCGGCCCAGTCGACGGCGGCCTTGACGTCGGCCTGCTCGCCGGGACCGCCCCAGTCGAGGCAGCCGGTGGAGCCGCCGAAGCCACGCAGGTCCACCATGACGAAGGCGTAGCCGCGGGCGAACAGGTCGGTGCCCTCGATGAAGTCCTGGAACCGGGCGGAGGGTCCGGTGTGCGTCCAGCCCTCGGGACCGGTCTGCCCGAAGTGCCCGAAGTACGGGCCGACCGACACGATGACGGGCACCTTCGCGCCCTTGCGCAGCCCCTCGGGCAGCAGGACATCGGCGTGCAGTTCGGTGCCGGAGCGGTCCGAGGACGGGAAGTAGTGCTGCGTCCAGACCGAGCCCTTTGGGACGCGGTCGTTCTCCGCGTGGGTGACGGGGTCGGTCGCGGTGGCGACCGCCGTCCGGGTCCGCGCCGTGGCGTCGGGCGCCGCGGTGGCGGGGTGGGTGAGCGCGGCGGTCAGCGCGAGGGTGGTGACGAGTGTGGAGGCGGCCCAGGCGGCCGCGCGACGTCTCTTCACATGCTCCTCCGGAGTACTGGCTTCGGGATGGTGCAGGTGGTGCGGGTCGAGCGGCGCCCGCCGGCCCGCCGCACGAGGGGCGGCGACGGACGGCCGTACGCACGCGGCGAGTTGGTGCGTGGGCGCCGGCCGGGCCGGTGGCGATGGCCGGGAAGCCTATGATCATCACGGGAAGGCGTCAACGCCCTTGTGTGTCCGGTGTGTTACCGCTTCGACCGGTCGGCGGCCGGGGCGGCGCGGGCCAACGCGCCGAGCCGCGCGGTGAGTCGGCCGATCGTGCGGCACGGAGACTCCGATCGCGAGGGCCGCCGCCCGGACGCCGACCGCCGAAGCGGCGGGCAGCCCCTTCGGGGCGGACGCATCGGAGCCCGCTCCCTCATCCGCCGAGAGGGCGCCGGCCCCGCGCCCAGCCGCCCGGGCGGCACCGGAGACTGACGGGCCGTGGCCGTGGATCACCGCCGGGGCGGTGGCGGCCGATTGGGGTAAGGTGCATCACGTTCGGTTTGGTTTTCACCAAAGGAGCGGTCCCATGGCACGGCAGGAGCGTGCAGTTCGGACCCGCCGTGCTGTTATCGAGGCCGCCGCCTCGGTCTTCGCCGAGCGTGGCTACGCCGCGGCGACCATCGCGGAGATCCTGGAGCGGGCCGGGGTGACCAAGGGCGCCCTGTACTTCCACTTCGGCTCCAAGGAAGCACTGGCGCGCGGTGTGATCGAGGCGCGGATCACCCGCGACCACCGCGTGCCGCGCGAACTGAAGTTGCAGGAGTGGGTGGACACCGGCATGACGCTGGCGCACCAGGTTCCCCGGGACGTCATCCTGCGGGCGGGCATCCGGCTCTCCGGCGACCTGCAAGGACGCACTCTGTTCGGCAGTACCTGGCCGGCCTGGATCGAGCAGTCGACCGCGCTGCTGACGGAGGCCCGGGAGCGGGGCGAGGTGCTGCCGCACGTCGAGCCCGCGCAGACCGCCGAGTGCTTCTTCGGGGCCTGGCTGGGCACGCAGGCGTTCTCCGAGGCCGCCTCCCGCTGGAGCGACCTCGGCGAGCGGGTCTCCGTCCTGTACAACCACATGCTGCCGGCCGTCGCCACACCCGCGGCGCTGGTCAGGCTGGACACCGCGCCCGACCGCGGCGCCCGCGTCGTACGCGAGGCAGAGGCGGAACATGCGCGCCGGGCCGCCCTGGCGACCGCCGAGGTCTGAGCCCCGGCAGGGCGCTCCCGCCGTTCTCCATGCCGTTTGGCATACCGCACGTGCTGTTTCTTACTCGACGCAAAGCGCCCTGCCCGGCGCCCGGTTGTGGACCTGGGCGGCCATCAACCGGGGATGCCCGCGGCGCGCGTCACCGTGGCAGCGCCTCGGTCGTGCCCGGGGTCTCCGGTGTCTCCTGTGCGTGCGGTGTCCCGGCCATGTGGGGTGTTCCGGCCGCCGCCGGGGTGCGGCCCGTCGTCAGGGTGCGGATCTGACGGCTGCACACGGCCGCCGCCGTGACGGCGGCCACCAGGGCGGCCCCTGCCAGGAGCGTGGTGCCGGTGCCCAGGCGGTGGGCCAGCGGTCCTGCGGTCATCTCGCCCAGGGGCAGCGCCACGAAGGAGCCCAGCGCGTCGTACGCGTACACGCGGGCCAGCCGGTCGTGCGGGATGTTCTCCTGCAACGAGACGTCCCACGCCACCCCGAACTGTTCCAGGGCCAGCCCGCTGGCGAACATCGCGACGCCCAGCAGCAGGGCGTGCGGTGCCTCGGCCAGGATCACCAGCGGCACCGCCTCCACCGCCGTCAGCGCCACGCCAAGCAGCAGCGCGTGCCGGACCCGGGACCGGGCGGCGAAGATGCCGCCGACCAGCGCCCCCGCCATCTGGGCGGCCAGAACCGCGCCCCACAGCCCGCGGCCGAAGGTGTCGTCCGCGATGCCGGGGCCGAGCACCTGCACACCACCTGCGATCACCGCGTTGACCACCATGAACTGCAGGACGACGAGCCATACCCAGCGGCGGGCGGTGAACTCCCGCCAGCCCTCGCGCAGTTCGCGCAGGGGACGGGCCCGTTCGCCCGGCGCGGCCTTCCCGGTGGCCCCGGGCACCGTCACGCCCAGGAAGCACACGGCCGCGCCGCCGAACGCCACCGCGTTGCCGGCCAGGCCCCAGCCGGGACCGAGGACGGCCGCCACCACGCCGGCCAGCGAAGCGCCTGCGATGGCACCCAGGTTGATGCCCATCCGCATCACGGCGTTGGCCGGGCGGATCAGCTCGGACGGCACGGTCTGCGGGGTGAGCGCCGCGGACGCCGGCAACGACATGGCGGCGAGCGCGCCGTTGAGGACGCTGAGCAGCATCAGCAGCGGAACCGACGCCGTCTCCAGCAGCACGCTCACGGCGATGGCCGCCTGCACCGCGGACGCGGCCAGCGCAGAGCCCTGGAGCACCAGTGTGCGCCGCACCCGGTCGGCGACCACCCCGCCGACCAGCAGCAGCGCCACGTTGGCGAGCGAACGCGCGCCGACCACCAGGCCCAGGTCGGTCGCCGAGCCGGTCGTGTCGAGCACGGCGAAGGCGAGGGCGACCGGGGCCATCGCATTGGCGAAGTACACCAGCAGCCGCCCCGCCGCCAGACGGCGGAAGGGCCGGTGCGCCAACGGCGCCCACGGACCGCTTCCCGCCCGCCCGGTGTCCTGCCCGTCCTGTTCCCCCGTGCCCGCCATGCCCCCGCCCGCTCCCTTCCCCGGCACCCCCCACCGGGTGGAGCGTACCGGCGGCGAGCGGGCGGGGGCCGGGCCGGGGCCTGGCGGGTTGCTTCCGCCCGCCTGTCTCCGCCCGGCTTCCGTCGCCCGACTGTCTCCGCCCGGCCGTCTCCGCCCGGCCGTCTCCGCCCGGCGGCCTCCGCCCGGCCTCCGTCGCCCGCCTGTCTCCGTCCGGCTCCCGTCGCCCGGCCGTCTCCGTGCGGTTACCTCCGTGCGGCGAGGAACGGCAGCACCACGTCGGCGACCTCGTCGGGCACCTCCTCGGCCAGGTCGTGGCCCGCCGCGAAGACATGACCGGTGACGTCGTGGGCCATGAGCCGCATCTGGGCCTCATTGCGCTCGCCGATGAACTCCGCTCCGCCCAGCGCCAGGACCGGGACGTCCAGCTTCTTCCGCGCCGTCTGCCGGTTCTGTTCGGCGTCGACGAGCATGGCCCGGTACACGGCGAGCATCGAGCGGATGCCGCCGGGCATGGAATAGCAGCGCACGTACTCGTCGACCGCGTCCGGTGTGGCGGTGTCGGGGTGGCTGCGTTCCGTCTTCAGCATGTACGTGATGAGTTCGCGTTCATGCCCCGCGATCAGCATCTCCGGTACGTCCGGCTGGAAGTAGAAGCCCAGGTGCCACAGGTGCATGCCGCCCGTGACGTTCTCGGGGGTGAGGGCGGTGTGGTCCTCGAAGCCGAAGCCGGGCAACAGCGCCTCGGCGAACACCAGGGCGTCGACGCGGTCACGGTGCCGGGCGGCGAGCTGGTAGCCGATCACCGCTCCCCAGTCCTCGCCCATCACGCCGTAGGTCTCGTGGCCGAGAGCGGCCATCAGCGCGGCGATGTCGTCGCTCATGGTCACGGAGTCGAATCCGTCCGCGGGACGGGCGGAGTCACCGAGGCCGCGCAGGTCCGGGACGACGACGGTGTGTTCCGGCGTCAGCTTCGGCACGAGGTGCCGCCAGTGGTAGCCGGTCTTGGGCACGCCGTGCAGCAGCACGACCGCCGGGCCCGACCCGGCGGTCCGGTAGTGCAGTTGTGTGCCGTTGACCGCGGCACGGCCCGTGCGGACGGGCTCTTGGCGGTGGTCGAACATCATGGCCTTGCTGGTCCTTCCGGATGTGTGGGCGGAGCCGTTCGGTTCGGGGGTGATCAGCGGACGGCCGGCGTCGGGCCGTCCGGACGGCCGCCGCTGTCCTGGCCCCGTGCTTCGATGAGCAGGCCGCCCGGCCCGCCGGGGTCGCCGTCGCGGCCGGGGGAGCGCAGGACGACGTGGTCCGGGTAGAGCCTGCCGAGCAGGGCGAGCACGATGAGGTCGGCCTGGCCGGTGGCGTCCACGGTGATACCGCCTGCCTCGGCCGACACCAGTCCGGGCGCCCGCAGCACGGCCCACGGATCGAGGGTGCCGACGCCGTCGGCGGCCGGGGCGTCGGCGGCGGCGCGGCGCCGGGCGAAGCGGTGCCCGCGCAGGGCCTGACCGAGGTCGACGCGGGCGGTGGCGCCGTCGTGGGTGACCTCGATGCGGGCGGTACGGGTCCCGTCCGCGGCCCGGTCGGCGACGACACGGGCGGTGAGGGGCCCAGCAGCCGCGGTGGCGGGCGGCAGCTGTCCGGCCGGGGTGCGCGGCGCGGCGTAGTAGTCCCGTGGCTCGGCGACGTAAGTGGCGATGCCCGCGGCGGCGGGGTCGCGGCGCCAGGTCAGCAGGTAACCCGGGGCGGTGCGGGGCGCTCCGTCCACGACGGTGGGCCAGACGGTGCCGCCGTCGGCGTCGAACCCGTAGCCGGCGGGTCCCGAGGCGCCGGTGACGACGTGGCGGGCGAAGTCCACGATGCTGGAGTGCCGGATCCGGCGCACCAGGAGTTCGGTGAGGAAGCGGTCGCGGGCCTGCTCGGTGTGGAGCAGCCCGGTCGCGGTGACCAGCAGTGGCACCTCCCGCCAGTTGGCGAAGGGCAGCAGGGCGTCGCGCAGCAGGACGATCTGGTGCAGCCACTCGTTGTAGAGCTGCATCGCGACCGAGTCGCCGGCGCTGCCCAGCAGCAGCTCGGCCGCGGGGCGGGTGAGCAGATGGCCGTAGCAGTGGCTGCGTACGACCAGCGGGCCCGCGGGCGGCGGTGTGCGGTGGCCGCGCAGCCGGGCCAGGGCGGCCACCGTCCAGGACGCCAGCTCGCGGCCGATGGACTCGGCCTGCGCGCCCAGTTCACGGGCCGCGCGGGCGCTGCCTGGGCCGATGGCCAGCGGCAGGGAGGTCTCCCGGGTGCCGAGGCCGAGCGTCGCGTGGATCTGCGCGCGCAGCACGTCGAAGTCGGGGCTCGGGAGGGCGTCGATGGTGCCTTGCAGCAGAGGTTCGGCGCCGGTGAAGAACTCGCGGGCGGTCATGCTGCTCGCCGCCGGGAAGGTGTGCCACCGGCTGCCGCCGAGGGCGGGTGTGGTGGGGGTGGATGAGGGGGGCATCGTGTCCTCCGAATTATCTGGATCGTACGTTACAGATTTCGGGCATGAAAAGACGGCGGATGGCGAGAAGTCGACCATGGGGTCGATCGTGGGCGTGGAAATGTCAGTCGAGGGCCGCCAGTGCGACCTCTACGAGGGGTTCCAGGGAGCGGGCGTCCGGAGTGATCTTCGAGGAGACCAGCAGGCCGTTGAGGAAGGTGACGAGGTAGGCCGCGAGGGTGTACGGGTCGTGCCGCGGCGCGAGTTCGCCCCGCTCGGCCGCCGCGCGCAGCGCGTCGGTGAGCGCTTCCTGGCTTGCGCTCAGCACGTCACGCACGAGGCGGCCGGTCGCCGGGTCGCCCGGCAGGCGTTCACAGGCGGCGTTGACCAGAAGGCAGCCCCGGCCGCCGTGGTCGACGGCGATCCGGATCCGCTCGACCAGCATCGTGCGGATCGCCGACCGGGTGTCGGCCCCCTCGTCGAGGCTGCGCAGGGCCGCCGCCGCGAGCGTGGCCCGGTAGTGCTCAAGCGTGGCCCGGTACAGGCCGTCCTTGTCGCCGAACGCGGCGTACAGCGACCCCTGTCCGATGCCCAGGTGGGCCGTCAGGTCGCGCACCGACGTCGCCTCGTAGCCGCGCGTCCAGAACAGTTCCATCGCGCGGCTCACCGCCGCCTCGGTGTCGAATTCCCGGGTCCGTGCCATGCGCCCACCGTAACCGATCTGGATCGCTCGCTCAAGAATTGCCGAGGTGTCCCATCGGCCCGCAGAGGTGACGCTCGGCGCACCGCCAGGCGCGTAGGGAGTCACACAGGCCGGACGATCGACCGATCCGCCACGGGGCGACAACGACGCCGGCCGGGGTGGGTTCGACGGCGACGCCCCGGGCAGCCTGGCCGGCATGAAGACGCTGGTCGACCAGGCCCGCACCGCCGAGCCCGACCTCAAGTTCGCCCTGGCCGACCTTCCGCGTGGGGGCGCCGTGGCCATCTGGAACGCGGCCGGCCCGTCGTCCGCGGCGTGGGTGCCGCGTCGGCGCCCGCCGGTCCCAAGGTGATGTCCCACCGGTGCGACGGCCGTCCGGCTGAGCCGGACCTGCTACGACGCGGCGACGGGCTGCCGGGGCCGGGCCCGCACCGCCGACGACGGTTGCCGGTCGCTTCAGGCGGGTTGTGGTGATCCGGCGGGGGTGCCGCGGCGCTCGGTGAGCCAGTACAGCAGGGCCAGCAGCGGCAGGGCCGCGCCGAAGGCGCTCACCGCGCCCCAGCCGGCTGCGCGGTAGGCGAAGGAGCCGAGCTGGGAGCCGAGGGCACCGCCGAGGAAGAACATGGCGATGAAGGCCGAGTTGAGGCGGGCTCGGGCATGCGCGTCGAGCTGGTAGACGGTGTGCTGGCCGAGGATCAGGCTCGTCTGCACGGCCATGTCGACAACGACGGCGGCCAGGGCGACGAACACGATGCTGTGCTGCCCGAACCCCGCGACGGCGAAGGCCACCACGGCTGCGGCGAACGCGCCGCCGGTCATGGGCCGGACGAGCCCCCGGTCCGCCCAGCGCCCGGCGAGCGGCGCGATGGCCGCCCCGGCCGCCCCGACCAGCGCGAAGATGCCGACGCCGACGGCGGAGTAGTGGAAGCGCGGGCCGGTCAGGAGGTAGGACACGGTGGTCCAGAAGGCGCTGAAGGCACCGAACATCGCCGCCTGGTACAGGCCGCGGCGCCGCAGCACCGGGTGGGCGCGCAGCAGGGCGGCGGTGGAGCGCAGCACATGGTGGTACGGCACGGAGATGGTGGGCGCCTGCTGCGGCAGTGCCATCCACAGGGCCACCGCCAGCACCGCCATCAGGGCCGCGGAACCGAGGTAGACGACGCGCCAGCCGGCCACGTCGGAGACCAGGCTGCTCAGCGTCCGGGACAGCAGGATGCCGGTGAGCAGGCCGCTCATCACCCGGCCCACGATCCGGCCGCGCGTGTGGTCCGGGGCCAGACTCGCGGCGAACGGCACCAGTATCTGGGCGACGACGGACGTCGCGCCGCTGACCAGGGAGGCGGCCAGCAGCATGGGGAACCCGGTCGCGAGGCCCGCCGCCAGCAGGGCGGCGGTGGTCACCGCGAGCAGCACGGTGACCAGGCTGCGCTTCTCCAGCCGGTCGCCGAGCGGGACCAGGAAGAGCATGCCGATGACGTAGCCGATCTGGGTGAGCGTGATCAGCAGACCGGCGGCGGCCTCGCTCACCTGGAACACGTCGCGCAGCTCCGCGAGCAGCGGCTGGGCGTAGTACAGGTTGGCGGCGGTCATACCGGTGGCGACGGCCAGCAGGGCGACCAGCCAGCCCGGGACGCCGGCGGAGCCGGGGGCGGCGGCAGCGGAGGTGCGGCGCTGCTCGGTCAGATCCGGTGAGTGGGACACGATGCCTTCTTCGCGGGGACGGGCCGGGGTGGCAAGGGCGGACGGTCTGGCAGCGTCGTCGGTGCCCTCGGGTTGACCAGCACTCGGCGGCCCGCATTGCTTCCCCGTAGACGGCGATGAATCCCGATGACGGTCATCTCATCCGGAGATGGCCGCGGCGAGACGGCCCCTCCGCACCCGCACAGGTCGGACCACCCGCACCCGCACGGCGCCGAGGCCCCACACCTAACGGGCCCTCCGGGGTGCCGGTGGGCGACCGCCGGACGGAGCCGACGGCGGCGGACCCGGGGCCGTGCCGCCGCTCTGCGCGGCCAGCGCCGCGAGCAGCCAGTCGTGCGCGGACCCGGGCGTCGGTGCCGGCTGCCGGCCCGGCGGGGTCAGTACCACGGCCGTCAGCTCCCAGTACCGGTCGATCCGCGGATCGGCGGCGAGCTGCCCGGCCAGCAGACGGCGGAACGCGGGGGTGTCCCGGGTGCCGTACGCGCTCGTGTAGGCGGCCACGAAACCGTCCAGCGCCTCGCCCGGGTGCGGCGGCCGGCCCCGGCGCAGCTGCACGCCCGCCAGCTCGTACGCCTCGGCCAGGCCCGCGTACAGCACGGCCGACCCCTCGGCACCCGCGGCCCGGTGCGCCGCGGGCTGGGTCGGTCCGGTGCCGGTGCACGGGCCGCTCGTCAGGGCGTGCAGCCGGGCGAAGGCCAGCGTCTGCTCCGGGGTGGGGTCGTCGGGCGGGGACGGGACCGCCACGTCCAGGAACGCGGCCACCGCCGGGGCCGGCATCCGGGCCGGCAGCCAGGCGCGCCAGAACCGGGCCATGGCAGCGGTGCTCGGCGGCACGGCCAGCGCACCGATCAGCCGCAGCCGCTCGGCCCGCAGACCGGGCGGCGACTCCTGCACCAGCCGCAGCGCCGCCTCCCGCCAGCGCAGGGCCGCCAGCTGGGAGCCGAGGGCGCGCAGCCGCTCCGCGACGGCGCCTTCGAGCGCGCTGCCCCCGTCGTTGTCCCCTTGGTCCTGATCATCTTCCTGGTCGAGGATGCGGCGGACCTGGGGGAGCGGCAGGTCGAGGGCGCGCAGGGCACGGATCAGCCGCAGCCGGTCCAGCGCCTCCGGGCCGTAGCGGCGGTGGCCGCCGGCGCTGCGGGAGGTCTCCGGCAGCAGGCCGCGGTCGGAGTAGAAACGGACGGTCTTGACGGTGACGCCCGCCTGCTCGGCGAGTTCGCCGATGCTCCACAGGCCGTCGTACGACATGGACAGTTGAATCTCCCTCCGGGGGAGTTCCTACGGTACCGGCGAGCGCGGGCCGGGCGACGGGGCCGGCCCGCGACGACCGCGTGCCAAGGAGAGGGCCATGACCGTGTTCATCATGGTGCCGGACGTGTTCACCGGCGCACACGTGTGGGAGGAGACGGCCGCGCGGCTGGCCGCGGCGGGCGCCGAGGCGCACGCTCTCGCCCTCACCGGGCCGGGCGCGGCCGACGACGGAGCGGGGTGCCGGGTCGATCTGGACACCCATGTCGCGGACGTGGTCGCCGCGATCGACGCGGTGGACCGGTCGGCGGACGGCGAGATCGTGCTGGTCGGCCACGGCTACGGCATCCATCCGGCGCTGGGCGCCGCCGACCGGCTT
Source organism: Streptomyces sp. NPDC004629 (assembly GCF_042873595.1). NCBI lineage: Bacteria > Bacillati > Actinomycetota > Actinomycetes > Kitasatosporales > Streptomycetaceae > Streptomyces > Streptomyces sp. NPDC004629. The sequence goes on along the minus strand of NZ_JBIALO010000034.1, from coordinate 8,885 downwards.
GCGGAGCGCATCGCCCGGATCGTGTGCGTGGACGGGGCGCTGCCACAGGACGGCCGGCCGGCCCTGGCTGCCGTACCCGACCAGGAACTGCGGGCGCGGCTCGCCGCACGCGCCGCGACAGCGGGCGCGGGCGACGTGCTGGAGCCACCGTCCGGTGACCGGTGGCAGCGCTGGGGCAGCACCGCGGGAATCCCCGACGCGGCGCTCGACCGGCTCACGGCCCGCGCCGTGCCGCAGCCGCTGCACACCCTGCTCCAGCCGCTGCGGCTGACCGGCGCCGCGGCCTCGGTGCCCACCACCGGCGTGCTGTGCACCGGCAACGGCAGTGGCATCGAACTGGTCCAGAAACTGGTGGACTTCGGCGATCCCGCACTGGCGGCCCTGGTCGACGAGCGGGTGACCTTCTTCGAACTGCCCACCGGACACTGGCCGATGCTGTCCTGCCCCGCCGAACTGGCCGAGGTCCTGCTGCGGGCCGCGGCCGGCGGGGGGCACCGCCTGCAGCCGGCCGGCACCGCACAACCGCCCGCGCACCTGCGGCCGTTCCTCCTGGACGTGCCCGAACGACCGCGTGAGCGCCGGGAGAACGTCGACCTCCATCTGCCCGACGCCCCAGGACCGCGGCCGGCCGTGGTGTTCGTGCACGGCGGCCCGCTGCCCGCGGGGGCCCGTCCGACGCCGCGGGACTGGCCGAGCCTCGTCGGATACGCCCGGTACGCGGCCGGGCAGGGCGTGGTGGGCGCGACCGTCGACCACCGGCTGCACGACGTGACCGACTACGCGCGCGCCGCCGCGGACGTGGCCGCCGCGGTGGAACGCGTACGGGCCGATCCGCGGGTGGCCGCCGACCGGGTCGCGCTGTGGTTCTTCTCCGGCGGCGGACTGCTTCTGGCGGACTGGCTGCGGACGCCCCCGGCGTGGCTGCGCTGCGTGGCGGCCAGCTACCCGGTGCTGGCGCCACTGCCCAACTGGGGGCTGGCCGGCGGCCGGTTCCGCCCGGCCGACGCGGTGACGGACGCGGGTGCCCTGCCCCTCGTCCTCACCCGGGCGGGCCGGGAGACACCGGAGATCGCCGCCACCGTCGAGGAGTTCCTGACCGCGGCCGGACGGTGCGGCGCGGACGTCGAGGTGGTCGACGTGCCGCACGGCCGGCACGGCTTCGAGACCCTTGACCCGACCGAGGAGGCGCGTGCGGCCGTCCGGCGCGCGATGCGCTCGGTGCTCGCCCGGCTGACGGCCTGAGCCGCCCGCCCCGGCAGCGGCCGGGGCCGGGTGCCGCCGCGCACTCGGCGGCACCCGGTCACGCCTCCTCGGCGCGCGCGGTCAGCTGCCGTGCAGGGCCCGGTGGAGTGCCTGGACGGCCAGGTGGCGGGCGACGCGCGTGGCGTGGGTGTCGCGCAGGCTGTCCAGCATCATGAAGTCGTGGACCATGCCGGCCACGCGGACCGCGGTGACGTCCACACCCGCCTCGCGCAGCCGGTTGGCGTACTGCTCGCCCTCGTCCCGCAGGACGTCCGCCTCATCGGTGACGACCAGCGTGGTGGGCAGGCCCCTGAGCTGATCGAGGCCCGCCTGGAGGGGCGCGGCATACGCCTCGGTCCGCTGGGCGGGTTCGGAGTACTGGTCCCAGAACCAGATCATGGCGTCGCGGGTGAGGTAGTAGCCCTCGGCGAACTGCCGGTAGGACGGCGTGTCGAAGCCGGCGTCGGTGACGGGGTACAGCAGGACCTGCGCCTTGAGGTCGAGGCCGCCGCGTTCCTTGTTCATCAGCGCGAACACGGTCGACATGCAGCCGCCGACCGAGTCGCCGGCCACGGCCACCCGGCCCGGGTCGAGGCCGTGCTCGGCCCCGTGCTCGGCGAGCCACCGGCCGACCGCGTAGTTCTGCTCGACCTGGGTCGGGTACGTCGCCTCGGGGGCGCGGTCGTACACCGGGAAGACGCCGGCGGCATCCGCACCGACGGTGAGTTCGCGAAAGAGCCGGTCGTGTGTCTGGTCGTCGCCGAACACCCAGCCGGCGCCGTGGATGTAGAAGACCACGGGCAGCGTACCGGTGGCCTTGCTGGGCCGGATGATCCTGGTGCGCACCCGTCCCCACTTCCCGGCGTCGACGGTCACCCACTCCTCGTCGACCTCCGGCCGCCGGACCCCCTCGCCGCTCTGCAGCCCGCTGAGGATGTCGCGGCCCTGCTCCGGCGGCACCTCGTAGATACGGGGGTGCGCGTCGGTGGCCTCGGCCAGCTCCCTGGCGGCGGGTTCGAGGTACGGCGTGATGGGCGGGGGGATGTCGGACATGATGCCTCCGGTTCGGGCCGCTCCCGGCTGGTACGTGTGCGAGCCGCTGGTACCTGTGCTGCCGCTGGCACGTGTGTGCCGCTGCTACGTGTGCGTGGCGCGCCCGTCGCCCCGAGCGCGCTGGCTCCACTCAAGGCGCACCCGCCCCACCCGGCAACCGGGCACCGCACCCGCCCGCCGCCCGCCTTGGGCACATGTCCGCCATCCGGGTGGTCGAGCGGGCGGCCCGAGGACCCGGCAGCCGGCCGGGCGGCAGGCCGGGCGCCCAGGTGGGAGGGCCGGCGGGCCCGGTCCGCCGCCGCTGTCCGGTGCGGGGCGGAGCGTCCTCGACTACGCCACGGCCGGCCGGTCCGTCCTAGATTGGGAGCCGACGCCCCGCCGGCGCTCGGCACCCTGACCGAAGGTCACGGGGGCGGGAAGGAGACCGGCCCATGGCTGCCGACAGTCTGGTTCTCATCGCCCACGCCGGTGACGTGGGCCGCAGGGCACTGGAGCGGCTGCGCGCCCTGGACGTGCCGGTACGTGCGCTGGTCCGCCATGACGACGGGCGTGCGGCCCGGCTGCGCGCGCTCGGCGCGGAGGTGGTCACCGGCGATCTGACCCGGCCCGAGACCGTCGCGGCGGCCCTGGACGGGGTCGCGCGGATGTACTTCGCGATGCCCGTGTCACCGGACCATCTGCTGGCGGCGACCGTGGTGGCGACGGTGGCGCGCGCGTACGGCGGACTGGACGGCCTGGTCGGCATGTCGCAGATGACGGTGTCCCAGATGACCGCCACCAGCGTCGGCGAGTCGCGGCAGCAGCGGCTGCACTGGCTGGCGGAGCAGGTGCTGAACTGGTCGGGCCTGCCGGTGGCGCACATCAGGCCGACCGCGTTCCTCGACAATCCGCTGTTCACGACGCTGGCGGCACGGTCGATCCGGGCGCGCGGCACGATCGAGCTGCCCTTCGGCACCGGGCGCACCTCACCGGTCGCCGCGGCCGATGTGGCCCGGGTGGTCGCGACCGTGCTGCGCGACCCGGCCCCGCACGTCGGACACGTCTACGAGCTGACCGGGCCGCGCACACTCGACATGACGCAGATCGCCGAGGAGTACTCCCGGGCGCTGGGCCGCCCGGTCTCGTATGTGGACGTGCCGCTCGACCGGTGGCGGGCGGAGGTGCTGGCGCGTGCGGGTCTGCCGCCGCACACCGAACAGCACATCGCGACCATGGCCCGGCTGCACCGGGAGGGCCGCTACGACCGCGCGTCCGACGACATCGCGCGCGTCACCGGCGTACCCGCCGAGACCGTGGAGACGTTCGTGGCCGCCCGGAGGGACTCCTACCTGGGCGTGCGCCCCGCCGACCGGGACACACGGTCGTAGCGCTGCGCCGGATGACCGGCCACCGGCCGGCGGCGGGCGCGGAACACCACAGGTCCCGTCCCCGGTATGCCGGGGACGGGACCTGGTTCGAGCGCCGGGCAGGCCTTGCACCTGCATCTCCCCGCAGGAAGCGGGACGTCTTTCCTTGGACCACCAACGCACCACACGCGAACCGGTGTTGACCGCCGCGCTCAAGATCGACCTTACCCCACCGCGCACCCGCGGGCCACTCGGGCCGGGCGGACCCGGGAACCGGAACCTGAACACGCCTCGTGATACACACTGTTCTCCGAGACGGTGGGGGTGGGCATGGCAGGCCGGGCGGATCTGCGCCGACGGGCCGAGAGCAGGCGGCAGTTGGCCGAGCGACAGGGATGGACGTACGAGGCACGCTGGACGGCCGGCGTGATCGACGGCACCCCGTCCGTCCTGGGCGGCCTGGTCCTCGTGGGCGACAGCCACGGCGGCGCCTACGCCTGCCGGGCCGACTCCGGCGCCCCGGTGTGGCAACTGCCGAGCGCCTACGGTGCCTCGTCCGTCGCGATCAGCGGCGCCTCGGCCTGGCTCGTCACCACCAAGGCGGGGCGCAAACTGTTCAAGGTCGCGCGGGCGGACGGCACGGTCCGGTGGCGGCACGCGCTGGACGGCTCCGGGACGCCCCCGGTGCTCGCCGAGGGCATCGTCTACGTCGGCACCGACAAGGGCACCGTGCCGGCCCTGAACGCGGACACCGGCCGCGGCCCCCGCCGCGGGCAACGGCGCCGACCCGTGTGACGGACCGTCATACCCTCATCGGGAGAACCAGGCTGGACAAGGGAGTTACGAGTGGTGGCAAACGAACCGGCGTGGGCGGACCCGGCGTTCTGGGCCGGAGCGGCGCCGGACGAGGTGCTGCGCGCACTGCCCCCGGCCGGCGCGGACGCACACAAGCGGCGGACCGCGGCGGTCTACCGTTCCGTGATGCACCTGCTGCGGCACGCGGACCCCGGCGAACGCGCCCGGCTGCTGGCCCTGGAGGCGGCCCGCTTCGGCCGTCCGGACCTGGCCGCCGCCTTCACCGCCCTCCCGACGTCCGCGGACGCGGCGTACCGGCAGCCGTCGGCAGCGTGGCGGGTGGCCTGGGCCACCGGCCGGCAGGCGGACGAACGGCTGCTCGCCGTGCTGGACCGCGACGGACTCCAGCCGGTCCTCGGCGAACTGGACGGACGTGTCGTGGCCGTGGACACCGACAGCTACGGCGGCGTCCGCGCACGGGACGTGCTCAGCGGCGAGCGCGTGGCCGGGTTCGCGGCCGGTCACGGCGCCCGGGTGGTGGCGGTGCTCGACGCGGTCGGCGCACCGCTGGTCCTCACCGGTCATGAGCGGCACGGCCCGGACGGCCTGCCCGACGCCGGCCGGTACGGCGACACCGTGCGGGCCTGGCACCTGCGCACCGGCGAACGGGCCGGCGCCCCCCTGGTCGTCGACCGGGGCCGGATCACCACGGCGGCGAGCGCCGAGGTGGACGGCCGCACGGTCGTGGTGACCGGTGGCTGGGACGGCCTGGTGCGCTCCTGGGACCTGGCCGCCGGCCGGGAACTCGCCGAGGCGGCGGGCGGGCACAGCGGCTGGGTGGTCTGCGTGGCGACCGCCGTGGTGCGGGGCCGCCCGCTCGCCGTGACCGCCGGCCGGGACGACTGCGACGTACTGGTCCGCGACCTGCTCACCACCCGCCCCGTGGGCGCACCGCTCGCCGGCCATAGGGCCCCGGTCACGGCGGTGGCCACGGTGACCGAGGACGACGGCCGGGTGCTGGCGGTCACCGCGAGCGAGGACACCACCGCGCGGGTGTGGGACCTGGCCACCGGCCGACGACTCGGCGGGCCCCTCGCCGGGCACGGCGGCCGGGTCGACGCGGTGACGGCGGCGCGCTGGGGCGGCCGGACGCTGGTGGTCACCGGCGGCCGGGACCGCACGGTCCGGGCGTGGGATCCGGTCACCGGACGGCAGCTGGCCGACCCGTTCACCGGCCACCACCAGCCGGTGGAGCAGGTGATTTTGGCAGCGGATGCCGGGCGGCCGGTCCTGGTGGCACGGGCTTTCGACGGCCTGGTCCGCGGCTGGGAGCCGGCCGCCCGGCGTCGGGACGGGGAGGCGCCGGCCGACCACGACGGGACGGTGACGGCACTGGCCCCGGCCTGCCTCGACGGACGCCGGCTGGCCGTCGCCGGTCTGCTCGACGGGACCGTACGCGGCTGGGAAGCGGCCGACGGGCCGCGGGCCGCCCGCACACTGACGCGTCACCGTGGCGCGGTCCATGCGGTGACCACCGCGGTCGTGGCCGGCCGCACCCTCGTCCTCTCGGCGGGCGAGGACGACGTGATCCGGATCAGCGATCTCGCGACGGGCGGGGAGACCGCGGCGCCGCTGGACTGCCCTGAGGCGTGGCCCGGGGCGCTCGCCACGGCCGCGGTGGCGGACGGCGTGCGCGTGCTCATGGGCGGCCGGGACGGGACCGTGCGGGTGTGGGACCTGGCGTCCGGGGAAGCCGACGGCCCGCCGTTCACGATGGGTGGGCGAAGTGTGCAGGTGATCACGAGCGCCCTGGTGGACGGGCGTACGGTCCTGGTCACCGGGCACGCGGACCACACCGTCCGCCGCTGGGACCTGACGGACCGCAGCCCGCTCGGCCCGGCCATGGCCGGCCACCGGCGCGGCGTGGACGGTGCGGTGACGGCCGTCGTCGAGGGCCGGCCGGTCGCCGTCACCAGCGCAGGGCACGACCGTTCGCTCCGCGTCTGGGATCTCACGACCGGCCGGCCGATCGGCGACGCCCTGCGCGGCCACCGCCGCCGCGTCTCGGCCCTCGCGGTCACCTCCCGCGCTGGGCGCGCCCTGGCCGTCAGCGGCGGCGAGGGCTCCGTACGTGTCTGGGATCTCGCCGCGCTGTGCGAGGCCGCCCCACCCATGCCCGTCCCCTACGGGGTACGCACCCTCGCCGCGTTCCCGGACGGCAACCTGCTCCTGGGCTTCGGCGACGAACTGGCCCTACTCACACCCACCACCCCCTGAACCAACCCACAAACCCCCGACACCCATGCGCTCACGCACCCGCCGCACCCACCCAGGGCCGCGAGGAACCGCGCGCTCGCCCACAACGCACCTGGAACCCCAACGGCGCACGGCCTCCACCATCCCCGGTACCTGTGCGCTCACGCGCCCGCTGCACCCACCCAGGGGCGCGAGGAACTGCGCGCTCGGCCACAACGCACCCGCACCGAAGAAACCCACCCGCAGCGCCGCAGGTTTTCGGTGTCCGTCGTGCATGTTTCTCGCGCGGGGGGATACCCCGGACAGGGTGTGGCACACACGTGCCGTGCGGCACGTCCCGATGCAAGGAGCCGAACATGACCGACGAACTCCGCGGCCACAAGGTCGCCTTCCTCGCCACCGACGGGGTCGAGCGCGTCGAACTGGAACAGCCGCGCGGCGCCCTGCACGGCGTCGGGGCCGACACCGAACTGCTCTCCCTCCACGACGGCGAGATCAGCGCACGTCAGATGGACATCGATGCCGCGGGCACATTCTCGGTCGACCGGAAGGTCGCCGACGCCTCCGTCGGCGACTACGACGCGCTGGTCCTCCCGGGCGGCACCATGAACCCCGATCAGCTGCGCATGGACCCGGACGCGGTGGCCTTCGTCAAGGCGTTCATGGAGACCGGCAAACCGGTCGCCACGATCTGCCACGGCCCCTGGACGCTCGCCGAGGCGGACGTGCTGCGGGGCCGGCGCGTCACGTCCTGGCCCAGCATCCGCACCGACCTGCGCAACGCGGGCGCCGATGTCCTCGACGAGGAGGTCGTCGTCGACGGGCAGCTCATCTCCAGCCGTAGCCCCAAGGACCTGCCCGCGTTCTGCAACACGGTCATCGACGAATTCGCCAAGGCCATGCGGCCGGCCTGGGACCCGACCGTGGAACGCTGACGCCCACGCGGTCGTCGCCGCACCCGGCGTGCCGGTTCAGGGGGCCGAGGTCTCCTGCTCGCGCAGCGCCTGCTCGACGGCGTCCCGCACCCGGGCGTCCTCGCGCTGCCTGCGCCGGGCGCGGGAGCGGCGCGCGAGCACCAGCCAGGCGGCGACGGCCGCGGCGAGCACGACGACGATCAGCAGCAGCGTCCAGGGCACGGCCCAGCCGCCCGCGCCGGCCTCGACCCGCTTGAGCGCGGTGGTGGAGCCGGACGCGTCGGTGAGCAGCGGCGTGAGGGTGGCCGTCGCGGTCAGCCTGAACGCCGGGGTCACACCGTGCACGGGCACCGTCACCTTCCAGCTCTCGCCCGGCAGCAGCTCGGGCGGCGCGGCGACGGCGTCCGCGTCGGCGCGCAGCCGGCCGAACGGCCCGGCCAGCGAGGCCGTCTGGCGGGCCGAGAGAATCGCGTTTCCGGTGTTGTGGATCGTGTAGCCGACGGTGGCGTCGCCCTTGCCGAACGGGTTGAGGGTGCCGTCGTAGCTCACCTTGAGGTCCTCGATCTCCAGGCGCGGCTTGAGTTCGCCGCTGACGCGCAGCTTGACCCGGATCCCCAGGCGGCGGTCCACGTTGATGCCCGCGGCGTCGTCGGACTGCTTCAGGGAGGTGAGGATGCCGCCCACGTAGTCGCCGGGTGTGGCGTTGTCCGGGACGGACACGGTGAAGGGGACGCGGACGGTCCTGCCGGGCCGGACCACGACGCTGTCGCGGCCCGCGTGCACCCAGGCGCCGACGCCGACGGACTTCTTGTCCCTGGTGAGCAGGTCCAGCCGGCCCGTTTCGGTGGTGAAGCCGTCGGCGGCGTAGACGGCCAGGGTGAGCGGGTCCTTGCCGCGGTTGGCGACGACCATGGCGTCCTCGATCCGGCCGCCCGGGTTGATGCCGTAGCCGAAGCTGGACCGGTCGGAGCCGTAACTGTTCGGGGCCGTGCGGACCGTCCAGGTGACGTCGCCGTCGGCGGCCTGGGCGGGGGCGGTGAGCGGCCCGGCGATCGCGAGGGCCGCGAGCAGGGCCAGGACGACGGTACGGAGGGCGGCGACGGTGGTCTTCCGGCGCTGGGTGGGCGCGTGCATCTGGGGTCCTCGGACGGTCTGGGCAGGCGGGGGTGGGGGGGGGGGGGGGGCCGGCCCCCCCCCCCCCCCCCGGGACGCGGGGGGGGCCGCGCCCCCCCCCCGCAGGTGTGTCGGGGGGGGGGGGCGGGCCCGGAGGGACAGCCCC
>NZ_JBIALO010000033.1:0-95828 GCF_042873595.1 Streptomyces sp. NPDC004629 | reverse complement strand
GGGGGGGGCCGCGGGTGGGGGGCCGGCCCGGGCCCCCCCCCCCGCGCCGCGGGGGGGGGCCCGGGGCCCCCCCCCCCCCCGGGGGGGGGGGCGGGCGGGCCCCCCCCCCCCCCCCCCGCCCGTGCGTGCGTGCGTGCTACAACGTGCGCTCCAGCGCGTCCGCGACCAGCTTGACGAAACGGCCCGGTTCCTTGGGCCGGCCGCCCTCGGCGAGCACCGCGAGCCCGTGCAGGAGTTCCGCGCTCTGCACCAGATTCGAGCGGTCCTCGCGCGCCTTGAACGCCTGGTTGAGGCCCTGCACCAGCAGGTGGTCGGGGTTGAGTTCGAGGATCCGCTTGGTCGCGGGCACCTCCTGCCCCATCGCGCGGTACATGTTCTCCAGCGCCGGCGTGAGATCGTCGGCGTCGGAGACGACACAGGCCGGGGAGACCGTGAGCCGCGACGACAGACGTACGTCCTTGACGTCCTCGCCCAGTTGCTCCTTCATCCAGCCGAGCAGACCGGCGTACTCCTCGCTCTGCTTCTCCTTCTCCCCTTCGCTCTTCTCGTCGCCGTCGCCGCCCAGGTCGATCTCGCCCTTGGCGACGGAGCGCAGCCGCTTGCCCTGGAACTCGCCGACGGCGCCGACCCACACCTCGTCGACGGGGTCGGTGAGCAGCAGGACCTCGATGCCCTTGGCGCGGAACGCCTCCATGTGGGGGGAGTTCTCGATGCTCTGACGGGACTCGCCGGTGATGAAGTAGATGTCGTCCTGGCCGTCCTTCATCCGCTCCGCGTACTCCTGGAGCGTGGTGGGCCGGTCGTCGCCGTGGGTGCTGGCGAAGGACGCGACGGCGCAGATGGCCTCGCGGTTCTCGGTGTCGGTGATCAGCCCCTCCTTGAGGACCGCCCCGAACTCCCGCCAGAAGGTGGCGTACCGCTCCGCGTCGTTGGCCTTCAGGTCCTTGACCGAGGACAGGACCTTCTTCGTCAGCCGCCGCTGGATCAGCCGGATGTGCCGGTCCTGCTGGAGGATCTCGCGGGAGACGTTCAGGGAGAGGTCCTGGGCGTCGACCACGCCCTTGACGAACCGCAGGTAGGGCGGCAGCAGCGCCTCGCAGTCATCCATGATCAGGACGCGCTTGACGTAGAGCTGCAGGCCGCGCAGGTGGCCCTGGGTGAACAGGTCGTGCGGGGCGTGCTCCGGCAGGAAGAGCAGCGCCTGGTACTCGAAGGTGCCCTCGGCCTGGAGCCGGACGGTCTCCAGCGGGGCCCGCCAGTCGTGGCTGATGTGCTTGTACAGCTCGTGGTACTCGTCGTCCGAGACCTCGTCGCGCGAGCGCGCCCACAGGGCCTTCATCGAGTTGAGCGTCTCGGGCTCGGGCGCGGCGTCGTCGCCCTCGCCCTTCTCCGGGACCATCCGGATGGGCCAGGTGATGAAGTCGGAGTAGCGCTTGACGATCTCCCTGATCTTCCAGGCAGCGGTGTAGTCGTGCAGCTGGTTGTCGGGGTCGGCCGGCTTGAGGTGCAGCGTGACGGCGGTGCCCTGCGGAGCCTGATCCACGGTCTCCAGGGTGTACGTGCCCTCACCGCGGGAGCTCCAGCGGGTGCCGTGGGCCTCGCCCGCCTTACGGGTCACCAGGGTCATCTCGTCGGCCGCCATGAAGCCGGAGTAGAAGCCGACGCCGAACTGGCCGATGAGCCCCTCGGCGCCGCCCGCCTCCTTGGCCTCCCGCAGTTCCCGGAGGAACTCGGCGGTCCCCGAGTTGGCGATGGTGCCGATGAGCCGCCCGACCTCGTCGTACGACATCCCGATGCCGTTGTCCCGCACGGTGAGCGTACGGGCCTCCTTGTCGGCCTCGATCTCGATGTGCAGGTCGGAGGTGTCGGCGTCGGGCGCGTCGTCGCGCAGGGCCGCCAGGCGCAGCTTGTCCAGCGCGTCGGAGGCGTTGGAGACGAGTTCGCGGAGGAAGACGTCCTTGTGCGAGTAGACCGAGTGGATCATCAGCTGGAGCAGCTGACGGGCCTCTACCTGGTACTCAAACGTTTCGGTCGGCATGGTCGGTGTTTACCTCACAGGTCCCACTGTCGCCGGATCTGGTGAGGTTCACTGTAAAGCACCAAGTCAGCGCGCAGCTCCCGTTGTTCCCAAGACCACCGCCCGCGGCACCCCGCCGTCCGACGGGGCGTCCCGCTGCCCGCGCCCGGGGCCGGTGGTTCTCCGTCCGGCCCAGCGGGTCAGCATGTCGACGGCCGCCGTGCGGTCGGCGGGGCGCAGGTCGGCGATCACGGCGCCGTGGTGGGCTTCGGGGGCCCACAGGATGCGCGCGTCACGGTGGCCGGGGCGGAAGGGTTCGGCGACGGCGGGGTCCTGGGCGCCGTTGACGAACAGCAGACGGCTGCCGTGCCGGCGGACCCAGTGGTCGATGTCGGGCATGGCCTCGCGGTCGAACGGCATGGGGATGTCGCGGGGGACGAAGTTGCAGGGTTCGACGGCGTCCGGGTAGCGCAGCAGATCCGCCAGGTGACGGGTGGGGACGTCGAAGTAGCCGAGCTGGGTGCCGAGTTGGTAGAAGTACGGGATGTAGCGCCGGGCGACCCCATCGGTGTAGACGGACAGGCCGGCGACGTCGTCGAGCCAGGCGTACAGCTCGTCGGTGGTGGCGTCCGGTCCCGGAACGGCGCGGTCGACGGCGGTGCCGTACTGCCAGAACATGAACGGGGCGCGCAGCACGGCGGTTTCGAGGGCCTTGTCGGCGCCGCCGATGATGCGGAAGGTGTGGTGGCCCGCGGCCGCCCAGGCCTCGTAGCGGGCGACCATGTCCGCGCGGCGCAGCAGCGCCTGCCGCTGCGCCGTCCTGAGGGCGGCGCGGGTGGCCGGGGTGCCCAGGCTGTCCAGGCGGCGCAGGTAGGCCGAGTCGTCCCGGTCGTCGACGTTGTTCGGGGCGGAGTAGGCGACGGTGCCGTCCACGTCGTCGGGGTGGAACCGGCGGTGGTAGACGGTGGCCATGCCGCCCTTGCTGGCACCGGTGGAGATCCAGGCGCCGGGGTACAGCGTGCGGAAGAGGCGGACCACCCGGTGGTGGTCGTCGGCGGCCTGCCGGACGGTCAGCAGGGAGTAGTCGGCCCTCGCGGGGCGTGAAGTGCCGAAGAAGCGGTGCTCGACCTGGAGCTGGTTGCCGCCGAGCAGCACGGTCGGTTCGGTGCGGCGCGGGGTGAGCACCGCCTCGTACCCCGTGCTGAACAGGACAGTGGGGCGGTCGGCGCCCGTGTGCAGCAGGGTGAGGCGCTGTTCGAAGGTCCCCGCCCCGGGGCTCGTGTGGTCGACCGGCTGCCGCAGACCGAGGACGAAGAAGCGGTACCCCGGTTCGGCACCCGGTCGTTCCTCGATCACCCTCAGTCCCGGCAGGGCGCCCAGGGCCGCCGCGATGTCGTCGCCGCCGGCTCGGGCCGGGCCGGTGGCCGGGGCCGCCGGCGCGGGTGCGGCGGCCACGGCGGTCAGGCCCGCCGCCGACGCCGCCGAGGCCAGCAGCCGTCGTCTCGTCCACGGTCGTCTCGTCCACGTACGCATCGGGATTCCTCCTGTCCGCGCCACGGCCCCGCCCAAGGCGGGCGAATTCCAGGGGCCGTGGCATGCTCCGCCGCCGTCGGATGACTGACGGTGCCAGTACAGCCGCAGGGCGACGCGGGAAGATCCCTCGCTCAGGGGGTCCCTCTCCCCCGGGCGGGGGAGACGGCCGGGCACCGGCGCCGCCGCGGCACGCCTGTGCGCATCCCGGAGGGCGCCCGGGTGCCGGGGCGCGGCCCGTGGCCGGGCCCCTTCGGACGTTCAGCAACGGGTGCCGTCCCGGCGTGCGACGATCAGGGCCATGTCGTCGTCGAGCCGGCCTCCCGCGTGTTCCCTGAGATCGGCGGCGATGCGCCGGACCAGCGGCAGGGGCGCCTCGTCCGCCCAGGCGGCGAGGCGCGCGCAGAGCGGGTAGAAGACCCCCCGCTCGTCACGGGCCTCGCTGACTCCGTCCGTGTACAGCACCAGCCGGTCGCCGTGGTGGAAGGGGTGGGTGGCCGGAACGTACGCCGACGCGGACATGTCGCCGAGACCGAGGGGTGGCGCGGGCTCGGGCACCGTCAGGTGCCGCGCGGTGGCGCCGTGCAGCAGCACCGGCGGCGGATGCCCACAGCTGATCAGCCGGACGACCGGTTCGTCGTCCGGGATCTCCGCGATCACGGCGGTCACGAAGCGTTCGTCGAAGTCCTCCTCGGCCTCCGAGAACTCGGCGAGCCCCCAGGAGACCGCGTCTTCCATGTAGGCGGCCAGGTCCGGCAACGAGGTCGCGCGGTGGGCCGCGGCCCGGAAGGCTCCGAGCACGATCGCCGTGTCGCTGATCGAGGCCAGCCCCTTGCCGCGGACGTCCCCGATCAGCAGCCGGGTGGATCCGGCCGAGCGGGCCGTGGCGTACAGGTCGCCGCCGACGCGGGCGTCGGCCTCGGCGCTGCGGTACTCCGAGGCGAGCGAGACGGGGCCGGCCCGCTCCGGGAGGGGACGCAGCACGACGCGCTGTGCCGCCTCGGACACCGAGCGCACCCGGAGCAGTTCCCCCTCGCGCCGGGCCCGCAGCCGGGCGAAGACGATGAGGAGGACGCAGAGCCCGGCGAGGGCCGCGAGTTCGACGAGGACGCTTTCGGTGGTCAAGGTGTGCCTTTCCAGACCGGCGCCGACCAGGGCCAGCACGGCCAGCCCGCAGACCAGGGCCGTGGCGATCGGACCCGCGCCGATGGCGGTGACCGCGCAGGCGACGACCAGCAGATGCGCGATGTGGATGTCGGGCGGCAGGAACGCGTCGGCCACCGGGATGGCGAGGATGACCAGCGCGGGGCCGAGCAGCCACCAGGAGACCACCGCCGTCCGGTCCGGGGACCGGAGGGCCCCGTCCGCCGTCCCGCAGATGGTCTCAGCGCTCATGGACGTACTCCCCTGCCTGGTGCCACTCCACCACACCACATGGCAGTCCCCTGCGTCACCCCCGTCGCGGGAGCGGGCAGCCCGACGGTCACCGACCGTGCTCGGCGGTACGCGCTCGGCTGCACGGGAGGCGTCGGTGACCGGCCGAAGCCGGCCGCGGCCGAGCCGCAGCATCGACTCGCCCACTGTGTGTGGTCGGCGCCGAACCTCGTGTATCGCTACGGAACGGACCGCGAACGCGCCGTGCGGCACACCGGCGCGGAGTGCGCCGAGGCCGTCACCGCCCGGTTCGTGCGACGCCCGGCGGCTGCGGCGTCAGGGGCGCGGCGGGGCGGGAGGGGGTGCGACGGAAGCCGGGAGGGGTGCGGCGGGAGCCGAGGGGCGCGGCGGAAGCCGGGAAGGGCGCGGCGGAACCCGGGAAGGGCGCGGCGGAAGCCGAGGAGCGCGGCGGAAGCCGAGGAGCGCGGCGGGAGGAGGGAGGGGCGCGCAGGCCGGTCGTCCGCCGGCCCGGTCACAGGCCCACGTCACGGCCGCGGATGTCGTCCAGGGACTCACGCCGGATGAGGAGCCGTGCGCGGCCCTCGCGCACGGCGACCACCGGCGGGCGGCCGACCATGTTGTAGCCGGAGGCCATGGACAGGTGGTAGGCGCCCGCCACCGGGAGGGCGAGCAGGTCCCCGGCCCGCAGGTCGTCGGGCAGCGCGACATCGGCGGCGAGGACGTCGCCGGCCTCGCAGTGCCGGCCCACCACCGTCACCCGGGCCGTCGACGACGCCGTGTGCCGGCCGATCAGCCGGGGCGCGTACCGGGCACCGTACAGAGCGGGTCGTGGGTTGTCGCCCATGCCGCCGTCGACGGCGACGAACGTGCGCCCTGCCGTGTGTTTGACGGACAGCACCCGGTACACGGCGACGCCCGCCGGACCCACGACCGCCCGGCCCGGCTCGATGATCAGGCGGGGCTCGGCCAGCCCCGCGGCCTCGCACGCCGCCGCCAGTTCGGTACGGATCGTGCGGGCCAGCGCGGTGAGGTCGAGGGCCCGCTCCCCGGGGCGGTAGGCGATGCCGTGCCCGCCGCCCAGGTCGAGTTCGGGCAGCACCAGGCCGTGCCGCTCGTACAGCCGCGCCATGAGCGCCACCAGCCGGCGCACGGCCCTCGCATAGGGTTCGACATCGGTGATCTGGGATCCCAGGTGACAGTGCAGGCCGGTCAGTTCGAGCTGTGGCTGATCGAGGATCCGGGCGATGGCCCGTTCGGCGCCGCCGTCCGTCACGGACAGCCCGAACTTCTGGTCGTCGGTCCCGGTACGGATCTTCTCGTGGCCGCCGGCGCTGATGCCGGGCACGACCCGCACCATCACCCGCTGCCGGCCGCCGGGTCCGAGGGCGGCGGCCAGCCGGGCGATCTCCGAGGGGCCGTCGATGACGATGCGGCCGACCCCGAGGCGCAGCGCGGCCCGCAGGTCCGCCGGGGACTTGGCGTTGCCGTGCAGCACGATGCGTTCGGGCGGGAAACCCGTGGTGACCGCGAGTTCCAGCTCGCCCGCCGAGCACACGTCGAGGCCCAGGTCCTCCTCGGCCACCCAGTGGATCATGGCTCGGCACAGGAACGCCTTGGCCGCGTAGAGGACTTCGGCGTCGGGGAAGACGTTCCGGTAGGTGCGGCAGCGTTCGCGCACCTCCCCTTCGTCGAGCACGTAGACGGGCGTGCCGAACCGCTCGGCGATCTCGGCCAGCGGCACACCGCACACGGCGATGTCGCCGCGGTGCGGCTCGGTGCTCGACGCGGGCCACACCTCCAGGCCGGCCACCGCCGCGGCGGTGGGTACGGGCTCGTCGACGACGCTCATCGGGTCACCGCCTCTCCGCCGGCCGTCAGGGCCGCGGTCAGGGGCGCCGGCGTCGCGGGGGCGAGCAGGGCGGGCGCGGGGGCCGGCGCGGAGAGCTGCGGGTCCACCGTGACGAGGGTGACGCCGAGCGGGGCGAGCAGCGAACGCAGCGCGGGTTCGGCCAGTACGATCCACGCCTGCTCACGGCCGAGGGTCGCGGTCAGGCGCCGCAGCGAGGTGAAGCCGACGGCCGTGCGGCTGCCCAAAGGAGTGCGGAAGATCCGGAAGACACAGAGCGCGTCTCCGCGTGGTCCCGGCCGGACCGGGACGAACAGGCGTCCGGCCGGGTGCCGATCGGCGGGCTCGGGGTCGTCGTCCAGGAGTTCTGTCATGGGATGCCTCCGACAGGATCCGTGTGGTCATGTGGGTCTGCTCGACCGCCCCGGCCGCGGGGAGGCGGACCGGGGCGCTGCGTCGACGTTATGCCCGCCGCCCCGGCGCTCCGATGCCCCATGACGCGACGCTGACGGACGGCGGTCCAACGCTGACGGACCCCTGACGCAGCCGGCGACGGCCACACCGACACCGGCGAAAGCAAGCCCGCACGGTCACACCACCGTCCCCGCCCACACCGGCAGAGGCCCACCCACACCAGCGTCCTTCCCCCCACACGGAGAAGGTGCGGCAGACCCCGTACACGCTGGTGAGCCCCTACGCCGCCCAGTCCGCTCCGATCATGTGACGCCCCGCACCGCACCGTCCGGCCGTGGTCCGGCCGGGCGGTGCGGCCTCAGTGCGGGTGGGGTTCGTCGCGGTGGGCGGGGCCATGGGGCGCCTCGCAGTGGTCGGGGCCGTCGCTCCGCTCGCCGGGACGGGTGACGTGGAGGACGGATGCGGCGGCATGGTCGACCTGGAGGGTGGTGTGGGTGATGCCGTAATCGCGCCGCAGCAGTGCCTCCAGGTCCCGGCGGACGGCGTGGCAGTCGCCGTCCGGGTCGACCAGGACATGCGCGGACAGGGCCGGCTGGCCCGAGGTGATCTGCCAGACGTGCAGGTCGTGGACCTCGATGACGGCCGGCCGGCCGACGAGGGTGTCACCCAGCAGGTCCGGGTCGACATCGGCGGGGGCGGCCTCCAGGAAGATCCGGCCGGAATCGCGCAGCAGCCCGTACCCGGCCCGCGCCATCAGGGCGACGACGACGAGCGTGGCGATGGCGTCGGCCCGCGCGAAGCCGGTGAGCACCACGATCAGGGCGGCGACCGCCGTACCGATGAAGGCGAACAGGTCGTTGAGGATGTGCTGGTAGGCACCCTCGACATTGAGCGAGGCCCGGTTGGCCTTGGAGATGCACCAGGTCGCGGCAATGTTCACGGCGATCCCGGCGAGCGCGGTGACCAGCATCGCACCGCCCTCGACCTGCGGTGGCGCGATCAGCCGGCGCACCGCCTCGTAGGCGAGCCAGGCACCGAGCAGCAGCAGGGTCAGCCCGTTGGCCTGGGCGGAAAGGATCTCGGCCCGCTTCAGGCCGTAGGTGTAGCCGCCGCGCGCCGGCCGGGCGGCGAGCCGCATCGCGACGAGTGCGAGCACGATGGAGACGGCGTCGGTGAGCATGTGCGCCGCGTCCGAGATCAGCGCCAGGGAACTCGCGACGATGCCGACGGCGACCTCGGCGGCCATGAACAGCGTGATCAGCGTGAGCGCGATGGCCAGCCAGCGGCGGTCGGCGTCCGCGGCCACGCCGTGCGAGTGCCCCGCGTGGCCGCCCGCGCCGTGGTCGTGCCCCACGCCGTGGTCGTACTCGCTCATCTCGTGTGCCTCCCCGCTCGCGACGGATGCCCGACTCGCAGTGAAACGCATGCGCGGCGGAAACGCCAAAGACTGCACCGGTGACCGTTGTCATGTCCGTTAATATCCCGCTGACCTGCGGAAATACCCGGCCGGACCGGGGCGGTCGGGAAGCCGCCGCGGCGCGGCCGAACCTTGTCGGGAGGACGGCGGCCTCAGGAGGGAGTCGGCGCCGGGCTCGGGCCCATCCCGGACATGTGGACGATCGTGCCGCCGGTCCTGGTCCGGAACCGTTCCAGCGATTCCCGCTCGGCACTGATCACCCAGCGGGCCCCCACCAGGAAGTCCCCCTGGTACATGGCCGCGGTGTCCAGCCAGGTCCGCTGGAACCGCTCCTCGGGGAAGGTGGTGATGAGGTAGTCGGCGCGCTCGGTGTGGCAGACGCCCTGCCGCAGTTCGTCCGCCTCGATCCGGATCTTGGCCGTGCAGTTCGTCAGGCGCGCGATGACCTCGACCTTCGCCGGTGCCACGACCTGGGCCTGCACCGCGGAGATCGCGGGGCCCCTCGACGCCCCGGGCGCACGGGCCGCGTCGTCCTCTCCGCCGCCGCAGGCCGCGGACAGGGGCAGGAGGGCCACACTTCCGGCGAGGGCGGCCGTGCGGACCAGACGGGCGGGGGAAGGGGTGCGGCCGGGGTGTGATCGCTGTTGCTGGGGCACGTCGCTCGCTCCGTTGTGGGGCCGGCGCCGCCCGCGCGGACGGACTGTCGAGGGGAGATACGGGCACACGCCGGGGTCCGTTCACCCGATGCGGTGATCGCACACATGTCGCCGTCCCCGCGCCGGCGGCCCCGCCGCCCCGGCGGACTTCCGGGCCGGTCGCCGCCGCCGGCGCGGTGTCCCGGCCGACGCGGGGCCGCGCCCGGCACACCTCACCGGAACTTTATGCACATGATCGACTACTTTGTGTGCCCATGGTGGCTTGGTCGGTACGTCGCGAGCTCCGGCCCGTGACACGGGCCGGAGCGGCACTGGTGGTGCTGCTCGCCGCACTGGTCCATCTGCTCGGCTGCGCCCACGGTCCCCTCCCCGCGGGATCCGTACGGGCCGACACCCCCCTGCTGGTCGAGGCGGCGTGCGGCCAGGTGCCGCCGCCCCCCCCCGTCGTTACGGTCACACGGCCGGCACCGCCCTCGGGGGACGATCTGGCGCAGTGCTGGGACACGGACGAGCCCACGGTCCAGCCGCCCCGGGACATCGCCTCGCCCGTGCCCGCCGTGGACGAGGCCGCGGCGCCCGCCGCGGCCGACGACGAATCCCCCACCGCGGGGACGGGCCCGCCCGCCGGTCCGGCTCCCGGCCCGGCCGCGGCCGGCCGGTCGAGAGCCCGCCTGGGCGTGTGGAGGTCCTGACCGGACCGTGCGCCGCGCGCCGCGCCATGGCCCCGTGCCTGCCGCCGCGCTGTGCGCCGACCGATCGGACCCCCGCTCCTTCGACCACGGCGGCCGGCACCTGAGCGTGTTCTTCGGCCGCGGGAGAAGCACGCCATGCAGCAGCACGACGGCACACCGGTGCCGCAGTCCCCCGCCCGCCGCTCCCCCCTTCAGCACTCCCCCGACCCGTATGCGTCCGCGCCGTATTCCCCCGCGTCGCTGCTCGCCGACGCGAAGCATCCGCTGCACACCCCCGCCGGTCTCGTCGGCGACACCCCCGTCCTGTGGATCGGGGAACCCTTCACCGCCGCCGGACGCGGCTTCTGGGCCAAGCTCGAAGGGCACAACCCCGGTGGTATCAAGGACCGCACCGCCCTGTACATGGTCCGTGCCGCCCGTGAGCGCGGCCGGCTGCTGCCGGGCGCCCGCATCGTCGAGTCCACATCCGGCACCCTCGGCCTCGGTCTGGCCCTGGCCGGCGCGGCGTACGGCCACCCGGTCACCGTGGTCTCCGACCCCGGCATGGAGCCCCTGATGACGGGCCTGCTCACCGCCTACGGCGCCGAGGTCGACCTGGTCGGCGACCCGCATCCGGACGGCGGCTGGCAGCAGGCCCGCCGCGACCGCGTCACCGAGCTGCTCGCCGCCGTCCCCGACGCCTGGTGTCCGGACCAGTACCACAACCCGGACAACGTGGCCGCCTACGCCCCGCTCGCCCGCGAACTCCTCGCCCAACTCGGCCGTATCGACGCCCTGGTGGTCTCCGTGGGCACCGGCGGCCATTCCGCGGGCATCGCCTCCGTGCTGCGCGGCTTCTTCCCCGGGCTGCGCGTGGTCGGCGTGGACACCACCGGCTCCACCATCTTCGGCCAGCCCGCGGCACCCCGTCTGATGCGCGGCCTGGGCAGCAGCATCTATCCGCGCAACGTCGCCTACGGCCTCTTCGACGAGGTGCACTGGGTGGCCGCGCCCGAGGCGGTGTGGGCCGCCCGCCAGCTGGCCCGGCACCACTACGCCACCGGCGGCTGGAGCGTGGGTGCGGTGGCCCTGGTCGCCCGCTGGCTGGCCCGCACCCTGCCCGCCGAGGACCGCATCGCCGCCGTCTTCCCCGACGGACCGCAGCGCTATGTCGGCACCGTCTTCGACGACGCCTACTGCCGGCAGCACGGTCTGCTCGGGCACCCGCCCGCCGACGAACCGGACGAGATCGGCGAGGCCGGCGAGCGGGCCGTCACCCGCTGGACGCGCTGCACCCGGGTCACCGACCCGCTCGCGGGCGGCGGCCTTCCCTACCTCTCGGGGGCCGCGCGATGAGGAACCTGTGGCGGCAGACCCGCTCCTTCCCACCCGCCGTACGGCTGTTGATGGCCAATCAGTTCGCCATCAACCTCGCCTTCTACATGCTCATGCCCTACCTGGCCGTCCATCTCTCGGGTGCGCTCGGTCTCGACGCCTGGGCGGTGGGACTGGTGCTGGGCGTGCGGAACTTCTCCCAGCAGGGCATGTTCCTCATCGGCGGCACCCTCGCGGACCGCTACGGCTACAAGGCCCCGATCATGGCGGGCTGTCTGCTGCGCACGCTCGGTTTCGGGCTGCTCGGCTGGGTCGACAACCTGCCCGCCCTGGTCGTCGCCTCCGCGGCGACGGGGTTCGCGGGCGCGCTGTTCAATCCCGCCGTGCGCGCCTACCTCGCCGTGGAGGCGGGTACGCGCCGCGTGGACGCCTTCGCCGTCTTCAACGTCCACTACCAGGCGGGCATGTTGCTCGGCCCGCTGGTCGGACTCGGCCTGCTGGCCGCCGACTTCAGGCTGGTCGGCACGGCGGCGGCGGGCGTCTTCGCCGCGCTGACCCTGCTTCAGTGGCACGCGTTGCCGGCCCGGCGCGACGCGGCGGCCGACACCGGCGCCGGGCGTCAGGGGGTGCCGGCGCAGTGGCGCGGCGTGGTGGCCAACCGGCCGTTCCTGCTCTTCGCCACCGCCATGATCGGGTCGTACGTCCTGACGTTCCAGGTCTATCTCGCCCTCCCGCTGGCCGCCGCCGACGCCCTGGGCGCGGACGGCACCGCCGTCACCGGCGGCCTGTTCGTGGTGTCGGCGGCCGTCGCCGTGCTGGGCCAGCTCCGGCTCACCGGCTGGGGCAGGAAACGCTGGAGCAGCCATGAGGCGCTGGTGCGCGGGCTCGCGGCGATGGGGCTGGCTTTCGTGCCGCTGGCGCTGGTTCCGCACCACGCGGCGGCGGCGGTCGTCGCCGCTCTGCTGACCGCGGTCGTGCTGCTGGCGGCGGGCGGTGCGGTCGTCTACCCCTTCGAGATGGACACCGTCGTCTCGCTCGCCGGCGACCGGCTGGTCGCCACCCACTACGGCCTCTACAACACCGTCTCCGGCCTGGGCATCACCCTCGGCAACCTCGCCACGGGGGCGCTGTGGGACGTCGCCGTACGGCACGATGCCCTCTGGCTCACCTGGGGCGCCCTGGCCGCGACGGGCCTCGGGTGCGCCGCCTCGATCGCCGCGCTCGCCCGCACCGGACGGCTCACCGTACGGCAGCCGCACCGGGTGACCGCCTGACCGGCGGGTGTGGCACGCCGCCGCCGTGCGACGTGTTCGCCGGGCGGTGGGCGGAGTTGTTCGCGGTCGCCGGTCAACCGCCGTGGAAGGAGGGCGCGTTGGGGCAGGGGCCTGGCCGGCGGCGTGGCTGTGGCGTTCGGCTCCGGCCGGTTCACAGGGCCGCCAGCCAGTCCGCCGCCGCGGCGGGGTGGCCGAACCGGTGGGTCTTCAGCGGGGCGAACCTCGGGTCGTGGACGCGTCGTTCGATCTCGCGGTGGCGGGCCCGGTGCTGGGACCAGGCCCACCGGGCGGGGTGCTGCCGCGTCAGCCAGTCCCGCCAGGTCTCCCTGTTGCCGCCGTGGACCACCTCGCGGGTCACCGTGCGCCGCAGGGACCGGCGCAGGATGCGGGGCATCACGACCCTTCTCGGGTAGTCCAGCCAGAGGACGGTGTCCGCCCGCTCCCACATGAGGTCGCGGACCTCCGGGTAGCCGAGCGAGTCGAAGACCCAGCGGGGCTCTGCGGTGAGCGCCGCCACGTCCTCGGCCAGTCCGGCGTTCACGGACCAGTCGGGGCCGTCGAAGTACAGCGCGTCCATCTCGTGGTACGGCAGATCCAGTCGGGCGCTCACCGCACGGGCGAGCGTGGATCTGCCCGCACCGGTGACACCCACCACCAGGATCCGCCGCACGCCCGCACCCTACTCGCCCCGCCGACGCCCGCCGGCGCGGGGAGGCTCGGCGCGGGGGCGTCGCGGCGGCCGGGTGCTGGCCGTCGGGCCGGCCACGGCGCCGCCGGACGCCCCGTGCGACCGGCCCCGGCTGGATCACGGCTGTGGAGCCGGCCGGTCGGCGGTCGAGGGCCGCTCGCTCGTCTCCGGGCCCGCGCGGGGCTGGCGGACGGCGCTTTTCGGGGGGCGCTCGCGCAGTGCCCCGTATCCGATGAAGTACGCGGGCAGCCGGCGCAGCAGCCGGGACGAGGCGAGCAGTCCGGCCACACGCCGGGCCCTGCGCACATCGCCGAGGGGCGGGCGGCCCTGCAGGACGGGAGCGATGAGGCGCGCGTGGGCCAGGCGTTGCAGCCCCTGGGTGGCGACGGTGGTCGGCCGGCGGCGGCGCTGGATGCCGCGCACGTCGTGCAGGCCCACGGTGCCGCGGCGCAGCGGCCCGACCAGATGACGCGCGGCGGCCACGGCGTCCTCGACGGCGAGGTTGATGCCGATGCCGAAGACCGGGGACATCGCGTGGGCGGCATCGCCGATGCACAGCAGGCCGGGCCGGTGCCAGCGGCGCAGCCGGTCCAGGCGGACGTCGAGGAGCTTGACCTCGTCCCAGGAGCGCAGCCGGTCGATGCGGTCCGCGATCCAGGGGACGGCGGTGGCGTACTCGGCGCGGAAGCGGTCGAGCCCGGCGGCGCGGCGGCGGGCGTCGGAGCCCTTGGGGATGAGGGCGGCGCACTGCCAGTAGTCCCCGCGGTCGATCATCGCGGTCAGGAAGCGGTCGCCCGCGGCGCCGACGAGTCCGCGCGGATCCCCCGCGTGCCGGGGCAGCCGGAACCACCAGGCGTCCATCGGGCAGCGGTAGCGGCGCAGTCCCAGCTCCGGCCGGGAGCGGGCCAGGGAGCCGCGACCGTCGCAGGCGACGGTGAGCTGGGCGCGCAGCTCTCCGTGGCGGCCGTCCCGGGTGCGGTAGCGGACACCGGTCACCCGGCCGCGCTCGACCAGGAAGGAGTCGGCCTCGGTGCCCATCCGCAGGTGGAAGGAGGGTTCGCGCCGGGCCTCGGCCACGAGTAGGTCCAGGAGGTCCCACTGGGGCACCATCGCCACGTAGTTGTACGGGCCGCGCAGCACGGCGAGGTCGGCGACCGTGACCTGCGACCGGCCGGCCCCGACGGGCATCTGGACGGTGTGCACCCGGCGCTGCGGGAGCCGGGCGAACCTGTCGGCCAGGCCCAGGTCGTCCAGCAGGGCGAGCGTCGAGGGGTGCACGGTGTCGCCGCGGAAGTCGCGCAGGAAGTCGTCGTGCTTCTCCAGGACCGTCACCTCGACGCCGGCCCGGGCCAGCAGCAGGGCGAGCACCATGCCCGCGGGACCACCGCCCACGACACAACATGTGGTCCGTTCCATCACGGCCCTGCCTTTCCGGAGAGCAGCGGTTCACCACCAGTAATTCATCACCTAGTGAATAGTGTACTCGCCGGGTGGAGCGGGGGCGCTCGTGTCGTGGGTGCCAAGGCCGCCCCGCGCATCAGGCGGGGCGGCCCCGGCATCCGAGGTCAGCCCTGATGCGCGGGGGCCTTCCGGCCGGGCGCCGGCTCCTGGCCCGGCTCGTGCGTGCTCCCGAGGAAGTCCGTCAGTTCGCCCGGCGACCGGTCCTGTGCCCGGGCCAGGGACCAGAACAGCAGGGCGACCCCCATGGCTCCGGGGTCGGCCGAGCCGACGGCGCGTTCACCGACGTAGGAGGCGCGTCCGCGCCGGGCCCGCAGCGAGGCCGTGGCCCGGGCGCCCGCGAGGGCGGCGAGGGCGACGTCCCGCAGGTCCTCCCCCGCCTCCAGGGCGTCGCGGGCCGGGACCAGGGCGTCCACCATGGTGCGGTCCCCGGGCTCCGCCTCCCCGACCCGCTGGATCGCGGCGAGTCCCTCGCGTACCCCGCGGGCCCAGGCCGCGCGGTCGTCCCCGGCAGCGAGGGCGCCCGCGATCTCCTGGAACAGCAGCCCGAGCAGGGGGCCGCTGGTGCCGCCGACCTCGTTCAGGAAGACCTCCGCGGCCACCGCGAACGCCGGTTCGGCGGGCCGGGCCGCAAGGGCCGAGACGACCCGGTCGAGTCCTTCGCGGAGATTGTCGCCGAAGTCGCCGTCGCCGGAGAGCTGGTCGAGGGCGGTGAGGGTGTCGTGCGCGGTGTGGGCGGCCTGCGCGTAGGTACGCAGGACGAGATGCCGGTCGATGGTCAACGGATCGTCTCCAGTGCGGGGAAGGCGGGGGTGCGGGCCGGTGCGTGCCAGAAGGCGGTCCAGTCCTCGCGCAGGGCGGTCACGGTGAGGGAGAAGCCGCTCATGTCCAGGGCCGGGACGAAGGTCCCGACGAGCCGGCCGGCCACGCTCAGGCCGCGTTTGTCCAGCAGCTCGGACACCCGTGCGTGGACGGCGTGCAACTCCAGCAGCGTGGTCGCGCCGAGGCCGTTGACCAGCAGGAGGACCCGGCCGGTGGCCGTCGGCAGCGTGTCGAGGACCTGCTGGGTCATGCGGTCGACGAGTTCTTCGAAGCCGGGGTGTTCCAGGGTGGTGGCGGCGCGCTCGCCGTGGATGCCGACGCCGTATTCGAGCGTGCCGTCGGGCAGTGCGAACGCCTCGCCGCCGCGGGACGGGGAGGTCTGGGCGCGTGCGGCGACCGCGAGGCTGCGCGAGGCCGCGGCGAACTCGGCGCCGAGACCGGCGAGTTCGTCAAGGCCAAGGCCCTGGTCGGCGGCGCCGCCGAGGAGCTTTTCCACGATGACGGTGGCGCCGGTGCCGCGGCGGCCGGTGGCGGTCTCGGCGCTGTCGGTGGCGAGGTCGTCGTCGACGAGGACGCGGCACACGGGGATGCCGTCGGCGCGCAGGCGTTCGGCGGCGATGCCGAAGTTGATGCGGTCGCCGGTGTAGTTCTTCACGACGTGCAGCACGCCGTCCGGGCCGGCGACGGCCCGGGAGGCCTCGTACACCTGCCGGTTGTGCGGCGAGGCGAAGATCCGGCCGGGGGCGGCGGCGTCCAGCATGCCGCGGCCGACGAATCCGGTGTGCAGGGGCTCGTGGCCGGAGCCGCCGCCGGAGACGATGCCCACGCGCCGGCCGGGGTGACGGTCGCGGGTGGTGACGTACAGCGGGTCCTCGGTGAGGTGCAGCAGGTCGGGGTGGGCCAGGGTCAGGCCGCGCAGGGCCTGCTCGACGGGGTGCTGCTCGGGCAGGAACAGGCTGTTCACGAGACCTGGGTCCTTTCGGGGAGGTGCGGGGCCGGTGCGCCGGTCGTGGGGGCGGGCGCCTCGCCGGCCCCCAGCCGGGTGGTGGCCAGGGCGGAGACGACGGCGACGCCCACGCAGTAGGCGATCAGCCAGGCCCAGTGTCCGCCGGCCGCGGAGAGCAGGGCGGTGCCGATGAGCGGGGAGAGACCGCCGCCGAGGGTGGCGCCGATCTGCTGGGTGACCGACAGCCCCGTGTAGCGGACGTTGACCGGATAGAGGTTGGAGAAGAGGGCACCTTGAGCGCCGTACATGGCGCCGTGCCCGATGCCGAGTCCGAGGGTCATACCCAACACGTAGGCCCAGAACTGGCCGGTCTGCAGCAGCAGGAAGAACGGCACGGCCAGGATCGCCTGGAAGAGGGCACCGGCGATGTACACCTTGCGCCGGCCGATGCGATCGCAGAGGGCGCCGAAGTACGGCAGGGTGCAGCACTCGACGGCGCAGGCGATCAGCACCGCGAGCAGCACGGGACTCTTCGGCAGATCGAGTTCGGTGGTGACGTAGGTGATCGCCACCACGTAGTAGATGTTGAACAGGCCGCTTTCGGCGATCTTGGCGAGCACGGAGAACAGGACCGTCGCGGGCCGCCGGGTGAACACCTGGCGCACGGGCAGGCTCTGCACCTCGCGGTCCTCGCGCATCTTGACGAACTCGGGGCTCTCGGTGATGTTCAGGCGCATCCAGATGCCGACGCCGACCAGCAGGATGCTGGCGAGGAAGGGCAGCCGCCAGGCCCAGGAGTCGTACGAGCCGGACGGCAGCGCGTTGTCGAGGAGGGTGACCAGGCCCACCGGGATGAGCACGCCGGCCGGGGTGCCGATGTGCACCAGTGAGGTGAAGAAGCCCTGGCGGGAGCGCGGGCTGTACTCCAGCGCCATGAGCACTCCGCCGCCGTACTCGCCGCCCATGCCGAGGCCCTGGAGCAGCCGGATCGCGACGAGCAGGATCGGGGCGGCGATGCCGATGCTGTCGTAGGAGGGCAGCAGGCCGATCGCAAAGGTGCCCAGTCCCATCATGAGCATGGTGATGATGAGGACGTTCTTGCGTCCGAGGCGATCGCCGAAGTGACCGAAGAGGATGCCGCCGAGCGGGCGGGCGGCGTAGCCGACGAAGTAGGTCGCGAAGGCGGCGAGGGTGCCCACCAGGGGCGAGGCGTCGGGGAAGAACACCTTGTCGAAGACCAGTGCCGCGGTGGTCGCGTAGAGGGTGAAGTCGTAGTACTCGACGGTGGTGCCGAGGGCGCTGGCGGTGACGACTTTGCGCAGGGACGCGCGGGCGTCGGGCGTGGCGGGCGGTTGGGGCATGCTCGCTCCATTGCGATGGCGGCTCGGACGACACGGTCGGTTCGGTCCCTTCATGCTGCACGGGCGCCGACCGTGTCCGGAAAGCGACGGTTCTCCTGACGAGGGACCGCGTGCTAACATCTGATGCATCAGACATTACATCCGTGCCTAGGGCGCGGCAATACCCGGGAGACCAACGTGAAGGACATCCGGCTCGGCGGCATGATCTCGACCGTCGTCACGCCGTTCGACGCAAACGACGAGGTCGACCTCGACCTGCTGCGCGGCGAGGTGAAGTACCTCCTGGACCAGGGCGTCACCGCGATCTGCGCCTGCGGCAGCACCGGCGAGGGCCAGACGCTGTCCCTGGAGGAGAGCGCGGCGATCTGCGCCACCGTCGTCGACGAGGTCGCCGGTCGTGTTCCGGTCATCGGCGGCGTCATCCAGAACAGCACGGCACAGGCCAAGCGCTACTCGCTCGCGCTGAAGGCGGCCGGGGTCGACGCCCTCCAGGTCACCCCCGTGCACTATGTGTTCGCGCCGTCCCCCGAGGAGACGGTCGCGCACTACCGCGAGATCGGCGAGGCCACCGACCTGCCGATCGTCCTCTACAACGTCGTGCCGTGGGCGCTGGTGCCCGTGGACACCATCGAGTTGCTGCGCGACGTCCCGCAGGTGGTGGCCGTCAAGCAGTCGGGCGGCGACATCCACCTGCTCGCCGATCTCCTGCACCGCTCGCGCGACCGGTTCACCGTGCTCGCCGCCCTGGACGACCTGCACTACCCCGCGTTCGTCATGGGCGCCCACGGTGCCCTCGCCGCGATCCCCACCGTCACCCCCCGGCTGAGCGTCGAGCTGTGGGACGCGGTGCAGGCCGGCGACCACGCCAGGGCACTCGAACTGCACGAGCGCATCCTCACCGTCTGGCGGGCCGTCGACGCGCCCAACCTGCCCGCCACGCTCAAGGCCGCGCTCGAACTGCTGGGCCGCAACCCCGGTCTGCCGCGCCGCCCGTTCCGGCCCGCCACCGAGGCCGAGCGGGAACGCATCAGGACCGCCCTGCAAGCGGCTAACCTGATCGATTAGATGCTGTGTCCACGGCGCCGGACCCCCCGGGAGACCGGCGCCGCAGCGACCGTTGGAGAAGAAGGGCGATCATGGCCACCCCGTCCGTCCACAGCCGCCGCGGCACCACCCCGCTCGTCGTGGAGTCGATCTCCGAGCAGCTCTACTCGATCCTGTGCGAGCGGATCACCACCGGCGTCTACGCCCCGGGCTCCCGGCTCGACCCGCAGGCCGTGGCGACCGAGTTCGGCGTCTCCCGCACCCCGGTGCGCGACACCCTGCAACGCCTGGAGCACGACCGGCTCGTCGAGACCCGGCCGCGCTCCGGCACATTCGTCACCCGGCCCACCCGCAACGACGTGCACGAGGTGTGCCAACTGCGCAAGGGGCTGGAGTGGCTGGCCACCGGCGTGGCCGCCGAGGCCATGCCGCTGGAGCAGATCGCCGACCTGCGCGACGAGGCCGTCGCCGCCATCCGGGCGGCCGAGCGGGGCGACTACGAACCGTTCTTCGCCAGCGACACCCGCCTCCACCGCGAGATCATCGCCAGCACCGGCAACAGCCGGCTGATCGCGGCCCGCGAGTCGGTCGAACCCTTCGTGTACTGGCTGCGCGTCCTCGGTGCCACCGGCCCGCACCGCCTCGCGGGATCGACCCGGCGGCACCTGGAGATCCTGGACGCCATGGCCGCCCGTGACATCGGCGCCGCCCAGGAGGCCGCCGCGATCCACCTGACCGAAGTCGAGGAGTGGACGCTGGCCGACATGGCCTCCCACGACATCGTCACCTGACCCTTTTCGAGGCCCATCGTGAGCACCACCGCACCCCGTGCCACCCCCGCCGACCCCGCCCCGCCCACCACCGAACCGCTCGACACCGTGCTGGCCGGGGCCGCGTCCGCCGCACCAGCGGCCCGCAGGTCCCGCCCCGCCGACCGCGCACGCTGGCTGACCGCCGCGGCCGACGCGCTCGACGCCGCCGCGGGGCGCCTGGTCCCCGTCGCCCGGCGCGAGTCGCATCTGCCCGAGGCCCGGCTGTCGGGAGAGCTGCGCCGCACCACCTTCCAGTGCCGCCTGTTCGCCGAGCGGCTGGCCGCCGGCGCCCTGGACGACGTACGCGTCGACCACGCGGACGCCGACTGGCCGATGGGCGCGCGCCCCGACCTGCGCCGCACCATGGTCGCGCTGGGCCCCGTCCTGGTGTTCGCCGCGAGCAACTTCCCCTTCGCCTTCAGCGTCATGGGCGGGGACACCGTCAGCGCCCTGGCGGCCGGCTGCCCCGTCGTCGTCAAGGCACACCCCGGGCATCCGGAGCTGTCCCGGCTCACCGCGGCCGTCGCCGCCGACGCGCTCCGGTCCGCGGGCGCCCCGGCCCCTCTGCTCCAGCTCATCGAGGGCGAGCGGACCGGCGCGGACGCCGTGCGCGACCGACGCATCAAGGCGGTCGGCTTCACCGGTTCCACGCGCGGCGGCCGGCACCTCTTCGACCTGGCCGCCGCCCGGCCCGACCCGATCCCCTTCTACGGCGAACTCGGCTCCACCAATCCGGTCGTCGTCACCCCGGCGGGCTGGGCCGAACGGCCCGCGGACATCGCCGCCGGGTTCGCCGCGTCCTGCACCCTCGGGTCCGGCCAGTTCTGCACGCAGCCGGGTGTGGTGTTCGTCCCCGACGCCGACGCCTTCGTCGCGGCGCTGCCGTCCCTCGCCGCGGGGCCGATGCTGAACGAGCACATCGGCGCCGGCTACACGGCCGCGCTCGACGGCCTCGCCGCACGCGACGGGGTCACCGTGGCGCTGCGCGCGCCCGGAGCGGACGGGCACCCGGACGTCGTCCTGCTGCGCACCACCACCGACGCCGTCCGCGCCGACCCCTCGCTCATTGCGACGGAAGTGTTCGGGCCCGCCTCGCTCCTCGTCGAGTACGCGGCCCTGGCCGACGTCGAGGCCGCGCTCGCCGACTTCGAGGGCACCCTGACCGGCACGGTCCAGGGCGGCGCCGACCCGGACGACGACGGACGGCGGATGCTGGAACTGCTCGCCGAGCACGCCGGACGCGTCATCTGGAACGAGTGGCCGACCGGGGTCACCGTCAGCGACGCCCAGCAGCACGGCGGCCCCTGGCCGGCCTCGACCGCGCCCACCACGACGTCCGTCGGCACGGCGGCGATCGACCGGTTCCGGCGCCCCGTGGCGTTCCAGAACGTGCCCGCTCCCGCCCTGCCGCCCGAACTCCGCGACCGGTAGGGCCGGTTGCGGCGCGCCGCCCCGGTGACCGCGCACGGGCGTGACCCCCATCGCCCCCAGGGGGATGACACAACTATGAGTTGTGCAACCGCGCGGTAGTCCGCCGGTTCCGTCGAGAGTCGAGGACGGAACCGGCCCATCGGTCCCGTCAGAACGAGCGTGGGCCGGCGGAGCGCACAAACCCTCGGACCGGCACGGCACAACCGGATGTTGTGCGGCTAGGGTGGCCGCGTGGATCTCAACGCTGTGCGCACCTTCGTCGCGGTCGCGGAATCAGGGCAGTTCCAGCGGGCGGCCGTCGACCTGTCCCTCACTCAACAGGCCGTCTCCAAGCGCGTCGCCACGCTGGAGAAGGACCTCGGCGTGCGGCTGTTCACCCGCACGGCGCAGGGGGCCCGGCTGACCATCGACGGGCAGGTCTTCCTGCCGCACGCCCGCGATCTCCTGCAAGCCCGTGACCGGGCCGTCGCCGCCGTGTGTCCCGGCCGGCGCGCGCTGCGCGTCGACGTCATCGGGCGCCGGCTCTCGCTTGCGGGCAATCTGCGCGACTTCCACCGGGCGCACCCCGAGATCGCCCTCGACGTGGTGACCCTCTTCGACGCGGACACCGCCGTCGCGGCCCTGCGGTCCGGCGCCATCGACGCCACCTTCCGCGCCGTCGCGATGCCGGGGCACAAGCTGCCCGACGACATCGAGGCCGCACCCGTCTACGACGAACCGCTCCAGCTGTTCACCGGCCCGGACCACGAGTTCGCGACCGCCGGCGCCGTGACCCCCGCGCAACTGGCGGGGCAGCGCATCTGGATGCCCGGCAACGCCCCGGGAACCGAGTGGACCGCGTACTACGACGAGCTGGCCGCCGAATTCGGCTTCACCATCGACACGGTCGGACCCAACTTCGGCGTCGAGGCCCTGCTCGACACGATCGCCGCGTCCTCGACCCTGGCGACCTTCCTCAGCGAGCGGACACCGCTGGTCTGGCCCGTCGGCCACGACCTGCGGCGCATCCCGCTGCACCGGCCCACGCCGGTCTACCCGCACTCCCTGCTGTGGCACACCCACAACCGGCACCCCGCCCTCGGCGCGCTGCGCGACCACTTCGCCGCGCTGCGCCCCGAGCACACGGGAACCGACGTCTGGACGCCGCGCTGGGCCCGGCGCCGCACCCCGCGGGCCACGGGCGAGCGCGGACGTCCGCAGGCCCGCTGACGCGGGTCCCTCAGATCCCGGCCGCCCGTGCGGTCTCGTCGACGCGTTCGCGCGCCCAGGTCAAAAAGGCCCGCACCGCGGCGCCGGGAAGGGGCTCTGCGGCTGCGCGCGGGCGCTCGAAACTGCGCACCGCGGCCTCGATGAGCGGCCGGAAGTCCGCCTCGGCCGTGGCGATCTCGTGTGCCGCGGCGCGCTTGGCCTGCCAGCGGCCGGTACGGCAGAACACCACCGAGCGACAGCCGTTGAGGACGCGGTTGTCCGCGAGGTGCCCCTCGCCGTCGCTGTGCTCGCGCAGGGAGGCGCGGATCGCGGTGAGCAGCTCGGGGGGCCGCGGCGCGACGATCGCCTCCCGTGCGGGCCGGCCGTACAGCGGGACACCGCACTGGTGGGCGACGGAACGGTCGATGACGTACCAGAAGGTGGGGGAACGGGTGGCGTCGAAGCCGACCCGGTTCGGCAGCAACGCGCCGGTGTTGAGGTCCAGCAGATACCCGGCCTCGCCGGCCGGCCGGGCGGCGAAGTCCGCCGCGTAGACGACCAGTTCGAGGCCGGCCGCGGGGCAGCGCAGTCCGGGGTGGGCCAGGGTCCCGGCCAACTCGCGCAGCGCCGGCCGCGGCAGCGCCGGGTCGACCACGACGGTGACGTCGATGTCGCTGCGCCCGTGCCGGTAGTCGCCGAGCGCGAGGGAGCCGACGCCGACGACGCTCACCAACCGGGGTCCGCACACCGCGCTCGTGCGCCGGACCAGTTCCTCCAGGTAGTCGCGCACCTCGGCGGGGACGGCCGACGACTGTTCGAGCAGGTGGATCACCCGGCCAGTATCCACGGCGGCACCCGGTGAAAACGACCTTCGTGCGCGGTGGGACGGGTGCGTGTTTCGGGGCACTCGGCAGGAGGCAAGCGATACCACCGCAGGCAAGGAGCGGTCATGGCCGAGCAGAAGTCGCCTTCGGACCCCGTCGCGCCCCTGCGCGCCGCGGCCTCGGCGGTGCGCAAAGTGCCCGGCGCCGAGGCGCTGACCAAGGCCGGCGAAGGCATACTGGACAAGGTCGAATCCGTGTCGCCCCGCGGACGGCGGCTGGCCGTCTACGTCGGCGCCGGGGTGCTCGGGGCGGTCGGCGCGGTCGAATGGCCCGTCGCCCTCACCGGTGCGGCCGTCGTCTGGCTCACCCAGGCGCGCCGCAAGGAGGCCGAGGGCAAGGCGACCGGCGCCGGCGCCGGCTCGGCGGCGCCGACGGCGACCACCACCGCTCCGCGGCGCGCGAGCCCCGGCCGCCGGGCAGCGACACCGGCACCGGCACCGGCACCGAAGAAGACCGCGCCGGCACAGAAGAAGTCGACGCCGGCACAGAAGAAGACCGCGTCCGCGGCCCCGCGGGGCACGACCTCCAAGAGCGATACGGGCACGCGAACCACGCGAACAACGAGGAGTGCCACGAGCGCCCGTACGACGACGGCGAAGCGAGGGCGCACCACCCGCTGAGCCGCGACCCTGGGGAAGTGATGCGTCATGGTTCTGGGGTTGCTGACCGCCCCGTCGGCCGCCGTCCGGGCACTGCCCACGGCGCCGTGGCTGCTGGCGCGGGCGGCCGCGCCCGCGGCCGGAATCGCCGCCGGGGCGATCGCCGGCACGGCCCGCGCCGGGGTGCGGGGCATGGACCGCGCGGTCCGGGTGGCCCGGGTCGCACGTACCGCACTGCCCGGGTCCGCGGCACAGTGGCGCGCCGGCGCGCGAGCCCATCTCGCGCTGCGGCCCGCGGACCCGGACCAGTCGGCCGAGCGGACGCGCCGGGCCGCCCGTCGGCTGGCCGAGGAGGTGAGCCGGCACCCGGATGTGCTCTTCGCCTACTGGGACGACGGTCTGGGCCGCCTGGTGGTGACCGGGACCGAGGACGCGGTCGGCGACGACGTCGTCGAGCACGCGCTGCGGCTGGCGGACCGCTGCGGGCTCGCCCCGGCCGACGGCGGTCCCGAGGAGACCACGCATCCGGCCGATCCGGCCGGGGTGCGCGCGGCGGCGGCCCTGCTCGCGGCCGATGCGGTGGGAACGGGCGCGGCGGTCACGGCGTACTTCCTGCGGCTGCCGCCGTCGTCCCGCGTGGTCACCGCCGTCGTGACGCTGCTGCGGGAGAATCCGCGCTTTCGCGCCCTGCTGCGCGCCCGGATCGGCCATTTCGGCATGGACATGACGCTGACCTGCGCGAACGCCCTCGCTCACGGGGCCGGGCAGACACCCGCCTCGCTGCTGCTCGACGGAGCGCTGCGCGCCTGCCAACTCGCGGACACCGTGTCCCGGGCGGCCTTCTTCGACACGCACCACGACAAGCTCAGCGGGCCCGACCGCATCAGCATCGCGGACCGCGGCACCCCGCGCCCCGCCCTGCGCGTCTCCCCGGCCCAGAACTACGCGACCCACGCCTCGCTCGGCAGTGTGCTCGGAGCGGCGGTGACCCTGCTGGTCAAGCATGACGCCGCCGAGGCGGCCGAGGCGGTGCTCTCGGGATCGCCGAAGGCCGCGCGCTACGGGCCGGCCGCCTTCCACGCCCTGCTCGGTGCCGCGCTCGCCCGATCGGGCGTCCTCGCCCGCGAGCCGGAGCGGCTGCGGGAACTGGAGATGGCGGGCACACTCGTGCTGCATCCGAGCGCGCTGCGCACCGAACGGGGAGAGGCCGACCCGTGGGCGGAACCCGTGCTGGACGCGGCACGCCGGGCCGGACTGCACATCGTCCTCGTGGACGACCCCGCGCTTGAGGACTTCACCGGCCTCGCCGACCAGGTCGTGGACGCACGGCGACCGCTGGACGACGTGGTCCACGGGCTCGGCGACGACGCGGGCGCCGTCATCACCGTCGCCCGGATCCGCTCCCGCGACAGCCACGTCGTGCTGGACGGGCTGCTCGCCGGTGACATCGCCTGCGCCCTCACCGACGCGGGCGGCGCCGTCGTCTGGGGTGCGGACGTGCTCGCCCTGCACGGACTGTGCGACGTGTGGCGGGTGTTGACCGCGATACCGGCGGCCCGTCGGGTCGGCGGCCGGGCACAGACCCTGGCCCGCTCCGGCGCCGCGCTGTCCGGACTGCTGGTGGCCGTCGGCGGGGCGAAGGGCGGCCGGGGACGGCGCTCCGCGTTGCCGGGACTGCGGCACGCCCCCGTCGACATCGCGGCGGCCACCGCACTGCTCACCGCCGCCCGCGCGGCGCTCGGCGTCGCCACGGCCCGCCCGCCCATGCCGCTCCCCCGGGTGCACTGGCACGAGATGGAGGCGGACGAGGCCCTGGACCGGCTGGAGCACCGACCGGCCGCGGGGCACCGCCCGTTGGAACAGGCGTCGGCCCAGGCCCACCGAGCGGCACAGGCCGCGTCGCACACCGCGGTCCTCACCCCCGCGTGGTGGACGGTGCGTCTGGCCAAGGCCGTACGCGACGAACTGCACGATCCCCTCACCCCCGTGCTGGCCGTCGGTTCGGCGGCCTCCGCGATCCTCGGTTCGGTCGTGGACGCCCTGCTCGTCCTCGGCGCCCTCGACCTCAACGCGCTCGTCGGCGGCATCGAGCGGCTGCGCGCCGAACGCGCCGTGTCCGGGCTGCTCGCCCAGCAGAAACGGACCGCGCGGCTCGCCCCGAGCGTCCGGGCCGAGCCGCACACCGTGGACGCCGCCGACCTGGAACCGGGAGACGTCATCGAGTTGCAGACCGACGATGTCGTGCCCGCCGACGCCCGGCTGCTGTGGGAGGACGGCCTGGAGGTCGACGAGTCGGCGCTGACCGGGGAATCACTGCCGGTGGAGAAGCAGACCGAGCCGACCCCGCACGCCGCGGTCGCCGACCGGCGCTCCATGGTGTTCGAGGGCACGACCGTGACGGTCGGGCACGCCCGTGCCGTGGTGGTGGACACCGGCGAGCGCACCGAGGCATCCCGTGCGGTGCGGCTCGCCGCCCGCACCCCGCCGGCCGCCGGTGTCCAGGGCAGGCTGCGTGAACTCACCGCCGGGGCCCTGCCGTTGACGTTCGCCGGCGGAGCCGCGATCACCTCTCTCGCGCTGCTGAGGGGCACCTCCGTCCGGGAGGCGGTCAGCGGCGGGGTCGCCGTCGCGGTGGCGGCCGTGCCCGAGGGTCTGCCGCTGGTGGCCACGGTGGCGCAGTTGGCGGCGGCCCGGCGGCTGAGCCGCGGCGGGGTGCTGGTGCGCACGACACGGGCCCTGGAGGCGCTCGGCCGCATGGACACCATCTGCTTCGACAAGACCGGCACCCTCACCGAGAACCGGCTGCGGCTGGCGAAGGCGACCGACC
The DNA here is from genome assembly GCF_042873595.1 of Streptomyces sp. NPDC004629. NCBI lineage: Bacteria > Bacillati > Actinomycetota > Actinomycetes > Kitasatosporales > Streptomycetaceae > Streptomyces > Streptomyces sp. NPDC004629. The sequence goes on along the minus strand of NZ_JBIALO010000033.1, from coordinate 69,213 downwards.
ACGACGGCACGGTCCACCCGGTGGACGACCCGGCCGCGGCCGACACGCTGCGCGTCGCCGCGCGGGCCTGCCCCCGCCTCAACGGCGGCTCGGACCGGCCGGTGCACGCCACGGACGAGGCGGTGCTCGACGCCACCGGACCCGACCCGGACTGGGCGCAGTCGGAGGGACGGCAGTTCGAGGCCGCCCGCGGATACGCCGCCGCTGTCGGCCGGGCCGGTCGGGGCCCGCGCCTGCTGGTGGTCAAGGGCGCCCCGGAGACCGTCCTGCCCGCGTGCGCCGGGCTACCCGAGCGGATCTCCGAGGCGGCGCGGACCCTCGCCGGGGACGGGCTGCGCATCCTGGCGGTCGCCCGGCGCCGGCTGGGCGCGGGCGAGGACCCCGAGGACGTGCTCGAACAGGATCTGGGCGACCTGGAGTTCACCGGTCTGCTCGGGCTGGCGGACACCCCGCGCGACACGTCCCAGACGCTCGTGCGGGGCCTGCGCGAAGCCGGCGTACGACCGGTGATGCTCACCGGCGACCACCCGCAGACCGCGCAGTCGATCGCGCTAGCGCTGGGCTGGCCCGAGGACACCGCCGTCATCACCGGGAGCGAGCTGGCGGCAGCCGACCGTTCGGCCAGGGCCCGCATGCTGCGCGACACCACCGTGGTGGCGCGGGTCGCCCCCGAGCAGAAACTCAAGGTCGTCGAGGCGCTGCGGGACGCCGGCCGCGTGGTGGGCATGGTCGGGGACGGCGCGAACGACGCGGCGGCGATCCGCGCGGCCGACGTCGGCGTCGGCATCAACGCCCGCGGTTCGTCGGCCGCGCGCAACGCCGCCGACCTGGTCCTCACCGACGACGACCTGACGGTCCTGATCGACGCGGTGCGGGAGGGCCGCGCACTGTGGCGCAGCGTCGCCGACGCGATCGCCATCCTGATCGGCGGCAACGCGGGGGAGATCGGGTTCGGCCTGGTCGGCACGCTGCTGTCGGGGAGGGCGCCGCTGTCCACCCGCCAGATGCTGCTGGTGAACCTGTTCACGGACCTGTTCCCGGCGATGGCGGTCGCGGTCACGCGCAAGGAGACCGAAGATCCCTCGCAGGCGCGGTCCGTGAACTCCCCCGAAGCGGCGTCGGCCATGCTCGGCGCTCCGCTGCTCACGCAGATCCGCCACCGGGCGCTCACCACGTGCCTGGGCGCCGTCACGGCCTGGCTGATCGGCCGCTGGACGCCCGGCACGGCCCGCCGTTCCAGCACGATGGCCCTGTGCGGCGTCGTCGGCGCGCAGCTCGCCCAGACCCTGCTGGACCGCCGCGACAGCCGCCTGGTCCGGTTCACCTCCCTGGGCTCGGCCGTGGTGCTCGCGGCGCTGGTGCAGACCCCGGGGGTCAGCCGCTTCTTCGGCTGCACCCCGCTCGGACCCGTCGCCTGGCTCGGCGTCGCGGCGTCCATCGCGCTGGCCCTGATGGGACAGCGTGCCCTGCCCCGCCTGGAGAAGACCGTCGAACGCCTGCTGCCCTCGTAGCCCGGCGCCGGGCACCGCCCGCCCGGGTCGGCACCCTGCTGCGCGGCGCGCCGCGCATCGGCCATGGCGTGCGCCCGCAGTCAGACCCCCGAGCGATGCCACGGCCGGTCCTCACCGTCGGTCGGTGGTGGTTTCCAGCAGGTTCTTGAGCCGGCGCAGGTCGGCCAGGACCATGTCGGCGTCCCGCTGGAACTCGGTGTCGGTCGTCCCCGGTCTGCGGCGCAGGGTGAACACCACCTCGCTGCCCGCGCCGTCCGCGATCACCCGGAGCGGGCTGCGGACCGTCTCTCCCGAGGGCAGCGTGACGTCGTGGTCGAGAACACCCAGGTCGTTCGCGGCCACGAACGTCACCACGACCCGGCCCATCGGTGCGGACTCGGCGACCCACCGGCCGTCGATCCGCTCGATGGAGCCGCCAAGGCCGAGCGCCCACGCCGGCAGGTTGGCCGGGTCGCGGGCACAGGCGTAGACGTCCGTCACGGAGCGGTCGATGTGGATGCCGAGGTGACGGGATACGCCGGTGGTGTCCATGGCGGCAACCCTAGGGGGACCGCCCGGCCGCCGCCTTGAACGAATCGGACACCGCCGGGCCCCCGGGGCCGCCGTGTCCGGGTGCGCACCGGCCGGCAGTCACTCGGCGACCGCCGGGACGAGGGAGCCCCAGCGGATCCGCGTCGCGGACAGGCAGACGATCAGCGCGGAGGCCGCCACCGCGGCCATGCCCGGGACCAGGCCGGCCGCGCCCGCGATGAAGCCGATCAGGGCCGGACCCACCAGCAGCCCGGTGGTGCCCATCGCGGCCACCAGCGCCAGGGCGTCGGACCCCTTCGCCGCCGCGGCCACGTACACGCACGGTGTGACGGCCGCCGCGCCGAGACCCACGCAGGCGAAGCCGGCCAGCGTGGGCACCACCCCGCCGGCCAGGAGGGCGAGCGCCAGACCGATGCCGGCCACCGCGCTGCCGACGCGCACCACGCGTCCGTCGCCCCAGCGGGTGCGCCAGCGGTCGGCGAAGACCCGGGCCACCAGCATCATCACCGAGACGACGGCGATGCCCATCGGCGCCACCGTCTCCGACGCCTTGGCGACGTCCTTCATGTAGAGCGCGGACCAGTCGTTCATGGAGCCCTCGGTCACGGTGCCGAACGCCATGGCGCAGCCCATCCACAGCGTCATGCGCGACGGCACGGTCAGCGCCGGACGGCGCTTCTTCGCCCCCTCGGGTGCCTGTGCACCGGTGTCCTTCCCGGCGGTGTCGGCCGGCTGCCGCGCCGCCTCGGTGAGCAGCCCCGGCCGGGCGTAGCCGAGCAACAGCATCAGCAGGACGACGGCCACGGCGAAGTGCGCCGTGACGGCCGAGGTCACCAGGTTCACCCCGGAGGCCAGCAGCGCGGCGCCGAGCAGCCCGGCGCTGAACGTGGCGTGCAGCTGGGACATGGCGGTGCGCCGGAACCTCGTCTCCAGCTCGGCGCCCTGCGCGTTCATGGCGACGTTCAGCGCGCCGACGCCGACGCCGTCACAGCAGATGATCAGGAGGGCGACCGGGTAGTTCGGCGCCACGGACAGGAGCGCCAGCAGCGCCGCGAGGACGAGTGCCGACACAAGGGCGAGACGCCGGGAGCCGATCCGCCGCATGAGGTACGCGACCAGCGGGAAGGAGGCGGCGGCCCCGGCACCGCAGGCCATCAGCAGCAGCCCCAGTTCCGTCTCGGACAGACCGAGTTCGCTCTTGAGCGTGGGCAGTCGGGCGGCCCAGGTGGCGTACTGGAATCCGAGGAAGCAGAACAGCGCGGCGATGGCCCACTTGGCGCGGCGCGACGCGTCGTGGACGCGGACGGTGGTCGTCAACCCGCTTCCTCCTCTTCGAGGGGCCGGCTCACGGGCACCCCTGTCGACATGTAGACGGCGTCTTCGCCGTAGCCGGGCGGTACGTGGACCTCGTGATGGGTCCGGTAGCCGTGGGCCCGCCAGAAACCCTCCATCCCGTCGATCGCGACGAGCGAGATCCGTTCGTATCTGCGGGCGGCGGCGACGGCCGTGAGACGGCGCAGCAGCCGGCGCCCCAGGCCCCTGCCGCGCAACGGCTCGGCGACGACGAGATCGTGCAGATGGAGGTTGCGCGAGTGGTGCGTCAGCCGCTCCGGCCGGGTCAGGTCGGGGTAGCGGAACATCGGGTAGGGCAGGGCGAGCACATAGCCCGCGATCCGGCCGTCCAGGTCGAGGACGAAGCAGGTGCCGGGCGAGGCCCGGCCGCGGGACTCCAGGGCGGCTGGGCCCTCGGTGAGCGAACTGCCCGCGTAGGTGTCGGCTTCCAGGGCGGCGACGTGCGGCCAGTCGGCGTCGGCGATGGCACGGACGCGCGGCGGGTGGCCCATCAGTGCGTCCTCTCCACGGTCGTGACGGGGCCGGTGTGTCCGTCGCGCACGCAGGTGTACGGCAGCGGACGGAATCCGTTGAATCCCCGGGTCGTGTAGCTGGTGGCGTAGGCGCCGGCGGACAGGATCCAGACGGGGTCGCCCGAGGCGGCGGCGGCCGGCACACGCGTGGCGTGGTGTCCGCTCGCGTAGGCGTCGTCGCTGTCGCAGGTCGGTCCGGCGATCACCGCCGGCACCCGGTCCCCGTCCCGGTGGCCGGGGAAGACGAGCCGGTGGCGCAACTGGTCCATCTCGTACAGCCCGTTGAACTTGCCGCAGCTCAGGTACAGCCAGTGTGCTCTGTCACCGTCCCTCCCGTCCCTCCCGTCCCTCCCGTCCTTCCCGTCGTTCCCGTCGTTCCCGGCAGGCTGTTCGCGGCTGGTCAGCCGGTACACATGCGCCCGGACGGCGCCGTGGTCGGCCACCAGATGGCGGCCCGGCTCCATGACGAAGCCGAGGGGGGCGGGGCTGAGGTGCCTCAGCTGCTCCATGCCGTCGCGGATGACGGCGAACATCTTGTCCAGCGGCGGTTCGAGCGGGCGTCCCTGCCGGTCGAGGTAGCCGAGCGCCGGCAGTCCGCCGCCGAGGTTGACGAGGTCGAGCGCGATGCCCCGCCCGTCCAGCGCGGTGATCGCGTCACCGAGCGAGTCGAACGCCTGCCGCCAGGCGTCGGCGGTCATCTGCTGCGAGCCGACGTGCACCGACAGCCCCGCCGGTGTCAGGCCGGCCGCCGCTGCCGCGGACAGCACCCGCACCGCGTCGTTGCGTGTGCAGCCGAACTTGCGGCTCAGGCCCCACAGCGCGCCTTCGCCGCTGGTGGCGAGCCGGCAGAACACCCGGGCGCCCGGGGCATGGGCGGCGATCGCCGCGACGTCCTGCACGCTGTCGGTGGCGAAGGTGCGCACCCCGAGCCGGTGTGCCTCGGCGATGTCCGCGTCGGACTTCACGGTGTTTCCGTAGTGGATCCGGTCGGCGGGCACACCGGTGCGCAGGGCCTGGACGATCTCGGCGGGGCTCGCCGCGTCGAAGCCGGCGCCCCGCCCCGCGAGGCAGGCCAGCACCTCGTCGACGGGGCACGCCTTCAGCGCGAAACGCACGGCGACCTGCGGCAGTTCCCGCAGCAACTGCTCGTAGTGGTGCTCGATCCCGGTGAGGTCGTAGACGATACGGTCCGACGTGGCGCGGGCGAGGGCGGCCGACAGCCGCGGGGACAGGTGCACGCTCACCCGCCCGCGCTCCCCGGCCCCTGGTCCCGGGCCGCGTGCACGAGCCGCGCCCAGGCGCCGGTCAGCAGGGCGAAGTCCTCGATGTCGCGTTCGGCCTCGTCGAGGAGTTGTTGCCGGCGCGTGGCCAGCAGTTCGGCGAACGCCTCGTACCGGCCGCCGAGTTTGCGGTACGCGGTGTCGACGCGGTCCAGCCGCCACACGTTCTCGGAGCGGTCGAGGCCGGTGCTCTCGCGCAGGAACTCGACGACGGTGTCGGCCCGGACGTGCCCACGGTGGTCGAGCAGCGCGTCGCCCGCCGCGGCCATCCGGGCGTAGACGTGGTTGAAGTAGAGCATGGACAGCAGGAACTTCACGAACCGCGTCTGGTAGGCGACGAACCCGGCGTCGGTGCGCCGCTCCGAAGTGTAGAAGTTCTCGATGGTGCGGTTGTGCAGCACGCCGGGCAGCGCGGCGTCGTGGACCAGGTGGATGAGGAAGTAGTCGCTGCCGATGGTGCTGGTCGCCGGGGGCAGCGGTACGCGCTCGTAGACCTCGTGGTCGAAGCTGATGTTGCACATGTCCACCCGCATGGGGTCGACGACGGTGAGCGTCGAGTGGTCTTCGGTGAACCGGGCGGAGCCGGCGCCGGTGAACGACTCCTCGACCAGCTGCCGTTTGTTCTTCTCCGGCCAGTCGACGGGCGCCCACAGGCTCACGACGTCGTGGTAGACGCCCGGGTCGAGGCGGGCGATCTCGCCGATGTCCACGGAGAGTTCGCCGATGAACGAGGAACCCACCATGGACACGGGCCGCTCGGCGTGGGCCGGTTCGAGGAGCATCTCGGTCACGCCGGCGGACGCCTCGGCCGCGGGCCTGCCCAGGGACCGCAGTTCGTGGTGGATGGGGAAGACCGGCGTGCCGTCCAGGGCCTGGTAGGTGCTGTCCGAGTCCCTGCGGTGCACGGAGCGGCAGCCGAGCGCGGCGGCGATCAGGAAGGCACGGTTCGTGCAGGCGCCGTAGGAGACGTCGGCGGGCAGCAGGAGCCGGAGCATCGCGCCGGGTTCGGCGACGCCCGAGCGCTGGAGCACGCCGCGCAGGAAGTCCCGCTGCTCCGCCTCGCCGAGGTGGTGCACGATCACATGGGGGACGGCCGGGAGTTCCGCCACGGCGCGGGCGTGTACGGCCCGGGTGGCGTCGTCGCAGGAGTCGAGGATCAGCAGGCGCACCTCGACGTCGAAGTGGCGGGCCGCGTACGCCGCCTCCTCGCCGATGGCGGCGATGGTGGCGGAGCACGCCCGGTTCGTGGGCAGGGCCAGACAGATCCGGTCGGGGCGTCCGACGTGGTTCACTCGGCGCACGCCCGTCCGCTCCAGGATTCCTGTCCCAGCAGCCTGCGGCCCAGGTCGCTCAGGGTGGCCGGCCCGTACCGCAGCGCCTCGGGCCGGGCCGCGTCGCCGAGCAGCGTCGCGTTCCAGTCCGGGGTGCTCAGCGTCCGCCACGACTCGACGCGGGAGTGCCGCAGTGTCTCGTGTTCTTCCAGCGCCGGCATCATCGACAGGTACTGGACGGCCCGGACACCGTTGTCGGAGGCGTTGGGCGCCACTCCGTGCGCCAGCAGGCCGTTGAAGATCAGCAGGTCGCCGGCCTGGAGATCGGGCCGCACCACCGGGAACTCGGAGCGGTCGATCGCGGGCCTGATCGGGTCGCGGTCCGCGGGCTGGGCGATGCGCCACTGCTCGAACTGGCGGAACAACTCGGGCGCGCACTGGAAGCCGCCCAGCTCGGGCTGGGTGTCGTTGAGGGCGATGATGCCCTGCACCCGCTGTGGCAGCACGCCGAGGGTGGTGTCGACGTCCCAGTGCAGCTCGATGTCGAAGCCCTCGTCGGTGGGTGCGATGAGGGAGCGGGAACGGGGGCCCCGGTTGGGCGGGTTGAGGTTGAGCCGGTCGAGCGTGACCCACAGCTCCGCGCAGTCCCATACGTCGGCGAAGGCATCGTAGACGCGCTGGGTCTGCCGGCTGTCCCAGATGAGCTGGTGGTGGTACGCCTCGACGAATCCGTAGACGTGCAGATCGCGGTCCAGTTCCGAGCGGAACTCACGTTCCTCGTACCAGGTTTCGGGCCGGTCGGGGTCCAGGCCCTGGAACTCCCAGGCGAATGCGAGCAGGCTCTTCGCGGCGCCGGGCGAGATGGCGTCCCGGACGACGACGTAGCCGTACGTCTGCCAGAAGGCGAAGTCCTCCTCGGACAGCACGCGCAGCGGGCGGGACTTGTCGAGGTCGCGCAGCGGTGTCTGTGCGAGGTAGCTCTCGCCGTCCGCACTGAAGTAGGGGCGCTGCGAGGCGGCGCGGTACAGATAGGGGGCATGCGTCGGCATGCAATCACTCCAGGGATCGAGTTCTTCAGCGGCCGAGTGGCTGAATCCCAGATCGCCACGACGATCGAACTGAGGTTCCTTCAACTTGGACTAGACCAGTTGTGGTGTCAACGCGCTCGGCTCGAAGCTGCCCGCCAAGTGCCTGCGAACTGCCGGTGGTTGAGGTCCGCGAGCGGTACAGCCGGTGCGCCGCGGGGCGGGCGCGGACACGCCGAGGGCCCCGCGGCGCGGTCGCGCTGCGGGGCCCTCGGCACAGGGACGTCGGGGTCCCTCGCCTCAGATGGCGACGATGCTCTCCGCCGCGGCCAGGCCGCAGACCCGGGCGGCTCCGTGCGTGGCGATGTGCACGGCACCCCGCGGCGGGGACTGCGGTATGCCCATCTCGACCACGACCGTGTCCGGGCGCGCGGCGAGCAGCACGTCCAGGCCCGAACGCATCCACGGGTGCCGGTGCTCGTCGCGGACCACCGCGACGATGCGGCGGTCGCCCGCCGCCGCCAGGGCGTCGGCGCCCGCGCCCGCGCCGCTGAAGGAGCCGCTCGTGGTGCCCGGCAGCAGCCGCTCCAGTTCGCCGGCGACCCCCCACGGGGTCACGTCGCCGACGGCGATGTTCGGAACGGGGTTGAACGTCGCCACGTACACCGGTGCGTCGACCGGAGACGCCTGCGCCCCGCGCCGCACACGCAGCGCGCGGCGGGCCGCCACGAGTCCGATCTCCTCGTCCGGTGCCGCCTGCTCCCGCGCGGTACGCCGCGTCGTGGCGGTCCAGCGGGCCAGCCGTCGCACCCGGGCCGCGGCGTCGGCGAGCCGTTCCTCGGGGAGTTCGCCGCGGTGGACGGCCGCGACCAGGGCGTCCCGCAGCTTCAGCACCGTGTCCTCGTCGCACAGCCCGCCGCCCACGCAGATGGCGTCCGCGCCCGCCGCGATCGCCATGACCACCCCGTGCTCCAGGCCGTAGACCCCGGCGATGGCCCGCATCTCCATGCCGTCGGTGACGATCAGCCCGTCATAGCCGAGTTCGCCCCGCAGCAGGTCGGTGAGGATGCGGCGGGACAGGGTCCCGGGGCGTTCCGGGTCCAGCGCCGGTACGAGGATGTGCGCGCTCATGACGGCCTGGGTGCCGGCGTCGATGGCGGCGCGGAACGGGACGAGTTCGCGCCCGCGCAGCGTGTCCTCGTCGACGTCGATGCGCGGCACTGCGTGATGGGAGTCCACGTTGGTGTCGCCGTGCCCGGGGAAGTGCTTGGTGCACGCGGCGACGCCGCTGGACTGCATGCCCTGTACGTACGCCGCCGTGTGCCGCGCCACCAGGTCGGTGTCGGCGCCGAAGGCGCGCACGCCGATGACCGGGTTGTCCGGGTTGGCGTTGACGTCGGCGGACGGCGCCCAGTTGAGGTTGACGCCGCAGTCGGCGAGCCGCCGCCCCAGTTCGCGGGCGACGCGCCGGGTCAGGTCGGTGTCGTCGACGGTGCCGAGCGCGTGATTGCCGGGGAACGCGGAACCGGTGTGCACATCGAGGCGGGTGACGTCGCCGCTCTCCTCGTCGATGGCCACCAGCAGATCGTCCCGTTCGGCCCGCAACTGGCCGGTGAGGGCGGCGACCTGCTCCTGGCTGACCACATTGCGGCCGAACAGGGCTACGGAGGCGAGACCTTCACCGACCCGGCGGCGCACCCAGTCCGGTGCGGCGGTGCCGGCGAACCCCGGCTGCAGGACCGCGAGTGCGTCGCGGGTGAGGGTCTCGTTACCGGTGGCAGTAGTGGTCATCGAAGGCGTCATCCCTTCACGGCGCCGTCGGCCAGGCCGCGCGCCGCCGCGTGATGCAGAGGTGGAAAGAGAAGGAGAGGAGGGACGGAAAAGGACACGAGGGGCAACCCGGAACAGCGGCAGGGCACACCGGGCCGGCCGGACCGTGCGGCATCTCCCCCTCCCTCGAAGGCCGCCGCCGGACCGCGCCCGGCGGCTTTCCGCGCACGCCGCCACCGCGCGCCGACGGGACCCGACGCGCTAATGGTGTAGACCTGCACGAGGGAGCTTGGCCTAGACTTTTATGCAGCGTCAAGGTCGCCAGGGGGTCGATCTCGACCCTTTGGCGAAGAACGTCGCACCGGACACGGCCGCGGACCGCATTCCTCATCTGGACTAGACCACAGCACGGTTGAGGGTTATAACGGGGTCCGGCGACCGAGCCGGGAAGGCAGGCCATGACCACCCACGTCAGCAGCACCACGCAGCACCGGGCCGCGCCCGGCCGCGCGCCACGCGTCCCGAAGTACTACGAGGTCAAGCAGCAGGTCCTCGCGATGACGCGGGCGCTGACGCCCGGCTCCCGGATGCCGGCCGAGCGATTACTCGCCGTCCGGCTCGCCACCTCGCGCACCACGGTCCGCCAGGCGTTGCAGGAACTCGTGGGCGAGGGCCGGCTGGACCGCATCCAGGGCAAGGGGACCTTCGTCGCCCGGCCCAAGCTCTACCGCACCCTCCTGCTCACCTCCCACACCGAGGACATGCATGCCCAGGGCCTCGAACCCGCCTCGCGGGTGCTGGACATCAGTCAGGTCGAAGCGGACGAGAAGCTGTCGGCGCTGCTCGGCGTCGCGGCCGGCGACGGCGTGCTGCGCATCGAGCGGCTGCGGCTGGCCAGCGGCGAGCCCATGGCCATCGAGACGACACACCTGTCCGCCCGGCGCTTTCCCGGACTGCACCGGTCCGTGGCCGCCCACCGGTCGCTGTACACGGCGCTCGCCGAGGCGTACGGGGTGCGCCTCGCGGAGGCCGAGGAGGCCATCGAGACCTCGCTCGCCACTCCCCGCGAGGCCGCGCTGCTCGCCACCGAGGTCGGCCTGCCGGTGCTGCTCCTGTCCCGTCATTCCCGCGATGCGCACGGCACACCGGTCGAATGGGTCCGCTCGGTGTACCGCGGTTCCCGCTACAAGTTCACGGTGACGCTGACCCGCCCGGCGGACTGAACCCCCGCCCGGCGACGGCCCGTCACCGCCCACCGCCCCGGCCGCCGCACCGCGCGGCACCCGGCTGCCCCTCGGTTCCCCGGCCCCGCACCCGCGCGGACGCCGCCGACGTCCTCTCCTTTTCACCCACCTCGCTCTGGCGACGGCCGTGCCCGGCCCGGCCCCAGACCCCGACGCATCTCCCCGCGCGGCGAGCGCCACGGCTGTCGGCTCCCCGCGGGCTCACCACCGCCCCGGCGCCCGGACGCCGGGGCAGCACCGAACGACGAAATGGGCGTGAAGTGAGCGATACATCCACGGTGGACGCGCTTGCGGCGGCGCTGGTCCACGCGCGCGAGGCGGCCTGCCTCACCCAGGAGGACCTCGCGGAGAAGTCGGGGCTCAGCGTGCGGGCCATCCGCAACCTCGAAACCGGTCACACCGCACGGCCCCGGAAGCAGTCACTGCTCCTGCTCGCGGGGGCCCTCGGTCTGTCACCCGCCGAGGTGACGCGGCTGCTGCGCGGCTCCCGCACCGAGCACCACACCGGGCCACACCCCGAACGGCCCCCGCAGCCGCTGCCCGCGGAACTGCCCGCGGCGCCCCGCAACCGCCTCGTCGGGCGGGAGCGGATCGTCGCCTCTCTCCGCGCCCACCTCTCGTCGCGGCAGGCCCGCGACCGCGCACGGCCCGCGGTCGTCGTCGGACCGCCGGGCGCGGGCAAGACGTCCCTGGTCCTGCGGGTCGCACACGGCGTGCGCGACCGGTTCCCGGACGGGCAGGTCTTCGTCGATCTGCATCCGGCCTCCGCGGAACCCTTCACGCCGGACATGCTCGTGCGCCGCATTCTCCGCTCGCTCGGCGAGGCGCCCGCCGTGCAGAACCCGGAGGAGGCCAGTGCCCGGCTGCGGGACGCGCTCAGCCGCCGGCACGTCCTCGTGGTCCTCGACAACGTGGACAGCGAGGCGCAGGTACGGCCGCTGCTGGTGGACGACGCGCGCAGCGCCGTCCTGGTCGCCGCGCGAGGTGAACTCTCCGCGCTGCCAGGGCAGTTGACGCACCGGATCGGCGCGCTCGCCCCACGGGACGCGCACCGGATGCTGGCGGACCTCGCGGGCGCCGAGCGCACCCGCGCGGAGCCGTCGGCCGCGCTGAGCATCGTGCGCTCCTGCGGGCGGCTGCCGCTGGCCCTGCACATCGCCGGGCTGTGGCTGTCGGCGCGCCCGCACCGGTCGCTGCGCGACCTGGCCGACCGCCTGGTGGACGAGCGGGACCGCCTGCCGTTCCTGCGGGTCGGGGATCTGTCGTTGCAGGCGAGCGTGGCGGCCTGCCACCGGGTGTTACCGGCCCCGATCGCGGCTTCGCTGCGCCGGCTCGGGGCGGTGCGCGGCGACTTCGGCGTCGACGACGTGGTCGGACGCGCGGCGCCGTCCCGGCAGCTCGCGGTGGACCTGCTCGACGAGTTGCTGAGCCGCCAGATCACGTATGTCAGCGAGTTCGGCAGGAACGGACACAGCCGCTACCGGTTGTACGACGCGGTGCGCCTGTACGTCGCGTACTGCGGCGAGCGCCCGCCCGGCGACGGCGCTCCGGCCGGCCGGGTCTGGCTGCCCCGCCAGTCCGGACGCACCCAGCACCGGGTCCGCCGCCTGCGCTCCGCCACCTGACCCCCGAGGCCACGCCCTCGGACGCCCGGTCCTCCCCCGGCGCGGGCCCCCGGGTATGTGTCGAGGCGGTCCGGCGCGGTTCGCGAAGGGATCCGACCCGGCCCGGCGACCGGCTGCGCGACGCGCTGTCCAGCCGATATCCGGCACCGGCCGGGGCGGGCACGGCCGGTCCGGCCGTGCCCGCCCGTCACGCCGAGATCGCCGCCGCCCGCCGCGTACCCTGTGCGTGTGCCGCCCTCCCGTCCGCAGCGCGTCGCCGTCCTTGTGCTCGACGGCGCGAAACCGCTCGATGTCGGCATTCCCGCGCAGGTGTTCACGACCCGCGCGAGCATGCCGTACGAGGTGCGGGTGTGCGGCGCCGAGCCCGGGCTCGTGACCGGCGGTGACGGCCTGTCGTACCACGTCGCGCACGGCCTCGACGCGCTCGCGTGGGCGGACATCGCGTTCGTCCCCGGCTACCGGTTCCCGGACCGGGACGACCCGCCGCGGGCCGTGGTCGACGCGCTGATCGCCGCCCACGACCGGGGGGCGCGGCTCGCCGCGATCTCCACCGGGGCCTTCGCGCTCGCCGCCACCGGTCTGCTCGACGGCAAACGCGCCACCACACACTGGCACTACACGCGGGCGCTGGCGGCGCGGCATCCGCTGGTCCGGGTCGACGAGAACGTGCTGTTCGTCGACGAGGGCGACATGCTGACGTCGGCCGGCGCGGCCTCCGGCATCGACCTGTGCCTGCACATCCTGCGCCGCGACCTCGGAGTGGCCGCGTCCCATCACGCGGCCCGGCGGCTGGTCGCGGCACCCTATCGCAGCGGCGGGCAGGCACAGTACGTGCCGCGCAGTGTGCCCGAACCGCTCGGCGAGCGGTTCGCCGCGACCCGCGAATGGGCGCTGCACCGCCTGGGCGAGCCCCTCACCCTCGATGTGCTCGCCCGGCATGCGGCGGTGTCGCCGCGCACCTTCTCGCGGCGCTTCGTCGAGGACACCGGGTACACGCCGATGCAGTGGGTCCTGCGCGCCCGCATCGACCTCGCCCGTGAACTGCTCGAACGTTCGCAGCAGAGCGTGGAGCAGATCGCCGCCGATGTCGGTCTGGGCACGGGCACCAATCTGCGGCTGCACTTCCAGCGCATCCTCGGCACCACGCCGAGTGAATACCGGCGCACCTTCACACAGGGCGAATAGGACCCCGGCGCCCGCATGGCGCGATCCTTTCGAACCATGGCACTCACGCCGCTTCCGGCGGCGGGCGCCGCACGCGAGGCTGAGGGCGAACCGAAGGGACACCATTCATGACTCGTATCGCCGTCAACGGATTCGGCCGCATCGGACGCAATGTGCTGCGCGCACTGCTGGAGCGCGACAGCGATCTCGATGTCGTCGCCGTCAACGACCTCACGGAACCCACGGCCCTCGCGCGGCTGCTCGCCTATGACACGACGGCCGGCCGGCTCGGCCGGCCCGTGACCGCCGACGGGGACACCCTCGTCGTCGACGGCCGGCGCATCAGGGTGCTCGCGGAACGCGAGCCGGAGCGACTGCCCTGGGCCGAACTCGGCGTGGACATCGTGCTGGAGGCGACCGGCCGCTTCACCTCGGCCAAGGCCGCCGGCGCCCACCTCGCCGCGGGCGCGAGGAAGGTGCTCGTCAGCGCGCCGTCGGACGGCGCCGACGTGACGCTCGCGTTCGGCGTGAACAACGACGCGTACGATCCGGCCGCGCACACCATCGTCTCGAACGCCTCGTGCACGACCAACGCGCTCGCTCCGCTGGCCGCGGTGCTCGACGATCTGGCCGGCATCGAGCACGGCTTCATGACGACCGTGCACGCCTATACGCAGGAGCAGAACCTGCAGGACGGCCCGCACCGCGACGCCCGCCGTGCCCGCGCCGCGGCCGTGAACATCGTGCCGACCACGACGGGTGCCGCCAAGGCGATCGGTCTCGTGCTGCCGAACCTCGACGGCAAGCTGTCGGGCGACTCGATCCGGGTGCCGGTGCCGGTGGGCTCGATCGTCGAACTCAACACGACCGTCGCCCGCGAGGTGTCCCGTGAGGACGTGCTCGCGGCGTATCTGGCCGCGGCGCGGGGGCCGCTCGCCGGCATCCTCGAATACTCGGACGACGCACTCGTCTCGTCCGACATCACGGGCAACCCCGCCTCGTCGATCTTCGACTCGGCTCTCACCCGCGTCGACGGCCGGCACGTCAAGGTGGTGGCCTGGTACGACAACGAGTGGGGCTTCTCGAACCGGGTGATCGACACACTCGAACTCCTCGCCGCCCACTGAGCAGGCCCGACGAGATCCGTCACGGTTCGACAGCACCCCGAAGGGGCGCTGTCGCACCGCAGCGTGCTTCGCAGGACCCACTCAGCGCGGCTCGCGCACCATGTACACATCCACCGGGTCCTCGGTCTCGGCGGCGAAACCGTGCCGCTCGTACAGCCGCCGGGCCGGGCTGCCCTGAAGGACGTTCAGCCGGACCGGAAGACCGTCGCGGTCGCACCGCTCAAGGAGTTCACGCAGCACGCCGGAGCCGATGCCGAGGCCCTGAAGGTGCGGGGCCAGATAGAAGTGCTCCAGCCAGTGGGCGTCCGCGGCCGGTCGCAGCGCCACGCAGCCGGCGAACGCGCCGCCCGCTTCGATCACCCAGGTGTGCCTCGGGTCGAACGCGTCGCGCAGCCGCTGCCGTACTCGTCGCGCGTCGTAGCGCCCGAGCCGTTCCAGATCCGTCCGCAGCACGACCGCGCGCAACTCCGCCGCCGCCTCGATGTCCGACACCGACGCCGACCGCATGGTCCAGTCCGTCATGGCTTCCGCTTCCCCGTCGTCACCGCTGGGGGCTGATTCCCGCCACGGTCAGTGTCAGCAGACGGTTCGCCTCGCCTGCGGGATCCGGATGGTGCTCCGTGGCCAGGGCGATCCCGGTGACCAGCGTGACCAGGTCGGCGACGGTCACGCCCGGTGCCACGGCACCGTCCCGGGCGGCGCGGCGCAGCAGCGGGTCGACGGACTCGGTGAGCCTGGCCGAGCAGGCGTCGACATGCCCCGCGTCCGAGTCGCCCGCCGATTCCGGGGTGAGTACGGCCGCCATGCCCCGGGCGGATGCGGCGTACGCGGTGAGGGCGGCCAGCCACTCCAGCAGCGCGGCCCGGCTGTCGGCGGCACCGGCCAGGTCACGGGCGCGGGCGCACAGGTGCTCGACCCGTTCCCGGAAAACCGCCTGCAAGAGGGCGCTGCGGCTGGGGAAGTGCCGGCGGACGGTGGCCGAGCCGACTCCCGCCGTCCGGGCGATCTGCTCAAGGGACGCGTCAGCGCCGTGCGCGGCGACCTCCTCCTCGGCCACCGCGAGGATGCGCGCGTAGTTGCGCCGGGCGTCCGCACGCTGGACGGGCATGGTGTCACCTCGGGGTTTGCTAACTGGCGGGGCCCTCCGTATCTTACCGGAGAGGAAACGGCGGGCCCCGCCGTTTAGTCCGTGCGCAGCATTGGAGAAGCATCGTGCCGACAGATCCCGCACCCGTCCTGGTCACCGGCGCCACCGGCCGGCAGGGCGGCGCCACCGCCCACGCCCTGCTCGCGGCGGGCGTTCCCGTCCGCGCGCTGGTCCGCGATCCCGCGACCGACCGGGCGCAGGCCGTCGAAGCGCTCGGTGCCGAGCTGGTCACCGGTGACCTCGACGACCGTGACTCCGTGATCCGGGCCGCCGAAGGGGCCCGCGCCGTCTTCTCCGTGCAGATGCCCGACCTGAACGGACGTGGTTTCGAAGGCGAGTTCGCGCAGGCCGTCCATCTGATCGAGGGTGCGCTGGCCGCCGGCGTGCCGCAGTTCGTGCACACGTCCGTGTCGGGCGCCGGGCAGCACACGCAGAGCCCCGGCTGGGCGGAGGGCCGCTGGGCCGCGATGGAGCCCTACTACTCCACGAAAGCCGGGATCCAGGACCGCGTCCGTGCGGCGGGCTTCGAGCACTGGACGCTCCTCAAGCCGGGCTTCTTCATGGAGAACTTCCTGCCCTCCGAGGCGTTCCTGTTCCCCCGTGGCATCGAGGGCGGGCTGGTGAGCCTGCTGAAGCCGGGAACCTGGCTGTCGCTCGTGGCGGTCGACGACATCGGCAGGGCGGCGGCCGCCGCCGTCGCCGCACCCGAGCGGTTCGACGGCGTGGAACTGGAGCTGGCGAGCGACTACCTGACGATGAGCGACATCGCCAAGACGCTCTCCCGCGTCCTCGGAACGGAGCTGACCGCCCCCGACATGACCCTGGAGGAGGCCACCGCCGCCGGGATGCCCGCCATGGGCACCGGGCACGACCGGCTGAACGAGACCGGCCAGCCGGCTCGCCCGGAATACGCACGCGCCCTCGGTATCCCGCTCACCGGCTTCGAGGAGTGGGCGCGGCAGCACCTGCGCGCCTCGGCCTGACACCGTTGTGTGCCGGGTGCCGCCGGAGGGCCCCGGACGATTCCGGAGCCCTCCCCGCCCTGGTGGGCCGAGCGCACGGCTCGGGCCCGGTCCTCAGTGCGCGGCCGGAACTGCCTTTGCCGTAGCGGCCGTTGCGGGCTTCGGGTGCAGCAGCCGCTCGGCCGACTCCGCGAAGAGCAGGCCGAATCCGCCCCACAGGACGGCCTGGACGGCCAGCGCGGACAGCCGGAACCGCCACAACAAGGTGGCCGGGAAGCCCGCCGGCACCTCGTCGACGACCGGCAGGAACGCATACGCCAGACCGATCACCACGACGAACGCGGTCACCGCCACGACGGTGGCGTACCACGAGCCCAGCCGGGCCGCGAGCCGCCTGCCCAGGATGGTGGCGGCGATCGCGAGGAGCACGCTGAGCAGCAGCATCAGGAAGTACAGGGCGGTCCGCCTGCCGATGGTGCCGGCATCGCCCACCGACGGCGGGTTGGCCGGGTACTTCAGGAACGGCACGACGTACACGACGAGCAGCGCGCTGCCGGACAGCAGCAGCGCCGTCGCCCGCGGTCCGAACCGGCCGACGCGCCCGAGGGCGAAACAGAAGGCGAGCGCGGCGATGCCACCGAAGGCGACGCCGTGGACGAGGACACCGGTGGCGAGGCCGGCGGTGGACTGCAAGGAGCGGGAGACGGCCTCTGTCTCGTGCTCGTGGGCGTGGGTGTCCTCGAAGCCGATCGCCTTGTCGACGCTCGGCTCGCCGAGGAAGTAGGCCACGATCAGGGCGAGCACACCGGCCGCGAGGCCGGCGAGCATGCCCCGCAGGAGAAGGCCGCGTACGCTTGCGGAGTTCATGGGCGGGCGTCGTCCCCTCGCGTCAGTGGCAGGGGAAGCCGAGCAGATGGCGGGCGTCGTGCACCCATTCATGGACGCCCGTGCCGCTGAACACGGAGGTGGCGCCCTGCTCGGCGCCGACGAAGTAGAGCAGGATCAGCATCAGGATGCCGAAGAAGACCGCCCAGGGAGCTATCGCCTTCAGCGGCAACGCGGCGGGAACGGAGGGGGTGGTGGCTGACGGCCGGGCGACGTGCTGTGCCATGGCAGACCTCCTTGGGGAGTTCGCGTCCCATCTCGGTGGTGCACAGGACGACGGCCACGGGTCTGACTCACGAGCGCCCCGGGGGCGCTAGCACACAGTGGCGCGACCGTGCCGGATTCCCACCGGCTTCCGTCGTACCGTCGTCGATGTCGCAGCGACCGTACCGCGTGCCGCGTGCGGGGCCAAGACCGCACCCGTCACCATCGCCGCGGCCACCGCCCGACGAACCGACAGATCGGTCTCCCGACTGATCGACAGATCGGCAGCTCGGCAGCTCGGCAGCTCGGCAGCTCGGCAGCTCGGCAGCTCGGCAGCTCGGCAGCCGACGGTCACCCTCCGGCCGGGACGTCCTGGCCCGCGCCGTGCGGCACCGGTGCGAGGTGCGGCGGGGCGAACACCAGGTCGGCCCGGTCCAGGGTGGCCGCGATGAGGCCGGCGTTTCGCTGGTCGGTGCCGAGCGACCACGCGCGAGCCTCCGCGAGCGGTTTGCCGTAGGCGACATGCCGCCGGATGAGCCGGTCCAGCCGCGTCTCCTCGTCAGGGGCGACGTACCACGCCTCGTCGAGGAGTGCCTTGACGCCCGCCCAGGGGCCGTCGTCGAGCAGCAGATAGTTGCCCTCGGTGATGACCAGCGGCGTCCCGGCCGGGACCGGGATGGCGCCGGCGACGGCCTCCTCGAACTCTCGGTGGAACCGGGGGGCGTAGACACACTCCCCCGTCGGTTCGCGCAGTCGGCGCAGCAGCGCCGCGTACCCCGCGGCGTCGAAGGTGTCCGGTGCGCCCTTGCGCTGCCGGCGGCCGAGCCGTTCCAGTTCGCTGTTGGCCAGGTGGAACCCGTCCATGGGCACCACGACGGCCGTGTCCGGGCCGAGCGCGGCGGCCAGGTGCAAGGCCAGCGTGGACTTTCCGGAACCCGGTGCACCGACGATGCCCAGCATCGCGCGCCGTCCGGACCCGGCGAGGGCACGGGCCCGTGCGCACAGGCCCACGAAGGACATCACGTCAGGGGCACCGGAAGGTACGGCTGTCATGGGGTGACTCGCACGACGAGGGGTCCTCCGGCCGAGGGTGTCCGATGTGCCCGTCACGCTAGACGCCGGTCAAGCGCCCAGCAAGGCCGAGGTGCTCCGGCTTGGCCCGCCCCACTCCAGCAGCGGGGCCTCGGCCTCGTTTGTCAGGTGCCGAAGCGGCTGCGGGACGCCTCGATGTCGCCGAGGTAGCGGTGGGTCCAGGCGCACATTCCGTCGACGGTCGCCCTGAGGCCCTGGCCGGGCTCGGTGAGGGTGTACTCGACCCGCGGCGGCACGGTGGGGTGCACGGTCCGCTCGACCAGGCCGTTGCGCTCCAGCATGCGCAGGTTCTGGGTGAGCATCTTGTGGCTGATGCCCTCGATCTCGTTCCGCAACTCGCTGAAGCGCAGGGTGCGTTCACCGAGGGATTCGATGATCAGGAACGCCCACTTGTTGGCGACGTCCGAGAAGATCTCCCGCGCCAGGGAGTCGGCACGGGTGAGGTCCGCGTCATCCACCGTGCCCTTGAGTTGCTTGGTCACCATGAGGTTCCCCAGTCACCGAAAAGTGCGTTCTTCCATGTCAGCGAACACTCTCCTACGGTTCCCGAGTAACCACAAGAGAGCACGAGCACCGCTTTGCCCCAGGCAAGTGTGCTTCGGGCTCCACGGACGCAAGGAGACTGCACGCATGGCCATCACCCTCGTCAACCCCAGCGGACTGCCGGAGATCGACGTCTACCGGCAGGTGTCGGTGGCGTCCGGCTCGAAGCTGGTCTTCATCGCCGGCCAGGTCGCCTGGGACGCGGACGGCGTCACGGTCGGCAAGGACGACCTCGCCGCCCAGGTCGAGCAGTGTTATCTCAACGTCGGCACCGCCCTGTCCGCGGTCGGCGGCTCCTTCCACGACGTGGCCAAGCTGACCGTGCACGTCGTGGACTGGACCCCCGACAGGATGCCGCTGCTGCTGGCAGGCATCGACCGGGCGGCGGCCCGTCTCGGCTTCACCCCCGTACCGCCCGCCACGCTGCTGGGCGTGGCGGCCCTCGACATACCCGAGCACCTGGTCGAGGTGGAGGCCGTCGCGGTCCTCGACTGAGCCCGGGTCGTCGTCAGCCCGCTTGGAGGACGAAGTCGTACTCGGCATGCAGGTACGGGGTGTCGAGGCGGCTTCCGTCGGGCGCGCCGCCCGCCGGGTGCGCGGTGAACGGCACGATCAGCGCGTCCTTCGTACCGAACACGACGTCGCTGTCCAGGTAGTCGCTGCCCGCCTGGAACAGATGGGTGATCAGCTTCCGGTAGCCGGGCTCGTCGATGAGGAAGTGGATGTGCGCGGGCCGGAAGCAGCTGATGTCGGTCTCGCGGATGAGATCGCCGACGGGCCCGTCCATGGGGATGGCGTACCCGCGCGGTGCGATGGTGCGGACGCAGTAGCCGCCGTCCTCGGCGGTCCGGTACCTGGCCCGCAGGCGTGCCTCGTCGGCCTCGGGGAGCTGCGCCTCGTACGCGCCGTCGGCGTCGGCCTGCCAGACGTCCAGCACGGCGCCCGCGACGGGCCGTCCCCCGGTGTCGGTGACCTTGCCGGTGACGAACAGCGGGGTTCCCGGGATGCCGTCGGACATGTCGAAGCCACGCGGGACGGCCGGTGAGCCGTCGATGTGGAAGGGGCCCAGCACCGTCGCGGGCGTCGCCCCCGGCTCGAAACGGTTGTTCAACTGCACCACGAGCATGCTCAGTCCGAGCACGTCCGAGGTGAGGATCAGCTCCTGGCGCTTGTCGTCGCAGGTCTGACCGGCCGCGGTGAGCCACTGGATCGCGGCCGCCCACTCGTCCTCGGTGAGCCGCATCTCCCGGGCGAACGCGTGCAGATGGCGGACCAGTGCGCCCATCAGCTCCGCCAGCCGCGGGGAGTGCGCGGTGGCCCAGCGCTGGACGGCCAGCTCGGTGATGTTGTCCTCGTCGACGAACACGTTGCTGCTCCTTGGTCTGGGTACGGGGCGCGGGAGCCGGGTGCGGGTGCGGGTGCGGGTGCGGGGTGCGAGGTGCGGGGTGCGGGGTGCGAGGTGCGAGGTGCGAGGTGCGAGGTGCGGGGTGCGAGGTGCGGGGTGCGAGGTGCGGGGTGCGGGAGAGTGGTGCGCGCGGCGGCGGCGCGGTGTCGGCGGGTCAGTCGCCGCGCCGCCGCTCGGTGAGCGGTTCCGGTACGTAAGGGTCCGGCGGGACGGCGGTGTTGTTGCGGTCGACGGACAGGAAGACGTCCCGTGCGACCGGGTGGCGCAGTTCCTCGGCGAGCTGCCCGATCAGCCCGGCGGTGCGCGCCAGCAGAGCGAAGGCGCGCAGCAGCGGCAGGGGCAGGTCCAGATCGGCGAGCGCGGCGCCGCAGACCCCCGCCCCGTTGAGCGGGAGCGTCCGTCCCAGCACGGCGGGATGGACCCGGCCGATGGCGGCGAACAGCCGTAGGTGCGGTCCGAAGCGGTCCTCCTCGGTGGCGATCCGCAGGAGCCGCGCGGTGCGGGGATCGCCCTCCTTGTGCACATGGTGCCCGAGCCCGGGGACGAGCTGTCCGGCCGCCCGCCGCTCGCGCACCGCGCGCAGCGCCACCTCGTCCCAGCCGGCCTCGTCGGCGGGCAGCGCACCGGCCAGGGACTCCAGTACGTCGTGCAGGAAGCGTCCGGTGTCCTCGGTGACGCCGAGGAAGCGTGAGCCGCCGCCGAGCAGCCCCGCGGCCAGCGCGCCCTGGATCGAGTCCGGCGCGGACAGGTAGGTGAGGCGGGTGACGATGGCGGTGGGGGTGAATCCGTGGTCCGCCAGCGCGGCGAGCACCGCTTCGAAGACGCGTCGCTCGCCTGGGGTGGGCCGCCGCTGGGCGGCCAGCCAGAACGCCAGCTCGCCGAAGCCGACCGAGCCCATGATGTCCTCGGCCAGGTCGTGTCCGAGCAGGGTGATGGTCCTCGGGCCGGACGCACCGAGGGCGGTGGGGTAGCCCGCAGGAGTCGTCGGGTCAGCCATGGTCGGTCTCCTCGGGCGCGGCCAGCCAGGCCCGCACCTGCGCGCCGTGCTCGTCGAGTTCGGGGGGTGGCAGCCGGTAGGCGGCCGGGGTGGCGGAGAACCGGATCGGGTGCCGGGTGGTGGGCACCGCTCGGTCCTTCTCCCCCACGGTGACGACCGGGTCGAGCCCGAAGCGTTCGGCCATGGCGAAGCCGCCGTCGAGGGTGTTGATCGGACCGCTCGGCACCCCGGCCGCCACCAGTAGGTCGAACCACTCGTGGGCGCCGCGCGTCAGCAGTCGCTCGACGAGCAGCGGCCGCAACTGGTCGCGGTGTGCGGTGCGGTCGGCGTTGCGCGCGAAGCGCGGATCGTCGGCGAGCGCGGGGGCGCCGAGGACCTCGCACAGCTTGCGGAACTGCCCGTCGTTGGCTGCGGTGACGATGAGGTCGTGGTCGGCGGTGGGGAACGGCTCGTAGGGGAACACGCTGGGGTGGGCGTTGCCCATCCGGTACGGCACGGTGCCGCCGGCGACGTAGGCGGAGCTGTGGTTGACCAGGCCGGTCAGCGCCGAGGACAGCAGGTTCACCTCGACGAGCTGGCCCTCGCCGGTCGCGTCCCGGTGCCGCAGCGCGGCGAGGATGCCGATCGCGGCGTGGTTGCCGGCCATCACGTCGAACACGGAGATCCCGGCCCGGTACGGCGGCCCGTCCGGGTCGCCCGTCAGGCTCATGAGGCCAGAGACGGCCTGGACCATGAGGTCGTAGCCGGGCACCCGGCGGCCGGCTCCGGAGCCGAAGCCGGTGATCGAGGTGTAGACGAGTGCGGGGTTGTCCCGCCGCACCGACGCGAAGTCGAGCCCGTACTTCGCCATGCCGCCCGGCTTCATGTTCTCGATCAGGACGTCGGCTCGGCGGACGAGTTCCCGGGCGAGCGCGGCGTCGTCCTCCGTGCGCAGGTCGAGGACGATCGAGCGCTTGCCCCGGTTGATCCCGAGATAGTAGGTCGAGACCTCGCTGCGCACCGGAGGCGTCCAGCTGCGGGTGTCGTCGCCGCCGGGGCCTTCGACCTTGACGACGTCCGCGCCGAGGTCGGCGAGCAGCATCGTGGCGTACGGCCCGGCGAGGATCCGCGAGAAGTCCGCCACCAGCACCCCGGACAGCGGTCCGGGAGAGTCCTGGGGGTCGGAGCCGGGTGTGCTGTGCGTCGTCTCCGGCCGAGCGGGTCCGGCGTTTTGCGGCATCGACCCTGCCTCCCTGTCCGCTGCACGGACATCTGTCCGTAACGCGATTCTGTGGTGCACGCCCCGGGCGCGTCAAGGGAGCGTGACCGCCCCGGCCCGCCGGGTGGCGTGCGGCGCGGACTCCAGGCGGGCGAAGTCCCCGCTGATCTCGCCGGCGGTCTGCAGCAGGAGCGGCAGGTGGTCGTCGAGGAGCACCTGGACCGAGGTCTCCGCGGCGTGCGCGTTGACGTTGACGCTCGCCACGACCCGGCCCGAGCCGTCCCGCAGCGGGGCGGCCACCGAGCGGATGCCCCGGGCCAGTTGCTCGTCGGTCAGCGCCCAGCCCCGGGCGCGCACCTCGCGCAGCTCCGTCTCCCACTCGGCCCGGTCCGGCTGCCACACGGGCCGCAGCCCCGACCGGCTCGGCTCGGCGAGGATCCGGGCGGCGTCGTCCGGTGGCAGCGCCGCCAGCAGGACCTTGCCCAGCGAGGTGGGCAGCGCGGGGAAGCGGGTGCCGATCTGCACGGCGAGGGTGACGATCTTCGGCACGGAGACCCGGGCGACGTAGACGATGTCCGAGCCGTCGAGCTGGGCGATCGAGCACGACTCACCGGTGCGCTCGACCAGCCGCTCCAGGTGCGGCCTCGCCACCTCCCACAGCCCCATCGAGCGCACGTAGGCGACACCGAGGTCGAGGATGCGCGGGGTGAGCGCGAAACCGCCGGACTGCTGGCGTACGTAGCCCAGTTCCGCCAGGGTGAGCAGGATGCGCCGTGCGGTCGGCCGGGCAAGACCGGTCGCCGTCGCCACATCGGTCAGCGACATCACGGGCTGGTGGGGCCGGAACGCCGTGATCACCTCAAGACCGCGGGCCAGCGCCTCGATGAAGTCGGGCCCGGTTCCTTCACGGGGCATGAGAACTCCTCCTGTCGGTGTCACGGCCGCGGCGGCGGTCGTCCGCTGTGCGGACGGCATCACTCAGGCACTCTACGCAGCGAAACCGGCACCCGGCCCCGGCGCTCGCGTCGGAGCGGGCCGCGGTCGACCGCACAGCGGACGCCGACGCCCAAAGAGCGCCGAGGCTCCCGTCGTACCCGGTATTGACATCGAAGCATCCGCCCGAACACCATCGGGCAGCAAGCGTACCGCCGCCATACGGACACTCGTCCGCCAATATGGGCGTGACAGGAGCGGGAGATGCACAGATGAGCCAGTCCACCTCGTTCCGACCGGGCCGCCCCGTCGTCTTCCGCGGCGGCACGGTGCTGCCCATGGACCGGGCCCGCCGGGTGCTCACGGACACCGACGTCCTCGTGACCGGCGACCGGATCACCGCGGTCGGCCCACGGCTCGCCGTCCCGGACGGGACCGCGGAGATCGACGCCACCGACGGCATGCTGATGCCCGGCATGATCGACACGCACCGGCACATGTGGCAGACGGCGATGCGCGGCTACGGCGCCGACTGGACCCTCACCCAGTACTTCGTCTGGTACTACCTCGAACACGGCAGGGTGTTCCGCCCCGAGGACGTGCACGCCGGGAACCTTCTGGCCGCCGTGGAGGCGCTGGACGCGGGGGTGACCACCGTCGTCGACTGGTCCCACGGGCTGCAGACGGTCGACCACGCGGACGCCGCCGTCGACGCGCTGCGGGCGGTGCCCGGCCGGTATGTGCTCGCCTACGGCAACATCCAGCAGGCCCCGGCACAGTGGACCGCGGCACCGCAGTTCCGGGACTTTGTGCGCCGCCGGATCACCGGTGACGACCTGCTCGGCCTGCAACTGGCCTTCGACGTCACGGGCGACCCCGCCTTCCCCGAGAGACCGGCCTTCGAGGTGGCGCGCGAACTCGGCGTCGCCGTCACCACCCACGCCGGTGTCTGGGGCGCCACCGGCGACGACGGCATCCGGCTCATGCACGAGCACGGCTTCATGACACCCGAGACGGTGTATGTGCACGCCTCGTCCCTGTCGGCCGACTCCTACCAGCGCATCGCGGCGACGGGCGGCTCCGTCTCGGTGTCCACGGAGAGCGAGCAGAGCGCCGGCCAGGGCTATCCCACGACCTGGGCGCTGCGCTCGCACGGCATCCCCGTCTCGCTGTCGATGGACACCAGTGTGTGGTGGAGCGGGGACCTGTTCTCCGCCATGCGCACCACGCTCGGCGCCGACCGCGCCCGCGAGCACCTGGAGGCCCACACCAAGGGGGAGACGGTCACCCACTGCGCCCTGCGCGCCGATCAGGTGGTGGAGTGGGCGACCCTCGGCGGGGCCCGGGCCCTCGGCCGCGCCGACGAGTTGGGCAGCGTCGAGGCGGGCAAGAAGGCCGACCTGGTCCTGCTGAAGAACGACCACTCACCGGTCTCGTTCCCGGTGCTCAACCCCTATGGCCATGTGGCCTTCCAGGCGCAGCGCGGCGATGTGCACACCGTGGTCGTCGACGGCCGCGTGGTCAAGCACGACCACCGGCTGCTCGGCATCGACCTGGCCGCGGTACGGCGCGAGGTCGAGCGGACCGTCGAGCATCTGCGGTCGGCGCTGGGCGAGGCGGACTGGCGCAAGGGCATGAACCCGGACATTCCCGAGACGAAGGTCCTCGACAATCCCTACACCTACACCGACTACCGCAGCGCCACGACCCACGGCCGGTGAGCCGGCGCACGGACGGAGGGCCGCTTCGATGACCGTGGGACTGCTCCTGCTGCGGATACTGCTGGCCGGTCTGCTGTTCGGGCACGCGCTGCAGAAGCTGCGCGGCTGGTTCGGCGGAACCGGCCCGGCGGGCACGGGGGCCGTGTTCGAGCGGTGGGGGTTCGTACCCGGCACGCGCCTTGCGGTGACCGCCGGCCTGGCGGAGTTGGCGGGCGGCGCGTCGATCGGCACCGGGCTGCTGACGCCCGGCGGGTGCGCGGTCGTCGTCGGCAACATGACGGTGGCGGCCGTGGCGACCTCGCCCCAGGGTTTCTGGGCCCAACGCGGCGGCTGTGAAGTGCCGTTCTGCTACGGGGCCGTGGCGGCGGTGCTCGGCTTCACCGGGCCCGGGCCGTGGTCGCTGGATGCCGCCCTCGCTCTTCCGTGGGCGCCCGGCACCGGCTGGGGTGCGGCCGCCCTCGCGGCCGGTCTGCTCGCTGCCGCCGTTCCGCTCGCCGCCCGGGCCCGGGTGCTGCGCGCACGAAGGACAGGTTCATCCTGACTAAAGTTAGGCTAACCTTCCTTCATGGCGAAGATTCCTCGACTGCTGCCGCAGCACCCTCGCATGTTCCGCGCCGAGGTCGTACGCACCGAGCGCGTCTCCCCGTCCATGCACCGGGTGACCGTCACCGGCGCGGACCTCGGCGAGTTTCCGTGGCTGGGTTACGACCACTGGTTCCGCCTGTTCCTGCAACTGCCCCATCAACACCGGCTGCGGCTCCCGGAGTTCACCGGGTCGCGCTGGTGGCAGCCGTACCTGGCCATCCCGGACGAGGAACGGCCGCACTGCGCGAACTACACCGTGGCCGGCTTCCGTCCCGACGCGGCGGAGATGGACATCGACTTCGTCGTGCACCTCGGCCCGACGGGCGAACTCGACGGAGGGGCCGCGATCTGGGCGTGCCGCGCCCGGCCGGGCGACGCGCTCGCCCTGCTGGACCAGGGCCTGCTGTTCGACTGCCCGCCGGACGCCTCCGAGGTCCTCGTCGTGGCCGACGAGACCGGTCTGCCCGCCAGCACGGGCATCCTGCGTTCCCTGCCGCGCGACACGGTCGGGCGGCTCATCCAGGAAGTGCCCACCGCCGGGGACGTACGCGAACTCGACGCGCCGGCCGGGATGAGTGTCACCTGGGTGGTCCGCGAGGGCAGCGGCGCCGTACCCGGCACCGCCGCGCTCGGCGAACTCCTGCGGCACACCCCCGCCGACGCGGCCGGTTACGCCTTCGTGGTCGGCGAGTCGAGCCTCGCCACCCGGGGACGCAGGCATCTGCACCGGGCGGGTCTGCCGAAGGACCGCATCACGTTCTCGGGCTTCTGGAAGCACGAGACGGCCGAAGCCGCCTGATGTGCGGCCCCGGTCAGGGGATGCGGGCCACGGCGGCGTAGATACCGCTCTCCTCGGGCGCGGGCGGCGTCGACCGGAACCACTCGGAGGCCGTCACCACCCCCGGCTCCACGAGGTCCAGGCCGTCGAAGAAGCGAACGACCTCCGCGCGGGTGCGGAAACCGAGCCGGATGCCGCCCTTGGCGTACTCGGCCGTCACCCGCCGGGACTGCTCCTCGAAGATGTCCGAGGAGGCGTGCGAGAGGACCAGGTAACTGCCCGAGGGGAGCGCGTCGAGCAGATTGCGCACGATGCCGTACGGGTCCTGGTCGTCGGGGACGAAGTGCATCAGCGCGATCAGCGACATGGCGATGGGGCGCTCGAAGTCGAGTACGCCCCGGGCGTGTTCGATGATCTCCTCGGGCCTGCGCACGTCCGCCTCGATGTAGTCGGTGACGCCCTCGGGACGGCTGACCAGCAGCGCCTCCGCGTGCGCCAGCACGATCGGGTCGTTGTCCGTGTAGACGACCTTCGCGGTCGGCAGGACCCGCTGGACGATCTGGTGCAGGTTCGGCTCCGTGGGAATGCCGGTGCCTATGTCGAGGAACTGGTCGATGCCCTGCTCGGCGAGCCAGGCCGCCGCGCGGCGCATGAACTCCCGGTTCTGCCGGGCGGCGTCACGGGCCTCGGGCGGCAGCTTCTCCCCCACCGCCTCGTCCACGGGGTAGTTGTCCTTGCCTCCCAACAGCCAGTCGTAGACCCTCGCGGGGTGTGCCTTGCTCGTGTCGATCTTGCGGGGGCCGGGGGTGCCGGTCGTCATGACGGACTCCGTCGCTCAGGTGGTCCAGTGAGCACTGGCGATCACCGAAGTCTGGCACACCGTCGGACCCGCCAGAACGCATGGGGGCGGGTCCACGCCGCGGCCCGCGGCCTCGTCCGTGCGGCCATGTCCGGGGTGACAATGAACTGGGCGGATCCGGGCGATCGAGGGGACCGGCGGCGGCCGGAGAGGGGCGGCGGTCATGGGCAGGACGGCCACGGTGCTGGCGGTGCGCAGCAGTGCGGACTCGGGGCCCGGGCGCTGGGGGCGGTGGCTGTCTCAGGGCGGGGTCGAGGTCGAGACGGTGCGCGCGGACGCCGGTGCGCCGGTGCCGCGCAGGCTGGCGCACTCGGCGCTGCTGGTGCTGGGCGGCGGGTGTCTCCCGGACGACGACGAGCGGGCACCGTGGCTGGCGGCGACCCGCGAGCTGATGCGGCAGGCGCTCGCGGACGGGGTGCCCGTCTTCGGGATCTGCCTCGGCGGCCAGATGCTCGCGCAGGTGGCGGGCGGGCGGGTGGCCGGGGAGCACGGTGCGCCCGAGTTCGGCAGCACGGTGCTGACGATGCGGCCGGAGGCGGGGCGGGACCCGCTGTTCCAGGGGCTGCCCGAGCATCCGAGCGCGCTGGAGAACCATGTGGCCGCGATCGTGGCGCTGCCGGCCGGGGCGCACTGGCTGGCCGGCAGCGAGCGCTGCCCGTATCAGGCGTTCCGTGTGGGCGAGGCGGCATGGGGCGTGCAGTTCCACCCGGAGGCCGGTCCGGAGCGGATACGGCGGTGGTCCGAGGAACGGCTGCGGCGCCACGGCATGGACCGGGCGGAGCTGCACCGGGTGGCCGCCGAGCGGGATCCGGCCACCGCCCGGACCTGGCGCGAGGTGGCACTACGGTTCGCCACCCGGGTACGACAGCACCGAACGTGACGTGTGAACAGCCGAGCCCCGCACGCCCGACGGGAGCACGACCCCCTGGGCATCCGGCCCTTCGCGGAGCACCGCGGACACCTGATCCGGCCGGCGCCGCACCGACAGCCTGCCGCGCACACCTGGTCCGGGCCGCGGCCCGCGCCGGGCCACCGGACTTCGCACGCCCAACAGGAGCACGACCTCGGCGACACACCCGTGTGCCGGCCCCTCACCGCAGCCCGAGCCGCCCGCGGCAGCCACGGCCCGCGCATCCGGCGTTTCCACGGGGACACGGGCACCTGATCCGGCCACGGCAACAGCGACCCCTGCCCGTGCACCGCGCTCTTCTCTTCCCCGTTCCCCGCCTGCGGCGCCGCGCTCAGTCCTGAGCCTCCTCTGCGCCGCATTCCAGGTCCGCCCAGACGACACGGCCCTTGCCGTCGGCCGCCTCGCCCACGCCCCAGGCGTCGCTGAGCCTGCTCACCAGCAGCAGGCCGCGCCCGCCCTGGTCGTCCTCGTCCGGCTCACGCACCGCGGGGACGCTCGCGGCGCGCCGCTCGTCCTCCACCTCGATCCGCACCCGCTCGCCGCGCACATGCACCCGGCAGGTGATCCGGCTGCCGCCGGAGTGGGCGATCGCATTGGTGACGAGTTCCGACAGGACCAGGATCGCGTCGTCGGCCGGCTCGTCGGCGAGGCCCCACCCGGCCAGCAGGGTGCCGACGAGACAGCGGGCCTGCGCGACACAGGCCGCCCCGGCCGGCAGACCGAACTCCTCGGAACGGGGGGCCGGCCCTTGAGCCGCACACCCCATGGCCGGATGCGGGAGAGGGAGCAAGGCCATTGCGGTACGCCCTTCGCCTGGCTGCGCCGTGGTCGGGCAGGTCCGTGTCGCGTCGGTTGTCGACGCGCGACCGACGAGGTGTCTCGCCGGGCCCGGCCGTCTGCGGTCATGTCTTTCCCAACCAGCGTCGCACCGGAGGATCATTTGTGCAACCAGCAATCTGCACATTTCAAAATGACAGGGCGTGCTTTACTGGAGTAAGGATTGATCGCACTGCTTGGAGTATGTCCCTGAGGGGAATCGCATGACCTCGGCAACCGACTGGGGCGGAGCGCCCTCCGTACTGCGGATGATCCTCGGAAAGCAACTGGAGGAGTTGCGCTGCCGGGCCGGTCTGAGCTTCGAGGAGGCCGGCGCCGCGATCGGGGTGAGCCATTCGACGATCCGCCGCATGGAGGCGGCGAAGGTGGCGAGGCTCCGTCTCGCGGAGACCGAGAAACTGCTGCGCACCTACGGTGTGACGGACCAGCAGGAAATCGACGAATTCCTGAGTTCGGTGCGCCGGGCCAACGTGCACGGCTGGTGGCACGAGTTCCGGGATGTCCTTCCGGAGTGGCTGCCCTCGTATCTGAGCCTGGAGCAGGCGGCGCAGCAGATCCGCGGCTATGAGGCGCAGTTCGTCCATCCGCTGTTCCAGACCGCCGACTATGCGCGGGCACTCGCCCGTTCCGACACCCCGCACGCCCCGGAGGAGGCGACCGAGCGGAGGGTCGTGATGTGTCTGCGCCGCCAGGAGATCCTGACCCGCGAGGCACCCCCGCGGCTGTGGGTGATCATGGACGAGACGGTCTTGCGCTGGCCGGTGGGCGGACCGGCCGTCATGCGCGCCCAGGTCGACCGCCTGATCGAGGTGAACCGGCTGCCGCATGTGACCGTGCAGATCATGCCGTTCCAGAACGGACCGCATCCCGCGATGCACGCCGGCGCGTTTCATCTCTTCCGGTTCCGGGCCCGGGAACTGCCGGACATCGTCTGGCGCTTCGGTCTGACCGGCTCCGCCAGCCTCGACAGGCGCGAGGACGTCGTCGCGCACCGTGAGGCCCTGGACCGCCTCGGTGCGCAGGCCGCCTCGGCCCGCCGGACCGAGGCGCTGCTCACCGACCTGCGAAAGACCCTCTGACATACGCGGCAGCGACCCTCCCGGCATGCTGGAGCTGAGCCGCCTCGACATCCGCACCGGCATCCCCACCTCGCCCAACCTGCCGTTCTTCGACGGCCTCGACCTGGCGGCGCCCGGCCCATTGCAGGTGCACCGACGGCGTCCGGACGCGGCGCGCGACCCGGTCGCCGACGACCGCGACATCGCCCTGTACGGGGCGGTGGCCCGCAAGCCGTAGCGATGCCGGACGGGTGCCGCCGGGGCTCTGGCGGAGTCAGCGTGCCAGCAGATCGTCCAGTTCGGCGGCGTACAGCTGCGCGGGGTCGAAGCGCATGCCGGTGAAGTGCCCGGCCAGTTCGAGGGACAGCAGGCCGTGCAGCCGGGTCCAGAAGGACAGGGCCCGGTGCAGGGCCGCAGGCGGGGCGGGGTGGCCGTCCGCCCACCGGCGGTGTTCTTCGATGTGGCGGTCGAACGGGCTCGCCCGGTCCTCCGAGGGCAGTTCGGCGCAGGCGTCGAGCAGGAACGTCATGATCTCGGACGCGATCGCGGTGATGTCGTCGGGCGCGTGGTAGCCCGGCACGGGGGTGCCGTAGATGAGGAAGTACCGCTGGGGGTCGGCCAGGGCCCAGTCGCGCAGGGTGTGCGCCAGCGCCGCCGGGTCGGCGCCGGATGCGGACCGCGCGACCCCGCCGAAGGTGTCGGCCAGGCTGCGGTACGCGTCCCTGATCAGTTCGGTGATCAGCTCGTCACGGCCGGCGAAGTAGCGGTAGAGCGCCGGGCCGCTCATCCCCATCCGCTTGGCGATCGCGTTGAGTGAGAGAGCGGACGCGCCCGCGGCGGCGATCTGCTCCCACGCCCGCTCCTTGATCTCCCCGCGCACCTGGGCGCGATAGCGCTCGCGCGGGGTCTTCGTGCCCGTTTCCGCCATGATCTGCCACCCCTCCACGCCGTAGAGCTACATACCGAAGATTCAGTTAGAAGCTATCACGGACCCGGTTGACGCCCCTCGGGCCGTTGCGTTAGAACCTCTAACGAACACGAAAGCAACTTACTCAAGCGACGGAGGTCGTCATGAACGGCGAACAGCTCACAGAGGTCGTCCTGCCGGGCAAGGTGGAGCCGGAGGAGCTGCGGATCCGGCACGGCGCGGTCCCGGCACCCGGCGCGGGCCAGGTGCTGCTCCGGATGGAGGCGACCGGGGTCTCCTTCGCCGAGCAGCAGATGCGCCGTGGCCGGTACTACGACCAGCCCCCGTTCCCCTTCGTGCCCGGCTACGACCTGGTCGGCACCGTGGAGGCGGCCGGCGAGGGGGTCGGGCGGGGGCTGGCCGGCACCCGGGTGGCCGCGCTGGTCAAGGTGGGCGGCTGGGCGAGCCATGTGCTCGTCGACGCCGCGGACGTGGTGCCGGTGCCCGACGGCGTCGGTGCGGCGGAGGCCGAGACACTGGTGGTCAACGGGATCACCGCCTGGCAGATGCTGCACCGCAAGGCCCGCGTCCGCGCCGGGGAGACCGTGCTGGTGCACGGCGCCAACGGCGGCGTCGGCACGGTCCTGGTGCAACTCGCCCAGGCCGCGGGCGTGCGGGTGATCGGCACGGCGTCCGCACGCCACCACGACGCCCTGCGGGCACGCGGCGTCACACCCGTCGACTACCGCTCCGGGAACGTCGCCGCGCAGGTCCGCGTGCTGGCCCCCGGCGGGGTGGACGCCGTCTTCGACCACGTCGGCGGCCCCGGCATCGTCGGCTCCTGGCGGCTGCTCGCGCCCGGCGGCACGCTCGTCTCCTACGGCACCGCCGCCACCCGTGACGACGCGGGGTCCCAGCAGTTGCCGGTGCTCAAGCTGCTCGGCCGGGTGTGGCTGTGGAACGCCCTGCCCAACCGCCGCCGCGCCTGCTTCTTCAACGTCTGGGCCGGGCGGGCGCTGGCCAAGGACCGGTTCCGGGCCCGGCTGCGCGCCGACCTGACCGAGGTCTTCGCCGCCCTGCGACGCGGCGACATCACCCCGCAGATCGCGGCCGAACTGCCGCTCGCCCGGGTCGCCGAGGCCATGCGGCTGGCCGAGTCCGGCACCGTCGCCGGAAAGGTCGTCCTCACCCCGTGACGCCTCACCCCCCGGTCGGCGGACCAGCAGCCGCAGACCCGCGGGTGCTGCGCCGCCCAGGCGACGGAACCCGGGCGGGGCGACCTCGTCGGCCGAGTGCCCCTGCGCCGCGAGGGGCTGAGCCTCGAAGCGTCGCCGCGGCCCGGCACCGCGTTCCCCTTCGTGTCCGTCGGGTGCGGGCCCGCCGCCGAACGGGGACCCCATGAACAAGGTCATGACCAGGACCGCGCGGCGGCGGCCGGGCACCCGCCCGCCGCCCCGGCGCCGCCCCGCCCCGCACCCCTACGACCCGCACGCCCGCGCTGAGCGCGCGGTTCCCCGCGCCCCTTCAGCGCGCCGTCTCAGCGCCGTGCCCTCCGGGCCTCGATCCGGCGGCCGGGTTGAGCAAGCCCACGGCGGTGCACTGAGCGGCGGCCGTCGCGGTGGGCGAGGACCGCGGAACCCAGTTGTCCGCGAACCGTCATCGGGCGGGAGCGCGGGGTTCACGGCCGCTGCCTACGGTGACTGATCGCCACGGGCTCCCCCACCCCGCGAGGGCGATCCGCACCCAGAACGCCGGCCTGCGCCACGGCCGGCCGTGTCCCGGGGCATACTCGCCCCCGCTCGCCCCGGACAGCGCGCACCTCGTTCGCCGCGGGCCCACCGCACTCAGATCCGGAGGTTTGTGTGAATCGCAGCACCCGACGGTCCACCCGTCGCGCCCTGCTCGCCGCCCTGCTCGGCGCCGCGGCCACGCTCGGCGCGGCATCGCCCGGCGCGGCATCGGCGGACCGGCCGGCCGCGGCTGCCGTGCCGCTGCGCGTGGCCACGTACAACATCCACGCCGGAGCCGGGCAGGACGAGGTCTTCGACCTCGACCGCACCGCGGCGGCGATCCGCGACCTGCACGCCGACGTGATCGGCCTCCAGGAGGTCGACGTGCACTGGGGTGCCCGCAGCGGCTTCGCCGACGAGGCGAGGGAACTCGCCGAACGGCTGGACATGCGGGTCTTCTTCGCTCCGATCTACGACCTGCCGCCCGCCCCGGAGCACGCCGAGCGGCGGCAGTACGGGGTGGCGGTGCTCAGCCGCCTTCCGGTGGCCGCCGCCGAGAACCACGAGATCACCCGGCTGTCCACCCAGGCCCCCGATCCCGTGCCCGCCCCCGCGCCCGGCTTCGCCGAGGTGACGGTCCGGGCCCGCGGCACCCTCGTGCACTTCTACTCGACCCACCTGGACTACCGCACGGACCCCTCGGTCCGGCGGGCCCAGGTGGACGACATGCTCGGCATCCTCGCCGCGGACTCGGGGCCGAAGGTCCTCGTCGGTGACTTCAACGCCGAGGCCGGCGCACCCGAGTTGGCGAAGCTGTGGGGGCCGCTGGCGGACGCGGCCCCGAACGGCGGCAGGACGTACCCGGCGATCGACCCGGTCTCCCGCATCGACCTGGTGACCGTCTCGCCCGGGGTCACCGTGACCGGCGCGCACGAGGTCGCGACCGAGGCGTCGGACCACCGGCCGGTGGTCGCCGACCTCCTGGTGCGGCGGCACGGTAGCTGACCCTCGGCGGCTCGCGGGCCCGGACACATCGCCGCACGGACGCGGCGAGCGGCAAACGGGCCGGTGCGCTCGTCCGCCGTTCGGGGCGAGTCCTCGTCGAGCCGGCGCGGCCATGCGGTGTGCGCTCTGCGGTGCACGGCGCTGTCCGATGCTCTCGGCCTCAAGCGCGACCAGGTGTGCGGCGCCGCTGAGCGCCGACAGTTCGATGCCGGCGACGCGGCGCGCCTTCACGGTGTCGAGCGTCGGCGTCCCCTCGATGTGCACACTGCCGGTGCCCTGCGCGAAGCCGGCCCCGCGCAGTTCGGTGGCCGTCCGGTCGACGCACCCGCCGAGGTCCGTGCCGCCGCGCGGGCCCCGCCGCGGGTCGTCGGCCACGGCGACGCCGGTTCACTGCGGCGGAGCGCCGCCGATCGAGATCTCGTTTCCGTCCGGATCCCGGTAAACGGCCTTGCGCATCCCGTTCGGGTAGGTCGTCCGCTGCACGGGCCGCAGTCCGCGTGCGGCGATCGCGGCGATCCGGGCGTCGAAATCGTCCACCAGGACGGTGTGCAGGGCGTGACCCGCGCGCCCGGGTTGCTGCTCGACGTACACGAACCGGTGCTCGGCGAGCTGCCACACCGACTCGGTGTCGCTCGCCGCGAACGTCGGCGGGGTGCCGAACAGCCGCTCGTACCAATCCAGCGCCGCCGCATGATCGTTGACCGGGACACCGGCGAACAGGGCGAGAGCCATGCCGCCATCGTAGGGCGGCCCGTGACGGTACGTCGGCACACGGGCATCCGCACGGCGCAACGCGCGGGCCGGCGTCCGCGGTGGCCACCGCGGGCTCCGCGACCCGCGACATTCCGCGTGTCAAGGGGTTGACCTGGGGCGGCGGGCCTCCTAATGTCCTCGCACCTCCCGAGGTACATCGATTAACCAATCATTAACCGTCTGGTTGGAGACATCCCGCTGTGCGCTCCTTGCTGACTCGGCGCGGCCTTCTCGCCGCCGGCTCCGGCCTCGCCGCGGCCGCCCTGCCCGCCCTCGCCGGCTGCTCGTCGCTGGCCGCGGCGGACTCCGATCCGGACACCCTGGTCGTCCACACCCAGCTGGGTACGACGGCTCCGGGCTCCCCCACCTATCTCTCCGCGCTGGACCGGTTCCGCAAGGAGAACCCGGGCCTGAAGGTGAAGAACCTGATCAACGGCGACGACCTGGGCCAGGTCTACGAGACCTCGCGCCTGGCCCGCAAGGAAGCCGACGTCGTCATGGTCAACCTCTACGACAAGACGCTGGCCTGGACGGACGTGGACGCCACGGTCGATGTCCGCCCGTACCTCGATGAGTGGGGGCTGCGCGAGCGGGTGCTGCCCGCCGCGCTGGCGGCGTGGACCGATGCCCGCGGGCGGGTGCGGGCCTTCCCGTACTTCGCCACCAACTGGCCGGTCGCCTACAACCGGGCGCTGCTGGACCGGGCCGGCGTCGATGCCGTACCCACCACGGGCGACCAGCTCATCGCCGCCGCCCGCAAGCTGCGCGCCAAGGGCATCGTCCCCGTCACCGTCGGCGGCAACGACTGGACCGGGCAGAAGCTGCTCGCGCAGATCATCCAGACGTACCTCACCGAGGACGAGGCCCGGCACGTCTACTCGACCGGGGACTTCGGCGGCCGTGCGGTGCGCGAGGGCATCGACTACTTCGTGGCGCTGCGCGACGCCGGCGTGTTCGCGGACAAGGCACAGGGTCTGACCTCCGACTCGATGACGACGCAGTTCAACACCGAGGCCGCGGCGATCCAGTCGGCGATGTCGTCGGCGCTGGCGAAGGTGCCCGAGGAGGTGGCCCGGCACACCGAGGTGGGCGGCTGGCCGCTGGGCCCCGGTGCCGCGCACGAGAGGCCGACCGTCATCCGGGCCTTCACCCTCATCGGGTTCTGGATCAGTCCGAACGGCGTGCGCAAGATCGGGCACGTCGAGAAGTTCCTGCGCTTCATGTACCGCCCGGACACCGTCTCCCGGTTCGTCACGGAGAGCGGCCGGGACATGGCCGTGCGCACGGACACCGTCAGCACCGGCTTCCCGCTGGTCGCCGCGGCCCAGCGGCTCGGCGGGGACGTCGGCCAGGTCCTGCTGCCCGACGTGTATGTGCCGCCCGCCGCCACCCAGCCGCTGATCACCGCCACCAGCACCGCCTTCACGCGGGGCACCGGCGCGGCCGAGGTCCGCGCCCTGCTCGAAGCCGCGTACCGGTCCGCATGAGCCGCCGGCCCGCTCCCCCGTTCCCCAAGCCCCCGTCCACGGGAGTCCTCGCATGACGACGCTGACGTCACCACCGGGCACCGCCGCGGCCCGCCGCACCGCCCCGCCCTCCCCCCGCACGGGCCGCGGCGGCCCGCGGCAGGGCGGCACCGTCCTCGCCGTGCCGGCCCTGGCCTGGTACCTGGTGTTCATGGTCGGGCCGATGCTCGCCATCTTCGTGATCGCTGCCCTGCACTGGCCGGGCATGCTGCAACCGGTGTCGTTCGCGGGTCTCGGCAACGTGCGCACGGTCCTTGCCGACCCGGTGTTCTGGGACGCGACGCGCAACACCGCGGTCCAACTGGCCGTCGCCCTGCCCGTGATGATCGCCTGCGCGTACATGCTCGGCTACTACGTGGCGCAGCGCCCGCCGGGCCACCGGATCATCCGGTATCTGCTGTTCGTCCCGGGGCTGATCTCGACACCCGCGAAGGCGATGGTGTTCTACGCCGCGCTGTCGCCGGACGGGCTGCTCAACGGCGTCCTCAAGGGGGTGGGGCTCGGCTCGGTCACCGATGCCTGGCTGGCGTCCCCCTCGACGGCGCTGGCCTGTCTGATCGCGCTGGACGTCTGGGGCGGGATCGGGTTCACGGCGGTGCTGTTCGCGGCGCGGCTGAACAGCGTGCCGGACGAGCTGGGTGAGGCGGCGCAGCTGGACGGGGCCGGGCACTGGCGGACCATGTGGGCGGTCCACTTCCCGGTGATCCGGGACTACGTCGGCGTGGTGACGATGCTTCAGTTCCTGTGGACGCTGTTCGGCTCCGCCCAGCACGTGCTGCTGCTGACACAGGGCGGCCCCGGCACCTCCTCGACCACCCTGTCGTTCCTCGTCTACCAGAAGGCGTTCATCGCCGCCGACCTCGGCTACAGCCAGACCGTCGGCGTCATCCTCTTCCTCGCCGGACTCGTCGGGCTGCTCGGCATCCGCCGCGCCTTCCGGCAGACCTACTGATCGGAGCAGCCACCATGAAGCTCGGCAAACGCTGGCTCCCGGCCCATGTGCTGGTGTGGACGTACGCGGTGCTGCTCGTCGTGCCGCTGTACTACTTCGTCGTGTCCGCGTTCAAGACCAACGACGAGATCTTCGGCCGCCCCTTCGCGCTGCCCTCGTCGTTCTCCTTCGGGAACTTCAGCACGGCGTTCAGCAGCGCCGACCTCGGGCTCGCCGTCGTCAACTCGGCCCTGGTGACGGTCCTTTCGCTGGCGCTGACCCTGCTGCTCGCCGTGCCCGCCGCCTTCGCGCTGGCCCGGTCGACAAGCCGGTGGGCCTCGGTGATCGAGAAGGTGTTCTCGCTCGGATTCCTCATCCCCACCTTCGCCGCCCTGTTCCCCACCTTCCTGCTGGCGGCGGCGACCGGACTCTTCCACACCCGCACCTTCATGGTGCTGTTCCTGCCGGCCACCGCGATGCCGCTCTCCGTGGTGATCCTCGTGCAGTTCATG
Source organism: Streptomyces sp. NPDC004629 (assembly GCF_042873595.1). NCBI lineage: Bacteria > Bacillati > Actinomycetota > Actinomycetes > Kitasatosporales > Streptomycetaceae > Streptomyces > Streptomyces sp. NPDC004629. The sequence continues at coordinate 31,322 of NZ_JBIALO010000033.1, read as the reverse complement.
CGGACCATCCCGCGGGAGATGGAGGAGGCCGCCCGGATCGACGGGGCGTCGACCTACGCGGTGCTGCGGCACGTGTACACGCCGATGTGCCTGCCCGGCATCGCGACCGTGCTGCTGCTGAACTTCCTGACGTTCTGGAACGAGTATCTGTACTCGCTGGTCATCATCGGCCCTGACCCGGCGCAGCGTACCGTTCAAGTCGCCCTGCCCACCCTGAAGTCGATCACCGGCACGGACTACGGCGTGCTGACCGCGGGCACCGTCCTCACCCTCGTCCCGGTGTGGGTGGTGTACACGGTCCTCCAGAAGCGGATGCAGCAGGCCCTGGTCAACGGGGCGGTCAAGCTGTGAGCGAGGAGGCGGCGCGCAAGGCGGGCCGGCGGCCCACCATCAAGGCGGTGGCCGCGGCGGCCGGGGTGTCGACCGCCGCGGTCTCGCAGGCGTTCAACGACAAGGGGCGGCTGTCGCAGGCCACCCGGCGGCGCATCCTGGAGGCGGCCGTGGAACTCGGCTGGTCCCCCAGTGTGCCCGCGGCGGCCCTGCGCAGCGCCCGCACCCGTGCGCTCGCGCTGGTCGTGCGGCGGCCCACCGACGTCCTGGGTGCCGACCCGCACTTCAGCGAGCTGATCACCGGCATAGAGGGCGAACTGGCGCCGCGCGGCTACGGCCTGGTGCTGCATCTGGTCACCGATCCGCGCGAGGAGAACGCCCTGTACGAACGGTTCGCCGCCGAGGGGCGGGTGGACGGCGCCGTGCTGACCGACGCACGCGCCGACGACTCCCGGCCCGCCCTGCTGGCCCGGCTCGGGCTGCCCGCGGTGCTGCTCGGCGCGCCGGACGGATCCACCGGCGTACCGCGTGTCGGCCTCGGACAGCAGGGCGCCGGGGTCCGGGAGGTGGTGGAGCACCTGGTCGGCCTCGGCCATCGCCGGATCGCCTATGTGGCGGGCCCGGCGGAACTGCAGCACACCCGGCTGCGCCGGCAGTCGTTCGAGACGGCCCTGAAGGCGGCCAGACTGCGGCCGTTCGCCGTGCTGCACACCGACTTCACCGAGCGGTCGGCGGTCGGCGCGACCGAGGCACTGCTGGACGCCGAGGGCCGTCCCACGGCGATCGTGTACGCGAACGACTCCATGGCCGTGTGCGGCATCGGCACCGCGCAGCGCGCCGGGTTCGGCGTGCCGCGGGACCTGTCCGTGGTCGGCTACGACAATCTGCCGCTCGGCCGCTGGCTGCACCCCCGGCTCACCACCGTCGACCAGCAGGTGCAGCGCGTCGGCGCCGCCGCGGCCCGGCTGCTGCTCGCCCTGTGCGGCGAGGAGGTCGTGGAGCTGCCGCTGGGCGACAGGCCGCGCCTGGTGGTCCGCGAGTCCACCGGACCGGCCCCGGATCTGCCCTAGCCCCTGCCGTTCCCTTATGCCCTCTTTTCTGTATTTTTCCTATGTTTTCCTGTGTTTTTCCGGTGTTTTCTGTTCGCCCCCGAAAGTCCCTCACCCCCCGCACCCGCACCGACCCGAGAAGGACCATGCGACGCCACAGCGCCCAGCTCTCCCACCACCCCGCCGTGCTGCCCTGGCTCGGCGCCAACTTCTGGTCGCGTACCGGCGGCCCCCTGATGTGGCGGGACTACGACCCGAAGACCGTCCGCGAGGAACTACGGGTCCTGCGCGAGAACGGTCTGACGATGACCCGGTCCTTCTTCTACTGGCCCGACTTCCACCCCGAGCCGCACCGGATCGACGAGTCGCTGTGCGCGCACTTCCGGGACTTCCTGGACGCGCACCAGGAGACCGGCATGGGCACGGTGCCCACGTTCATCGTCGGCCACATGTCCGGCGAGAACTGGGACCCGGCCTGGCGCGGCGGCCGGGACCTGTACGAGGACGTGTGGATGGTGGGCCGCCAGGCCTGGTTCGTGTCGCAGATGACCCGCCGCTTCAAGGACCATCCGGCGGTCACCGGCTGGCTGATCACCAACGAGATGCCCGGATACGGCCGCATCTACCAGGTGGACCCGCCGTCCTCCGACGTGGTCACGGCGTGGGCCCAGGCGATGTGCAACGCGGTGCGCGCCGCGGGCGGCACCCAGCCGGTGTCGCTCGGGGACGGGGCCTGGGGCATCGAGGTGACCGGCCACGACAACGGCTTCTCGCTGCGCGAGACCGCCGAGTACGTCGACTTCGTCGGCCCGCACGTCTACCGCTCCGACACCGACCGGACCCGGCAGCACTACCGGGCCGCCTTCGAGTGCGAACTCGCCTCCGTCACGGGACAGCCCGTCGTGCTGGAGGAGTTCGGACTGTCCACCGACACCGTCTCGGCGCGCAACGCCGGGATCTACTACCGCCAGACCCTGCACAACTCGCTGCTCGGCGGCGCCACCGGCTGGATCGCCTGGAACAACACCGACTACGACGACCTGTGGGACCGGTCCCCGTACGACCACCACCCCTTCGAGATGCACTTCGGGATCACCGACGGCACGGGCGCGCCGAAGGAGCCGCTGCGCGAACTCGCCGCCTTCGCCGAGGTGCTGCGCAGCGTAGACTTCGCCCGCTGCGCCCGGGCGGACGCCGACGCCGCGCTGGTGGTGCCGGCGTTCCTGGAGCGCGGATACCCCTACAGCAGGCCCGCCGACCGGCCGCTCATCTTCACGTCCCTGCACCAGGGTTACGTCAGCGCGCGGGCCGCCGACCTGCCGGTGGCCCTGACCCGGGAGGTCGACGGGCTGCCCGGCGAGGCCGCCCTGTATCTGCTGCCGGCCACCCGCCAGCTCACCTCCCGCACCCGCCGGGAACTGTGGCGCAGGGCCGAGGCGGGCGCCACCGTCTATCTGTCGTTCTGCTCGGGCGAGCACCCCGCCACCCGCGGCCCCTGGTTCGACGACCTGGACGGCCTGTTCGGGGTGGAGCTGCAGTTGTCCTACGGCGTCGCCGAGCCGATCGAGGACGACGTGCTGGAGATGACGTTCACCGAGGACTTCGGCTCTCTGCGCGCGGGTGAGGTGCTGCGCTTCCCGGTCGCAGGCAACGCGGACAGCCGCGCCTATCTGCCGGTGGTCCCCAAGGAGGGCCGGGTGGTCGCGGTCGACGGGCGGGGCCGTCCGGCGCTGCTGGTGAGCGAGACCGGCGCGGGCCGTACCGTGCTCGCCACCTACCCGCTGGAGCACATGGCCGCCCGCACCCCGGGCGCCAACCCGGATCGGACGCACCGGTTGTACGCCGCGCTCGCGGAGGTCGCCGGGGTGCGCCGGCCGGTGACGGTGGACGATCCGCGCGTCGCGGCGGACCTGCTGGTGCACGCGGACGGCCGGCGCTTCGTCTGGCTGGTGAGCCAGTGCCCCACGACGCTGCGGGTGACTCCGGTCAGCGACGGCACGCTGCATGTGCCGGCCTCGGGCGCGCCGGTCACCGAGGTCACGCTGGAGCCGTACGGCGTCGCGGTCCTGGAGCTGCGGTGAACGCGGCAGAGACGGGCGCGGCCGGGCCGGGCGTCGTGGGTCCGGGCGCGCGCTACCGGGATCCCGCGGCGCCGGTGCCGGAACGGGTGCATGACCTGCTGTCCCGGATGACGCTGACGGAGAAGGTCGGGCAGGTCAACCAGCGCATGTACGGCTGGCACGCCTACGAGCGCGCGGACGGCGGGCACCGGCTGACCGAGGCGTTCGAGGCGGAGGTCGCCGCCTTCGGCGGGATGGGCGCGCTGTACGGGCTGCAGCGGGCCGACGCCTGGTCCGGGGTCGGCTTCCGCTCGGGCATCGAGGCGGCGGACGGCGCCCGGGTCTGCGACATGGTGCAGCGGTATGTGGTCGAGCACAGCAGGCTGGGCATTCCGGTCCTGCTGGTGGAGGAGATGCCGCACGGTCACCAGGCCCTGGACGGCACGGTCCTGCCGGTGAACCTGGCGGTCGGCGCGACCTGGGACCCACAGCTGTACGCCGAGGCCAGCGAGGCCGCCGCCGCCGAACTGCGGGCCCGCGGCGGGCATGTGGCCCTGGTGTCGGCGCTGGACATGCTCCGCGACCCCCGCTGGGGGCGGGCCGAGGAGTGCTTCGGGGAGGACCCGTATCTGGCGGCGCGGCTGACCGAGGCGCTGGTCGAGGGCGCGGACCGGGCCGGGGTAGCCGTCGTCCTGAAGCACTTCGCGGGCCAGGGCGCCACCGTCGGCGGGCGCAACAGCGCCGCCACCGAACTCGGCGTCCGCGAACTGCACGAGATCCATCTCGCGGCGGCGCGGGCGGGCGTACGGGCCGGGGCGGCCGGTGTGATGGCGGCGTACAACGAGTTCGACGGCCTGCCGTGTGTCGCCAACCGCGGCCTGTTGTCGGGGCTGCTGCGGGGGCGGTGGGGTTTTGACGGCATCGTGATGGCGGACGGCGGCGCGGTGGACCGGCTGGTCCGGCTCACCGGCGATCCGGTGGCGGCGGGCGCGCTGGCCCTCGACGCGGGCTGCGACCTGAGCCTGTGGGACGCGTGTTTTCCCCGGCTCGGGGAGGCGGTCGAGCGGGGCCTTGTCGACGAGCGGGCGCTGGACGCCGCCGTGGCCCGGGTGTTGACCCTGAAGTTCCGCCTGGGTCTCTTCGACCGCCCGCGCACCCCTGCTGTGCACCCGGACCCGGGCGGTCCCGATCCGGTCGAGCTGAGCGAACGGGTGGCCCGCGCCTCGATCACGCTGCTGACACATGAGGGCGATGTGCTGCCGCTGTCCCCGGCGGTGTCCCGGATCGCGGTGCTGGGGCCGAACGCCGACTCCGTCGCCCAGCAGATCGGCGACTACACGGCACCGCAGCGTCCCGGCGTCGGCATCACCGTCCTGGACGGCATCCGCGCGGCGGCCTGCGACGCCGAGGTGGTGCATGCCCGGGGCTGCGACCTGGTGGGCGGGGATGTCTCCGGGGTGCCCGGGGCGGCCCGGCTTGCGGCCTCCTGCGATGTCGCCGTACTGGTCCTCGGCGGATCGAGCGCGCGCTCCGGGGACACCGTGTTCGACTCCAACGGGGCGGCGCTCGTGACCGCGGGGCCGCCGTCCGGGATGACCTGCGGGGAGGGCGTCGACCTGGCCGATCTGTCGCTTCCCGAGGGGCAGTCGGCACTGTGGGAGGCGGTGGCGGCGACCGGTGTGCCGACCATCGTGCTGCTCGTCCAGGGCCGTCCGCACGCCCTGCCGGCGCACCCGGGTACGGCGACGGCCGTGCTCAGCGCCTGGTATCCGGGGCCGTGGGGCGGGCGGGCCGTGGCCGACGTGCTGTTCGGCCGTGCCGAGCCGCGGGGCCGCCTCCCGGTCTCCGTCCCGCGCTCGGCGGCACACCTGCCCGTGTTCTACAACGGCAAGGACCACGGCTACCGCGGATACGTCGACCAGCCGGCGAGCGCCGCCCATCCGTTCGGCCACGGCCTGTCGTACACCACGCTCGTGCACGGCCCGCCCCGGCTGTCCCGCGACCGCGTGAGCGCGGACGACCCGAAGCTCAGCTGCCGGGTCACCGTCCGCAACACCGGCCCCCGTGCGGTGCGTGAGACGGTCCAGCTGTATGTGCGCCGGGTGTCGGGCGGCACGTCGTGGCCGCGCACCCGGGAACTGCGCGGCTTCGTCCCGCTCGACCTGCCCCCGGGTGCGAGCGCGGAGGCCGTCTTCACCGTGGACGCCGACACCCTGGCCTCGCTGGACCGGCACCAGGAGCCGGTCGTGGAGCCGGGCGAGGTACTGCTGGAGACGGGCCCCTCGGCGGATCGCACCCAGGCGGCGAGACTGCTGATCGAGGGGCCCGCGGGGGGATTCCGGACGAGGTGAATCCCGGGCCAAGATCGGGGAAACCTCCCGGCCGGGCGGAACACTTCCGGGCCGTCCCGTTGTTGAGGCGCATGATCGATCACGCCATCAGGTGGTCGGAAGAGGAAAAGAGAGATCCATGTTCCACCGCATCCTTGTCGCCGTCGACTCCAGCCCCGCCCGGCACGCCGTCGTCCGGCTCGCCGGTGACATGGCCCGGCTGACCGGTGCCAAGGTCAAGGTCCTGCACGTCGCCCCGTCCACGGCCACGCTCGCGGCGGTCGTCCCCCTGGAGGACGACACGGAGGCCAACGCCGTCCTGGACGAGGCCGTCCGCGCCCTGCGCGACGCGGACGTCGACGCCGAGGGCGCCCTCGCCGAGGGACTGACCACCCAGATCGCCGCCACCATCGCCGCCACCGCCGAGGAGTTCCAGGCGGACCTCCTGGTGCTCAGCCCGCACCACCGCGGTTCGCTCGAAGCCCTGTTCAACCCCCGGGTCAGCGACGCCGTCGCGCACACCAGCCGCGCGGCGATCCTCCTCGTGCCCGAGACCGCCGAGGGCGCCGGCACCGGCAAGGACTGATGCGACCGGGGCCGTGCGGGACGGGCCGGTGACTCGGTCCGCCCCGCACGGCCGGTGCGCCGGCGCCCGGACGACGCCCCGGTGCCCCGCGCCCGCTCTCCGACGCGCGCCACCGCATCCGGTCCGGCGCGCGTCGACGGCTGCGGCGTGCGGCCGTGCGTGTCCGACGACGGACATCCGGCGGCCCGGCCCACGGACAAGGGGCGAGCGAGCGGGAGCCGACGGGTGTCAGGTGGCCGTCGGCTCCCGGGTCCTGGGGGTGCGGTCAGGCCGCGGCGCGCGGCAGTTCGCGGGTGCGGCCGAGACCGCCGAGCCATACGGCGGACGGCTTGGCGGTCCGCTCGAAGGTCACCGGGTCCACCGCGATCAGGCCGAAGGTGGCCTGGAAGGAGCCCCATTCGTAGTTGTCGAGGGCGCTCCAGGCGAGGTAGCCGCGGACGTCGAGGCCGTCCTCCAGCGCGGCGGCGACCTCGTGGAGTGCGCCGGTGTAGTAGTCGACGCGGCGGGTGTCGTCGGCGGTGGCGATGCCGTTCTCGGTGACGATCAGCGGCACGTCGGGGCCGATCACCTCGGCCGTGTGGCGCAGGGCGTGGCCGACGGCGGCCGGGTAGTACTCCCACCGGGTCAGCGTGCGCTCGGCGTCGTCCGGCGCGGGGATCGGACCGTCGGCGCCGATCCTGGTGCGGGTGTAGGACTGCACACCGATCCAGTCGTCGTCGCGGGCGGCCTCGATGAAGACGTCCTCGCGGGGGTTCCGGTAGGCGGCAGTGACCTCCTCGGCGCCGGGCAGGGCCTGGTAGACCTGGTTGGCGATGGTCCAGCCGACCTGGATGTCCGGGTTGACGGAGCGGACCGCCTTGACGGCCGCGCGGTGGGCGGCGATCACCGCGTGGGTGGTCTCCTCGTCGGGCGTGGGCAGGCCCGCGGCCGGGAAGCCCTGGTCACCGGCCTTGGCCGCGCCCGCCATCACGGCGATCATGTTCGGTTCGTTGATGGTGCACACATGGCGGACGCCGTCCGCGATGATCGGCGCGCACCCCTCGACGTACCGGGCGAACAACTCGACGGCCCCCTCGGCCGTCCAGCCGCCGAAGTCCTCGAACCACTGCGGGACGGTGAAGTGGTGCAGGGTCACCATGGGGCGCAGACCGCGGGCCACGGCGCCCTCGACCATGCGGCGGTAGTGGGCGATCTCGGCGTGCGAGAACCTGCCGCGCACGGGCTCGATGCGGGCCCATTCGATGCTGAAGCGGTAGTCGGTGAAGCCGAGTTCGGCGAGCAGATCCATGTCCTGCTGCCAGCGGTGGTAGCTGTCGCAGGCGTCCAGGCTGGGCTCGGCGATCCGCGCCGCAGGGTTGTGCTCCTTGCGCCACCAGTCGCTGTTGACGTTGTTCCCCTCGATCTGGTGGGCCGCGGTAGAGGCGCCCCACAGGAAGCCGTCGGGGAAGCGGGTCGAGGTGTGCGTCATCGTCCGTTTCTGTCTTTCTGGTGGGTGGGGGTGGCTGCGGCATCGCCCCGTGGTACGGCCGGTGCCGGGCGGGGCGGGCGCAGACTGCGGGAGGGCCTGGCTACTTCAGGCCTGCGGTGGCGATTCCCTGGGTGAAGTGCCGTTGCAGGACGGCGAAGACGACCAGCACGGGCAGGACGACCAGCAGGGACCCGGCCATCAGCATGCCGTTGCCGCCGCCCACCGTGCGGTTGGGATCGTTGGCGAAGGTGGCGAGCGCCACGGGCAGCGTGTACTTGCCCGGGTCGTTGGTGGCGATCAGCGGCCAGATGAAGTTGTTCCAGGAACCGAGGAAGGTAAAGATCGTCAGGGTGGCCAGGGCGGGTTTGACCAGGGGCAGCACGATGCGCCAGAAGATGTACCACTCGCCGGCGCCGTCGATCCGCGCCGCTTCGAGCAGCTCGTCCGGGACCGACTGCATGAACTGCCGCATCAGGAACACCCCGAACGCGCTCGCCGCGAACGGCAGCACGAGTCCGGCGTAGGTGTCGATGAGCCCCATGCCGTTCATCAGGACGTACAGCGGCAGGATCATCAGGTTGCCCGGCACCATGAGCGCGGCGAGCACGACCCCGAACACCTTGGAACGGCCGGTGAAGTCCAGCTTCGCCAGCGCATAGCCGAGCATCGAGCAGAACAGCAGATTGCAGACGGTCACCAGGACGGCCACGATCAGCGAGTTCATGAAGTACCGTGGCATGTCGAGCTGGTCGAGCAGGTCCCCGAAGTTGCTCAGCGTCCACTCGGTCGGCAGCCACACCGGCGGGCTGGCCGTGAGGTCCTTCTTCGTCTTGAACGCGGACAGGGCCATCCACAGGAAGGGCGCGGCCATCACCAGCAGGCCCGCGGAGGCGATCGCGTACAGCAGCGGGGTGCGGGTGCGGCCCGGGCGCCGGCGGCGGCCGGGCGCGGTTGCCGTCGGTGCGGTCATCGGGTGTTGTCCTTCAGGAGTCGGAGCTGAAGCACCGTGATGCCCATGATCACGACGAACAGGACGTACGCCATGGCGCTCGCGTAGCCCATGTGGAAGAAGTTGAAGCCCTGCCGGTACATGTCGAGGGAGACCGTGAGGGTCGCATCGGACGGACCGCCCTGGGTCATCACGAAGGGTTCCTCGAACACGTTGAGGTAGCCGATCGTGGTGATGACGGTGGCGTACAGCACGGTGGGCCGCAGCAACGGGACGGTGATGCGGCGCAGTTCCTGAAAGGCGCCCGCCCCGTCGAGCCGGGCGGCCTCGCGCACCTCGGCGGGGATCGCCTGGAGTCCGGCGATGAACAGCACCATGACGGTACCGAGGTTGCGCCATACGGCCATGGCGATCAGCGACGGCATGGCCCAGGTCTCGGAGCCGAGGAAGTCCGGTGCGGTGACGCCCAGTTGGGAGGCGATCGCGGCGACAAGGCCGTCGGAGGGGTCGAGCACGAAGCGCCAGACGACGGCGACCGCGACGATGGTGGTGACCACCGGAGCGTAGAAGCCGACCCGGAAGAAGGTGCGGGCCCGGTCGATGCCGTTGTTCAGCAGGATCGCGACGAGCAGGCCGGACACGATGGTCAGCGGTACTCCGACGACCACGAAGTAGCCGGTGTTGAACAGGGCGGTGCGGAAGGTGTCGTCCTGGAAGAGCCGGGTGTAGTTGTCGATGCCGACGAACTCCGCCTCCAGCGGCCGGGTGACGTTGCGGGCCCCGAAGTCGGTGAAGCTCATCACGAGCGTCGCGACGATCGGGAAGAGCATGAACACGCCGAACAGCGCGAGGAACGGCGTGGAGAACAGCCATCCGTGCAGATTGTGCCTGCTCAGGGAGCGACGGCCCGGCCGGGCCGCACGCGGCGGCCGGGCTCCCGCGGCACCGCGCCCTTGCTGCGCGGCCGTGCTTTCGCCGGCTGGTCCTGTCGTGAGGGACATGGCGTTACTTCACGAGCCCTTCGATCTCCGACTGGGCCTTGTCCAGCGCGGCCTTCGCGGTGGACTTGCCCTGGGTGACCGATTCGATGGCGGAGTCGAGCTTGGAGGTGATCTCGGTCAGCCTGGGCTGGGCCGGGGTGGTTCTGGCCGACTCCATCTGGGTGCGCCACACCTTGAGGTCGGGGTCGTCGGCGAGGGTGCCCGACGTCCAGGCCGCGGTGTTGGCCGGCAGGTCCTTGGTCCGCTCGAACCAGTCGGCCTGGCCCTTCGCTTCGGTGAGGTACCGGACGAACTCCTGGGCGGCGGCCTTGTGGTCGCTGTCCGCTGAGATCGCCAGGCTGGAGCCGCCCGCCATGGAGACGGACGCCTGGTCGGCGGGGACGGCGGCGACCGCCCACTTGCCCTTGATGGCGGGGTAGTTCTCATCGAGCAGGCTCATGATCCAGGGGCCGCCGAAGAACATCGGCACGGCTCCGGAGTTGAAGTCCTTCGTCACGTCGTAGCCGGGCCGCACCGACTTCTCACTCAGCCCCTTGGCGAAGTAACTGCCGTAGTTCTCCAGGGCCTTGACGGCCTCGGCGGAGTTCACGGCCGCCTTGCCGTCCTCGTCGACGACGGATCCGCCGGCGGAGTAGAGGAACGGGTAGAAGCTCTGCACGGTGTCCAGGCCGCCCGGCTGGATGGACAGGCCCCACTTGGTGCCGGCCTTGGACTGGTAGGCCGCGGCGGCCTTCTGCAGGTCGGCCATGGTGGCGGGGGCGGTCTTGAGGCCGGCCTTGGCGGCGAGGTCGGTGCGGTAGAAGAGGACGCGGGTGTCGACGTACCACGGAACGCCATAGGTCTTGCCGTCGTAGGAGCCCTGCTCCCAGGCGGCGGGGAAGAAGTCGTCCTTGCGGAAGGTCTTGGTGTCGACCGGTTCCAGCGCGCCCATGTCGGCGAACTCACCGAGGTAGCTGCCGCCCATCTGCATCACGTCGGGGAGCTTGCCCGCGGCGGCGGCAGCGACCAGCTTCTGGTGGGCCACGTCCCAGCCGACCGGGGTCACCTTCACCGTGACGTTGGTGTGTGCCTTCTCGTACTCCTTGGCGACATCGCCGAGCTTCTCGCCCTCGGTGCCCATGGCCCACACGGTCAGGGTCTGCTCGGCGTCGGCGGCCACGCCCGAACCGCCCGAACCGCCACATGCGGCGAGGGTGAGCGCGGACACCACGGTGAGGGCGATCGAACCGGTTGCGGCGGCACGCTTCATGGACGGCTCCTCCTTGAGCTTCGATGAAATGTATGCGCTGCCTGTAAGCGCATACATCACTGTGTTGCAGACGCTCCCCGGCTGGCAAGAGAGTCTTAGTCACACTCCCGTAACGGCTGGGACATCCCTCGGTGATCTCCACGCACCGCCTTCGCACGGCCCGGCCGGAGAACCGGCCCGACGGGACAGCAACCTAAATCGGTCGAATGCATGGCGAAAGCGTCTGTGACGTATGTCCTCCGGTTCCCCGCGACCGACATGTGTCCCGCGCCACCGGGAGCCGGACCGCCCCGCGCCGCGGGCCGGCCCCCTGGCTACAGTCGCCGCATGCCGCGCTTCACCCACGACCTGCCCTTCGACCCCGCCCACGGTCACACGCCGGACACCCTGTCGGCGGTGCCCGCGCCGCCCGCCCCGGCCGGCTTCGACGACTTCTGGCGCTCCCGCCGGGCGACCGCGCGGCGGATCGACCCGCGGGCCCGCGTGGGCGCCTTCGTCGAGGAACGCGACGGAGTGCGGGTCCACGAGGTGACCTACGCATCCACCGGTGGCCGCTTGGGCGGCTGGCTGGCCCTGCCCGCCGACGGCCGGCCCGCCCGCCACGGTTTCGTCATCGGGCACGGCTACGGCGGACGCGATACGGCCGGCGCCGCCCTGCCGCTGCCCCTGCCCGGTTCGGCCGCGATCCTGCCCTGCGTGACCGGGATGCCGACCCGCAGCCTCCGGGCGGATGTCCCCGCGCGCTCCGCCGAGCACGTACTGCATGGCATCGGCTCACGGGACACGTATGTGCTGGGCGACTGCGTCGCCGACCTGTGGTGCGCGGCGACCGCGCTGCTGGAACTCGTACCGGAACTCGACGGGCGGGGCCTCGGCTATCTCGGCGAGAGCCTCGGGGGCGGCCTCGGCGCCCTGGCACTGCCCTGGGACGAACGGTTCGCCGCCGCGCTGCTCACGGTGCCGACGTTCGGCAACCATCCGCTGCGGCTCGCCCTGCCCAGCACCGGCAGCGGCGAGTCGGTGCGCGAGTACGCGCGCGAGCACCCGGAGGTCGTGGACGTCCTCGCGTACTACGACGCGGCCACGGCGGCGACCCGGCTGCGCCTTCCGGTGCTGGCCGCGTGCGCCCTGTTCGATCCGGCGGTCCCGCCGCCGGGCCAGTTCGCGGTGCACAACGCACTCGCCGGACCGCACACCCTGCACCTCCTCGACGCCGGCCACTTCGCGCACCCCGGCGAGGCCGAGGAACGCCGACGCCTGCGCGCGGCGACGGACGCCTTCTTCGCCCGGCACCTGAGGTGACGACGCCCTGACGAAGTCCCGGTCACGGGCCGGGGATGACGTCCATGCGCCGCGGGACGGGTGTCACCCGGTCCTCACCCGGACGGCACCGGGCCCTCACCGGACGGCGACTGCCGGCCTTGCCCGAGCCCTGTCAGCCCCTCACCGGACGGCGGCTGCCGGCCTTGACCGGGCGGTGTCAGCCCCTCGCCGGACGGCGGATACCCACCGGCCTTCCCCAGGCCCTGTCAGCCCCTCGCCGGACGGCGGACACCCACCGGCCTTCCCCAGGCCCTGTCAGACCCTCACCGGACGGCGGATGGCGGCCGGCCGGCACACCCGCGCATGCCCGCCCTCGCTGTCCGGCGGGTGTCCCTCCGGTGTCACCGGGCCGGTGTTCCCGGCCGGGGGCCGCAGCCGCAGCTCTCGCGGCGGGCCACCGTGACGGGAAGCATCAGCGAGACCGGGTCCCCGGACTGCGCCCCGGTCAGCCGCCGCACCAGGAGTTCGACGGCCTCCTCGCCCATGCGGACCGTGGGCTGGCGCACCGTGGTGAGCGAGGGACGCACCAGGCGGCTGAGCGGAATGCCGTCGAAGCCGGTCACCACCGCGTCGCCGGGCACCGCCAGGCCCCGGCGTTCGAGGGCGTGCAGGGCGCCGACGGCCATCTGGTCGTTGGCGAAGACGAACGCCTCGGGGCGCTCGCCGGCGCGGTCGCACAGCGCGTCGGCGGCGCGCGCGCCCTCCGCGCGGGTCATCATGCCGACGCGCAGCGCCGGCTCGGCGGCCACGGCGAGACCCGCCTCGCGGCAGGCCCGCCGGAACCCGCGGAAGCGGGCCTCGACGTCCGGGGACTGCTCCGCGGTGCCCACATAGGCCAGGCGCCGCAGTCCGTGGTCCTCGATGAGATGCCGGGTCAGCTCCCACTGGCCCTCCTCGTTGGCCACCTCTATGTGGTCGAGGTGGTCCAGGGAGTCACCGCCCTCGCGCGGCCCCGCCAGCATCACCACCGGCCGGCGGCGGGAGATGACCTCCAGTTCCTCCGTCGGCACCGTGCGGGCCGTCACGGCGAACCCGTCCACCCGCCCGGCCACCTTCGCGACCAGGCTCTCCGGGCCGCCCTGGAGGGAGGCGGCGATCAGCAGGGCGTAGCCGTGCCGTCGCGCCGCCCGCTCCATGCCGCGGATGATCTGGTCGGAGTAGAGGGTCGTGGCGTCGTCGTCATCCGCGTCCGTCGGGGCGGCGTCGGGATCCGCGTAGTCCGGGAAACACAGGCCGAGGACGCCGGTGGAGCGGCTGGCGAGTCCGCGGGCGCTGCCGCTGGGCACGTAACCCAGTTCGCGGGCCACGGCGAGCACCCGTTCCCGGGTGCTCGCCCGCACCGAGCCGGGGGTGCGGTAGACGCGCGAGACCGTGGCGATCGACACCCCGGACCGTTCGGCGACGTCGTACACCGTGGGGGTGGTGTTCATGATGCGGGCCCCGTACGTCTGTGTGTATGCACCTAAATGAAAGCGCATTCACCCTAGGCGGCCGGGCCCCTCGAAGCAACCCCGACCATCGACACGGTCGCAGAAGGGTGTGCCGTCCCCGGCCCGGGAGCAGCACGCGCGTAACGGCCGTTGGCGCGAAAGTGACACATGTCCGCGGGAAGTGTCTAGCCTGCCTGCATGATCGCGGATGCGGGAGCCGGGCCGGAGCGCGGCGGTGCGGCCGTCGACGAGGAGGAGTGGCGGGCGACACGTACCTGGGTGGAGCGGCGGCTGTCGGACGGAGAGCGCGTCCACGAGGTGGTACGACTGCGTGGCGGGTGGACGTCGGTGATGCGCCGCCTCCATGTCCACGGACCGTACGGCCGCCGTTCGCTGGTCCTGAGGTCCTTCGTCACCCCCTTCTTCGTGCGGCACGCCGAGGGTCTCCTGACCCGTGAGGCGAGCGTGCTGCGCCTGCTCGGCGGCACGGACGTACCCGCACCCACGCCGATCGCCGTGGACGCGACGGCACGGCACTGCGACCACCCTTCCCTGCTCATGTCGCTGCTGCCCGGAAACGTGCGCCTGGGTGACGACGGGGTGGGGCAGCGCACCGAGTTGCTGGCCCGTCAGTTGCTGCGCATCCACCGGGTGCGGGTGTCCGGCGCCGATCGGCCCCGCGCCTACCAGGCGTGGACCTCCCCCGCACAGGTGCGCCCGCCGGACGGGACCGGGCGACCCGAGCTGTGGCGACGGGCCGTGGACGGCATCCGCCGCGAACCCCCGGAGCATGTGGCCTGCTTCCTGCACCGGGACTTCCACCCGGGCAACGTCCTGTTCGCGGAGGAACGCGACGAAAGCAACGAACGCGGCAGGGACGGCGCCGACGGTGGCGGCAGTCTGCGGATCACCGGCGTCGTCGACTGGGTGGAGATCTCCTGGGGGCCGGCGGACCTGGACGTGGCGCACTGCTCGACCGCCCTGGCGTTGCTGCACGGTGTGCCCATCGGGATGCGCTTCGCCGACCAGTACGTCGCCGCCGGTGGAACCCTCACTGCCGATCCCGGCGACCACCTGTACTGGCGACTGCTGGACGCGCTGGCCTTCGCGCCGGACGCCGAGAAGGTGGTCGTACCCTGGCGCGAACTGGGGCGCAACGACCTCAGCCGCGCCGTGGTCGGCGGACGGCTGGAGGACTGTCTGCAGGCCCTCTTCGACCGCTACGGCGACGGCCCGCGCGCACACGTGTGAGGCCGACGTGTCCGGGGTCCTGGTGGTTCGGGTGGTGGGGTAAATCGGCTGAGCGGACGGGGCTTTCGTGCTTGCATGGGGGCATGGTGTCCGCCGATCGTCTGCTCGCCTTCGCTGCGATGTCGTTCCTGCTGATCGTCGTCCCCGGGCCCAGCGTGCTGTTCGTGGTCGGGCGGGCCCTGGCGCACGGGCGGCGCGCCGCACTGACCACGGTCGTGGGGAACACACTCGGCGCCTGTGTGCTCGTCGTGGCCGTGGCGCTGGGAATCGGGACGGTCGTGGAGCGCTCCGTGCTGGTCTTCACGGCGCTGAAGCTCGCGGGCGCCGCGTACCTCGTGCATCTCGGTGTCAGGGCGTGGCGGCAGCGCGGTTCGCTCAAGGCGGCGTTCGCCGCGGACGAGGCGGACCGGGGAGGTCTGCGCACACTGTGGGAGGGGTTCGCGGTGGGTGTGGCCAACCCCAAGACCATCGTGTTCTTCGCGGCCGTGCTGCCGCAGTTCGTCGATCCCGAGCGGGGTCATGTGCCGGCCCAGATGCTGGTGCTCGGGCTGGTCTTCAACGTCATCGCCATCGTCTCGGACAGCGTGTGGGGACTGGCCGCGGCCACGGCCCGGGACTGGTTCGCCCGTTCTCCGCGACGGCTTTCGCTGGTCGGCGGCGTCGGCGGGCTCGCGATGATCGGCCTCGGCGTGACCGTCGCCGCGACCGGCCGCAAGGACTGACCGCTCTTCCGCAGACGGTGGCGAGCGGGCGTGATCGTCGTGAACGCTCGGGGCGACGCCAACGGGAGCCCGGCGCGGATGGTTCCGTGACATCTCTCACATCGACTCCGGGAATTGGCCGGGCAGGGTA
The DNA here is from genome assembly GCF_042873595.1 of Streptomyces sp. NPDC004629. Classification (NCBI taxonomy): domain Bacteria; kingdom Bacillati; phylum Actinomycetota; class Actinomycetes; order Kitasatosporales; family Streptomycetaceae; genus Streptomyces; species Streptomyces sp. NPDC004629. The sequence goes on along the minus strand of NZ_JBIALO010000033.1, from coordinate 15,444 downwards.
GTAGACACCCCTCCGGGGACATTCTGGATTTGTCCGTCTTGATCCCCGTGTGCGCATCGCCGGGAGCGAGCGCCCGCCAGACGGTCGGCACATTCGCTTCATCCTTTGCAGCAAACCGATCCTGACGGTGCGGCAGAAGACCGCACCGACCACAAGGCCGGGTCTGCACGCTCGTACTCCGCTGACAAGAGGCGCACGGACCTACGAGGCGTGATCGTACGAGGGGCCTTTGCGCTGCAAATGAAGCCTTCCTGAGAATCGACGCGCACGGCCTCGCCGCGGTCGACGGGCGGGGTCTTCGCAGCCGGCACACCGCACCAGGAGCGCTCGGCGATTACCGAGTGAGGTCACGCATGGGGAACCACCGCAAGAAGAATCACCACCGGCGCATACTCGTCGCGGCCATCGCCGTGGGCGTCGTGGGCGTCCCGTCCGCCGCCTTGGCGGCCTGCACCGACTGGCAGGGACCGGGCGGCGGCGGACAGCAGCAGCTCAGCGGCGCGGCGGACACCACGACGACAGGCGGGTGGAACAACACCGGCCGGAGTCAGGACGGGAACCGCGGCGCGGACCAGCAGTGGACCCACTCCGGGGGCGGCGCCCCGGCGGCGCCGGACGGCCCGCCCGCCGCGGTGGACTCGTCGCAGACCGGTGCGCCCGAGGCCGCCGCCCCGCCGTCGTGGGCGGACCGGCACCGGGGTCACCGGCACTGGAGGGCCACCCCGCCCAGCACCCCGGCGCCCGCGCCCAGCACCCCGACGCCCAGCGCCCCGGCGCCCGCGCCCAGCACGGCCGCGCCCAGCGCGCCCGCCGAGGCGCCCGCCACCTCCGCGGCCCCGGATTCCCCGAGCGCTCCGGCGGCCACCGGGACCGCGTCCGAAGCCGCCACCCGCATCCTCGAACTCGTCAACGACGAACGCAGCAAGGCGGGTTGCTCGGCGCTGACCCTGAACGACACGCTGACCAAGGCCGCGCAGGCGCACAGCGAGGACATGGCGGCCCACCGGAACATGTCGCACACGGGGTCCGACGGGTCCATGCCGGGCGACCGGATCACGAAGGCCGGCTACACCTGGAGCGCCTACGGCGAGAACGTCGCCTACGGCTACTCCGGTCCCGAACAGGTCATGGCGGCCTGGATGTCCAGCCCCGGCCACAAGGCCAACATCCTCAACTGCTCGTTCAAGGAGATCGGCGTCGGACTCGCGCAGCCCGGCGACTACTGGACCCAGGACTTCGGGGCCGCCCGGTAACCGGCGGGCGGCGAGGAGTCCGGCTGCGGGTGGCCGATGTCATGGTGCCGGGGCACGATGGCACCGGCCACCCGCAGCACCGCCCCCGGCACCGGCACCGGCTTGTCATGAGCCTTGTCGCCCGTTGATCGGACCTCTAGGTTCCGAGGCATGTCTCCAGAGTCGCAGTCCATCTCCCGCAGAACCACCCTGAGGGCCGGTGCCGTCGCAGCAGGAAGCGCTGCATTGGGCATGCCGACTCCCGGATCGGTCGAGGCCGCCGCCCATGAGTCATCGGACGTATCGACGGCCGATGTCCGGCCGGTCCAGCGCTGCGTGCTGTGGTACGCGGCACCGGCCACGGACTGGGAGCGCGAGGCGCTGCCCATCGGCAACGGCGCGCTGGGCGCCATGGTGTTCGGCACCGTCGCCTCCGAACGCCTCCAGTTCAACGAGAAGACCCTGTGGACGGGCGGCCCCGGCTCCGCGGAGGGCTACGACCACGGCGACTGGCGCACCCCGCGCCCCGGCGCCGTCCAGGCGGTCCAGGACGACCTCGACGAAGTGCGGCGGCTCGCGCCGGAGGCCGTCGCGGGCCGGCTCGGTCAGCCGCGCGTCGGCTTCGGCGCCTACCAGACCTTCGGCGACCTCCATCTGGACCTTGCAGGCCCACCCGCCGCGGACGGCTACCGCCGCGAACTCGATCTCGACGATGCCGTCGCGACGGTCGCCTACACCGACCAAGGGGTGCGCCGGAAGCGGGAGTTCTTCGCCTCGTACCCGGACCGTGTGATCGTGGGCCGGCTCTTCGCGGACCGGTCCGGCCTGGTGTCCTGCACGCTGCGCTACTCCTCGCCGCGCACGGACTTCACGGCCACCGCGGCCGACGGGCGGCTCACCGTACGCGGCACACTCGCGGACAACGGGCTGCGTTTTGCAGCGCAGGTCCAGGTCCGCAGCGTCGGCGGAACCGTGACATCCGGCGCCGACGGCACCATCACCGTCACCGGAGCGGACGGCGCCTGGTTCGTGCTCGCGGCCGGCACGGACTACGCCGACACCCACCCCGACTACCGCGGCGCGGACCCGCACTCCGCCGTCACCGCCGCCGTGGACCGGGCGAGCGGGCACGGCTACGAGGCGTTGAAGGCCCGGCACATCGCCGACCACCGCGCGCTGTTCGGCCGGGTGGCGCTCGACATCGGCCAGTCGTCCACGGCGGACGTCCCCACCGACCGGCTGCTCGCCTCGTACACCGGCGGCACGAGCCCCGCGGACCGTGCCCTGGAAGCCCTGTTCTTCCAGTACGGCCGCTATCTGCTGATCGCGTCCTCGCGGCCCGGCTCGCCGCCCGCCAACCTCCAGGGCGTGTGGAACCAGAGCACCACGCCGCCCTGGTCGGCCGACTACCACGTCAACATCAACCTGCAGATGAACTACTGGCTCGCCGAGGCCGCCCACCTCCCCGAGACGACCGCTCCCCACCACCGCTTCGTCGAGGCCCTGCGCGCCCCCGGGCGGCACACCGCCCGCGAGATGTTCGCCTCGGCCGGCTGGGTCGTACACAACGAGACCAACCCGTACGGCTTCACCGGCGTCCACGACTGGGCCACCTCGTTCTGGTTCCCGGAGGCGGCGGCCTGGCTCACCCAACAGCTGTACGAGCACTACCGGTTCGGCGGATCCACGGACTATCTGCGCAGCACGGCGTACCCGGTGATGAAGGAGGCCGCCGAGTTCTGGCTGGACAATCTGCGCACCGACCCGCGGGACGGCAGGCTCGTGGTCACCCCCGGCTACTCACCCGAGCACGGGGACTTCACGGCGGGGGCGGCCATGTCGCAGCAGATCGTGCACGACCTGTTCACCAACACCCTGGAGGCGGCCCGCGTCCTCGGCGACTCCCCTGCCTTCCGCCGGCGGGTCGAACAGGCCCTGGCCGATCTCGATCCGGGGCTGCGCATCGGGTCCTGGGGGCAGTTGCAGGAGTGGAAGGAGGACCTGGACGACCCGGCCGACGACCACCGGCACGTCTCACACCTGTTCGCGCTGCACCCCGGCCGGCAGATCGAACCCGGCAGCGCCTGGGCCGAGGCCGCCAAGGTGTCCCTGACCGCGCGCGGCGACGGGGGCACCGGCTGGTCCAAGGCGTGGAAGATCAATTTCTGGGCGCGGCTGCGGGACGGCGACCATGCGCACCGGATGCTCGGCGAACAGCTCAAGTCGTCCACGCTGCCCAATCTCTGGGACACCCATCCGCCGTTCCAGATCGACGGCAACTTCGGTGCCACCTCGGGGGTGGTGGAGATGCTGCTGCAGAGCCAGCACGATGTCGTCGAGATCCTTCCCGCCCTGCCCGCCGCCTGGCCGAACGGCTCGGTCCGCGGGCTGCGCGCCCGCGGCGGGGCCGTCGTCGACATCGACTGGGCGGACGGGAGACCCACGTACGTGGCGCTCACCGCCACCCGGACGCGTCGGCTGACCGTACGGAGCGGGCTGCTGGAGCAGGGTGAGACGACGCTCAAGGCGGTGGCCGGGCGACGGTACGCTTGGCGCTGACCTTCGCAGCGTCGGGCTGCGCCTGCTGATCCCCATGGGTGCCGGCCGCGGCGGGGTCTGTCATGCCAGGCGCTGGCCGCGGGGGGTCTGACATGACAGGGGCGGTGCCGGTAGCGCGCCGCCGCCCGGCCGCGGCAGCGTCGTGGCCGAGCGCGCAGTTCCCCGCGCCCCCCTCCGGGGCGCCTGCCCCCCACCGCGGCCGGTCCGGCACCCGGCACCGCCAGGGGCGACGAGCGGGAGCCGGCAGTGTGCCGCCGCCCGGCCGCGGCAGCGTCGTGGCCGAGCGCGCCGTTCCCCGCGCCCCCTTCGGGGCGCCTGCACCACCGCCAACCACACCCGCGGGCGGGAGCCGACAGCGCGCCGTCAACCGGCCGCGGCAGCGTCGTGGCCGAGCGCGCAGTTCCCCGCGCCCCCTTCGGGGCGCCTGCACCACCGCCAACCACACCTGCGGGCGGGAGCCGGCAGCGCGCCGTCGACCCGCCGCGGCAGCGTCGTGGCTGAGCGCGCAGTTCCCCGCGCCCCTTTGGGGCGCCTGCACTACCGCGAACCGCGCCCGCGGGCGGGAGTCGGCAGCGCGGCGTGGCCGGGCGCGTAGTTCACCTGGGCCCCCGGGGCGCGGGGTGCGTCCCCGGGGGGTCGGGTGGTGTGGGTTCGGTCAGGGGGTGAGCTGCCATTGTTCGAGGTAGCCCGCGTCGATCGAGGCGCGGTCCTGGACCCGCAGCTTCCAGGTTCCGGAGACGGGCTGCGCCGACGCGTCGACCGTGAAGGTCTGGTCGACGTTGTCCGCCGAGCCGCCGCTGCGGTTGAGCAGCGAGTAGACGGTTCCGTTCGGGCCGACCAGATCGACGGTCAGATCGCCCCGGTAGCTGTGCACGATCTTGACGTAGACCTGGGTGGTGGCCGAGGCGTTGCCGGTCCGGCCGGTGACGGTGATCGGGGACTCCACCGCCGCGCCGGCGTCGGGGATGTCGACACGGGTGGCGTTGGCGTAGATGTCGGCCACCCGCCACGTGAAGGAGGCGGTGGCGCTCGCACCCGTGTCGTCGGTGACCGTCAGGGTCACATCACTGGTGCCGGTCGTGGTCGGGATGCCGGAGATCAGACCTGTCGCGCCGAGGGTCAGGCCGTCCGGGAGCCCGGTCGCCGAATAGGTCAGGCCCGCGCCCGAGTTGGTGGTGTACGCGTCCGTCTGGAGCGACACCTCCTGCCCGACGCCGCTGATCTGGTCCCCGATGGGAGCCACGTTGACGCCGAGCGCGATCCGCCGGCCCACGTTGATCGCCGCCCAGGCGTCGGCCACGGCGAGGTAGGTGGGGCTGTAGGCGCCGAACAGGTCGGCCGCGGCCTGGAGCGTCGCGGTGCGGGCGCCCGCGTAGTCGGTGCTCGACGTCATATAGGTGGTCAGCGCCCGGTACCAGATGCGCTGGGCGTTGTCGATGCCGATGCCGGTCACCGGCTGACCGTCGTAGGTCGGGCTGTCGTAGTCGACGCCGTTCACGGTCTTCGCCCCGCTGCCCTCGGACAGCAGGTAGAAGAAGTGGTTCGCCGGGCCCGAGGAGTAGTGGACGTCGACGCTGCCGAGCGTGGAGCTCCAGTAGTCACGGGACGCCCCGTCCTTGGAGGGCTCGTCCATGTACCGCAGCGGGGTGCCGTCGCCGTTGATGTCGATCTTCTCGCCGACCATGTAGTCGGGCACGTCGGCGGCCAGGCCGGCGTGGAACTCCACCGCGGCGGCGAAGATGTCCGAGGTCGCCTCGTTCAGGCCGCCGGACTCACCGGAGTAGGTGAGGTTGGCGGTGGCGCTGGTGACGCCGTGGCTCATCTCGTGCGCGGCCACGTCGAGCGCGGTCAGCGGGTTGGCGTTGCCCGAACCGTCGCCGTACGTCATGCAGAAGCAGCTGTCGGACCAGAACGCGTTGACGTAGTTGTTGCCGTAGTGGGCCCTGCTGTAGGCGGCCACCCCGTCGTTGCGTATGCCGTTGCGGCCGAAGACGTCCTTGTAGTAGTCCCAAGTCGCGGCGGCCCCGAAGGCCACGTCCACGCCCGCCGTCTGACGGTTGCTCTGGGTGCCGTCGCCCCAGACATCGTTGTCGTCCGTGAACAGGGTGCCGGTGCCGGAGGTGCCCTGGTTCAGGTCGTAGGTGCGGTGGCCGGCGCGGTCGCCGTCGACGAGCTGGTACGTCGAACCGGACAGCGTGGTGCCGAGCGGCACCGATCCGTTGTACTGCCCGGTGCCGGTGCCGGTCTGCACGCCTTCGAAGCCGGTCAGTTGCTTGCCCGAGGCGGCGTCGGTGACGACGTGCAGTTCGCTGGGCGTTCCGTCGTGCTGGACGCCCCCGACCACCGTCTCCCAGGCCAGGACCGGCCGGCCGGTGCCGGCCCAGACGACGAGCCGTGGGGCGCGGTCGACCGCGGGGCGCTCGGCGCGGGCCTCGGTGGCGGCCGCGAGTGCCTTCGTCCTGGCGGTGGCCGCCGGGACCTTCGGCGTGGTGGTGGGCACGGCGAGGTCGGCCCGTGTCGCCTTCGACACCGTGAGCCGGGCGCCGTCGGTGTGCACGACGAGGTCGCCGCCGAGGACGGGCAGTCCGGCGTAGGTGCGCTCGTAGCGGGTGTGGGTGGTGCCGTCGGCGTCCTGTGTGACGTCCTTGACGACGAGCTTCTCCTTGGCGCCGAGGTCCAGCGCCTTGGCCGTGCCCGCGGCGGACGCGGTGGCGCTCTTGAGCAGTGCGGCACGCTGCGTCGCCGAGAGGCGGGCGGGCGCGGCGGCGGCCCGCGGGGTCGCCTTGATCTTCGCGGAGCCGCCCCGGTCGGCGGCCACGGCGGTGCCGGTCTGTACGCCGGCCGCGAGCAGGGTGCCCACGGCGGTCAGGACGAGGGCGGCGGTGTATCTGGAACGGCGGGGGTAACGGTCCTGCCGGAACAAGGGCGTTCTCCTTCTGTGTGGGGCGGACTCGGTGGAGCCCGGGAGAGCGGGTGAGGCCGGGTACGGCCGTCCGGCGGCGCGCGGGTGCACGGGACGCGGCGCCGGGCGGCTGCGTGGTATGCGCCCGGCGGTGCCCCGTGGAGGGGATGTGAAGGTGCGTTCAGCAGAGTGACACTTCACAGATTGGATTGTCATGCCTAGGACAAGTCAACGGCTCAAATTGGCCGCTGCCGACCGCCGTTCGGCCGCCCGGCCGCCGCTTTTCGGCCGGGCACGGCCCCCACGCCCGACCGCCGCGGCACGCGGCTGAACCCCTACCCGCACCCGCCCCGTCCAAGTCACGGCCGCGGCCGTACACCTCGTCCCGGCCGTGCGCGTGCCGGTGGCCGGGTGGTGGTGCTCAGGGAGACGGGACCGGCCGGTACGCCGTCCGCCGAGAACGGGAAAAAGGGCGGGCTCGGCGGCAGGCTCCGCTGTTACGATCGGCCACATGATCACGCGTTCGCCTCAGCACCGGATGATGCCCCGCCGACGGGGCCGCTGAGCACGCACGCGTAGCGCATGCGAGGCCCCGCAACGGGGCCTCGATCGTTGTGCGACCGGGCCCCGCCACCCGGTAGGAGGACCCATGACCGCACGACGCCACTACATCACCACGACCATTCCGTACGTCAACGCCCGCCCGCACCTCGGCTTCGCCCTGGAACTCGTCCAGGCGGACACGTTGGCTCGTCACCACCGTCACCGGGGCGAGCAGGTCCGGCTGCTCGGCGGCACCGACGACAACTCCCTGAAGAACGTCCTGGCCGCCGAGGCAGCCGGCGTCGACGTGCAGTCGTTCGTGGATCGCAACGCCGACGCCTTCGCCGCACTGCAAGGCCCGCTCGCGCTCTCGCTCGACGACTTCATCCGCACCAGCAGCGACCCGCGCCACCGGATCGGAGTGGAACGCCTGTGGCGCCGGTGCGCAGCCTCAGGCGACCTCTACCGCACCCCGTACGAGGGCCTGTACTGCGTCGGCTGCGAGCAGTTCTACACCCCTGACGAACTGGTCGACGGACGGTGCAGCGAGCACGGTACCGAACCCCAACTCGTCGCGGAGGAGAACTGGTTCTTCCGGCTGTCCCGTTACGCCGACCGTCTGCACCGGCTGATCTGCGGCGGTGACCTGCGCATCGAGCCCGCGGCCCGCCGCAACGAGGTCCTCGCCCTGATCGAAGGCGGCCTGCACGACTTCTCGGTCTCCCGCTCCCACGACCGCGCCCGCGGCTGGGGCATCCCCGTGCCCGACGACCCGAGCCAGGTCGTCTACGTGTGGTGGGATGCCCTCGGCAACTACATCACCAGCCTCGGCTACGGCACCGGCGACGCCGCCTACACCCGGTGGTGGGAAACCAGCGAACGCCGTATCCACCTGGTCGGCAAGGGAGTTGTCCGCTTCCACGCCGTGTACTGGCCGGCCATGCTGCTGTCGGCCGGCCTCCCGCTGCCCACCGACATCCTGGTCCACGACTACCTCACCGTCGGCGGCCGCAAGATCAGCAAGTCTGCGGGCACCACCGTCGATCCGGCCGCGCTGGTCGCGGCCCACGGAACCGACGCGGTGCGCTGGTGGCTGCTGCGGGACGTGCCCCGGGTCGGGGACGTCGACTTCACTCCCGACCGCCTGACCGCCCGCGCGGACGCGGACTTCGCCAAGGGACTCGGCAACCTCGTCCACCGCGTCGTGACCATGGTGCACCGCTTTCGCGGCGGAGTGCTCCCCGCCGCCGGCCCCGCGCCGGCCACCGGGCCGGCCCTGGCCGACGCCTGCCGGAGGGCGCCACGACTGGTCGACGCCGCCCTGGCCGGCTTCGACTTCCGGCGGGCCCTCCACGCGGTCTGGGACATCGTGGAGGAGGCCAACCGCCTGGTCGATGCCACCCGGCCCTGGGAACTGGCACGGGCGGAGCGGCAGGGCGACGCCGCGGCGGCGCGGCTGCTCGACGCCGTCCTCGTCACCCTGGTCTCGGCGTGCCGGGTGCTCGCCGACGAGTTGCGCCCCTTCGTGCCCGACGCCGCCGCGCGGATCAGGGAACAGGTGACGTTGGTCGAAGGGCGTGTGCCCGCGGCGCGACCACTGTTCCCTCGCCTCCAGCAGGACGCCGGGCGGGCATGACCTCCGGTGCTGCGGCAGACGACATCCGGTGCTGCGGCAGACGGGGCGCACCGGGCGCCATGCGCCGCGGTCCGCTCCGTGCCGCCCTCGGGCCGCCCCGACGGGGACCGGTGGCCGGGGCGGGCCACGACGCAGGCGGCCGGTCCGCGTCAGCAATCAACGCGCCACCCAGCCCACCTCAGCAGTCGACGCGCCGGCCAGCCCGCCCCAGCAATCAACGCGCCACCCAGCCCGCCTCGGCGGTCAGCGGGCCGGCCTGTTCGGCAGGGTGCCGCCCGCATCCGGACGTGGAGGGAGCGCGAGGTGCGCGAGATCACCGGGGGGCGGTGAGCGGACCGGCCACAGCGGTGCCGCGGAGCCGTCGGCGACCGCGGCCGGGGCGTCGGTGAGGTTCATGCGGTCGCGCAGCCGGCCGTAGAAGTCCATCGGCCCGAGGCGCACCGCGCGGAGCCGGCGCGGCGACGGGTACACCCCGATCCAGTCCCCCGGGTTCAGGACGCCGCGGAGCTGGCCGTCGATGCTGACGGCGGCCCGGCCGGAGCGTTCCAGCACCCTGAGCGCGATGGGTTCGTCGGGAGCGGCGACGACGGACCGGTTGAACGTCATGTGCGGGGCGACCGGCGTGAAGATCAGTGCCTCCGCGCGCGGCGAGACGACCGGGCCGCCCGCGGCGAAACTGTACGCGGTCGAGCCGGTCGGGGTGGCCACCAGCAGCGCGTCGGCGGAGTAGGACGCCAGCAGCCGGCCGGCCAGATACACCCCCACCGACACCTGCCGGTCCCGGGCGAGCTTTTCCAGCACGACGTCGTTCAGCGCGGTGATGTCCAGGGCGATGCCCCATTCGTCCCCGGTCTCGCAGTCGGCGCGCACCCGCGGGGGCGGCAGCAGGGGTCCGCGGCCGTACCGCAGGAGCGCCTCCATGCCCTCGGGCACCTTCAGCCGGCACGAGGCGCGCATGGTGAGCAGCATGCGGCTCTCGACGCTGAGCCGCCCGTCCCGGACGGCGTCCAGTGCGCAGCGCACGGAGGGGGCGGGGACCTCGGTGAGGAAGCCGACCCGGCCGAGATCGACTCCCAGGACCAGGGCGTCGTGCTCCGCCGCCAGCCGGGCCCCGCGCAGAAACGTGCCGTCGCCGCCCAGGGTGACGATGAGATCGGGGTCGCCCGCGGCCTCGATCTCCTCCTGCGCGCTGTGCCGCACGCCCTCCTGCCACACGTCGATGTCCGCGCAGCGCACATCGTTCTGCGCGCTCCACTCGCGGACGGCCCGGGCGGCGTCCACGGCCTCCGCGCGCCCGCCGTGGACGACCAGACCGATGCGGCTCACGGTCATATCCGCCTCCAAGGACCCGCGGGCCGACGGCCCGCACCGGCGCGGCGCACAGGCCGGGGTCACCATCGAGCCTGCCACGGCATCGCATGTCACGCCGCCGGGGGCACCCACCGACGACGAACCGGCCGAACGGCTCCCACCGGCCGGGCCCCACCCCCTTCCCGCCACGACGACGCTCCGCCCAGGCGGTGCGGTCCGGCGGTGCGGTCCTGTGGGGCCGGTTCGCGTCCAGGTGTCCGGGGTCTCGTCGTGTCCCGGGGTCTCATCGGGTGCCTCAGCCCGCCAGGTACGCGGACAGCCCGGCCAGCAGCCGGTCGACGTCCTCGGTGTCGTTGTAGGGCGCGAGCCCGATGCGCAGGCCGCCGCGGTCACCGAGGCCGAGGCGGCGGGACGCCTCGACGGCGTAGAACGATCCGGCCGACGCGTGGACGCCGCGCCGCGCGAGGACGTGGTAGGCGTCCGCCGCATCGCGCCCATCGAAGGTCAGCAGCAGGGTGGGGGTGCGGTCGGCGGCCCTGGAGTGGACCGTGACGCCGTCGAGCTGGGACAGCCCCTTGTCGAGCCGGTCGCGCAGGGTGCGCTCATGGCCCTCCAGCGCGTCGAACGCGGTGGCAAGGCGCGCGCGCCGCGAGCCGGTGGCGCGGGCGTCGAGGCCGGCGAGGAAGTCGACCGCCGCCCGCGTGCCGGCCAGGAACTCATAGGGCAGCGTGCCCAGTTCGAACCGTTCGGGGACCGCGTCGGTGGAGGGCTCCAGCTTGTCGGGGCGCAGCGTCTCCAGCAGCTCGGGCCGGGCGGCGAGCACGCCGTGGTGGGGGCCGAGGAACTTGTAGGCCGAGCAGACGAAGAAGTCCGCGCCCAGCCGCTCCAGGTCGACCAGCGTGTGCGCGGTGTGGTGGACGCCGTCGACATAGGTGAGCGCCCCCGCGTCGTGCGCCAGACGGGAGATCTCGGCGATCGCGGGGCGTGTCCCGATCAGGTTGGAGGCGGCGGTGACGGCGACCAGCCGGGTGCGCTCCGAGACGACGGCACGGACGTCGTCCGGGGTGAGTTCGCCGGTGGCGGGGTCGAAGTCGGCCCAGCGCACGGTGGCACCGGCCCTCTCGGCGGCCTGGATCCACGGCCGGATGTTGGCGTCGTGGTCGAGGCGGGTGACGACCACCTCGTCGCCGGGCGACCAGGTCGCGGCGAGGGTGCGGGAGAAGTCGTAGGTGAGCTGTGTGGCGCTGCGGCCGAAGACGATCCCGGCCGGCTGCGCTCCCAGGAGGTCGGCCATGGCCCGGCGGGTCTCGGTGACGATGGTGTCCGCGTTGCGCTCCCCCGGCGCCTCGTGGCCCCGGTTGGACAGCGGCTGGGCCAGCGCGTCGCCGATGGCCCGGATGACGGCCCGGGGCGTCTGGGTGCCGCCGGGGCCGTCGAAGTGGGCGATGCCGGCGGCCAGGGCGGGGAACTGGGAGCGGATGGCACCGATGTCGTAGGTCACTGAGGGCTCCTGTGGGTGGCGGCGGGCCGGGAGGTGCGGGCGTGGTGCGCGTCACGCCGACGGTACTCGGCCGCACGGCATCGTCTCCGGCGCCCTCGGCGTCCGCCCCGCCGCCGGTGCCGGTGTCGCCGGTGCAGCCCTGGTCGCTCGGCGCCCTGCCTCGCGGGGTCGCCATGGACCCACGCGGGGTACTGCTGTCCGACGCCCCGCTGCTCTCCCGTACGCCGGTCGAGCCCACCGACGGCGAGGGGTTCCCGATGGCGCAGTCCGACAAGGACGATGTGGCGGACCTCGGGCCGCTCAAGCTCGATGTGCCGGGCATGCGGATGCCGCGGGCGCCGGCGGTTCCGCGGGATGCGTGGGTGAGCCGACCGCGGCGGCCTCGCGCTGCCGCTCCCGGTGCAGCCGCACTGCCGATCGCCCCGGCCGACGCGAGTACGTACTACCAGGGCGGCGACGGCGGCTATCTCACCTACACCGCGTACCCGTACGCCGCCTGAGACAGCCACCGAAGACGGTGCGCCGGCCCGCCCCGCCCGGCCCGGCGCACCGGGTACGCGCGTCCGGTGTGGCCGATACTGACGTCGTCCAGGCAGGTGGACGGGCCGACCGCGGGAGGTGCGGGCCTATGCGAGAACGGGGCGGCACCCGGCCGACGAGGCTCCTGGCGTGGCTGCGCGCGCACGACCCGGACCTCGCGGCGACCCGTCGGGCCGGGCGCACCGCACTGGTCATGCCCGCCCTGTTCGCCCTGTGCGGTCAGGTGATCGGCTCGCCCGTCATGGCGACCTACGCCGCGTTCGGGTCCATCTCGATGCTGCTGCTGGTCGATTTCACCGGTCCGACGGTGCAGCGGCTGCGGGCCTATCTGGGTCTCGCGGCGGCCTGGGCGGTGCTGATCTGTCTGGGCTCGCTGGTCGCCGGGGTGACCTGGGCGGCGGTTGCCGTCATGGTGGCGGTCGGCTTCCTGGTCCTGTTCTCGGGTGTGGTCAGCTCCGTGCTGGCGGGCGCGACCACCTCGCTGCTGATGGCGTTCGTCCTGCCCGTGACCTCGCCCGCGCCGCTGTCGCAGGTGCCGGCGCGGCTGGCCGGGGCGGGGCTCGCCGCGCTGGCGGCGCTGCTCGCGGTCCTGCTGCTGTGGCCCCGGCCGGTCGCCGACCCGCTCAGCGCGCCGGCCGCTCGGGTGTGCCGCGCGGCGGCGGCACACCTGCGTGCCCATGTGTCGCGGTCGGCGGGGGCGCCGGACGCGCCGACGGCCGCGCGCCGCGACGAACTCGCCGCGCGGACCGTGTCGGCGGCGGCCGATCTGCGCTCCGCCTTCGACGCCACCCCGTACCGGCCCACGGGTCTGTCCGCCGGCTCCCGTGCCCTCGTCCGGCTCGTCGACGAGCTGACCTGGCTCACCGCCGTCGCGGCCGACGCCGGACAGCGCACGGCCGACTGCCGTGCCTGCGACGCGGACGCCCACGCCGTGCTGCGGGCCGCCGCCGCGGTCCTCGACCGGGCCGCCGACCTGCTCGCCCGTCCGTGCACCGCACCCGACACGATCGCGGCCGCCGCGACGGAACTCCGCACGGCCGTGGCGGGCCTGGAGCGCGCGGCCACCGTCCGGGTGCCGGTGCACCACCGTCCCGGGACCGAGGCGGAGGCCCGCGCCTTCCTGGGAGCCCTGGGCGTGTCCTTCCGCGCCCAGGAACTGGGGTCCGCGACCTTGCAGGTCGCGGACAACGTGCGTGTGGCCACGGCGGCGGAGCGGCGCACCTGGCCGGAGCGGCTGCTGGGCCGCGACCCCAGGGCGCTCGCAGGGCCGCTGGCCGCCGCCCGCGAGCGGGCCGCGGCCCATCTCCAGCCGCACTCGGTGTGGCTGCACAACAGCCTGCGCGGCGCGCTGGGACTGGGCATCGCCGTCGCCCTGGCCGACGTGACCGGTGTCCAGCACTCCTTCTGGGTGCTGCTCGGCACGCTGTCGGTGCTCCGGTCGAACGCGCTCAGCACCGGGCAGAACGCGGTACGCGCCCTCGGCGGCACCCTCGCGGGCTCGGTCGTCGGCGCGGGGCTGCTGCACCTCATCGGCCACCACGGCACCGCGCTCTGGTTCCTGCTGCCGCTCGCCGTGCTCGTCGCCGGCATCGCGCCGGCCGCCGTCTCGTTCACGGCGGGTCAGGCGGCCTTCACCGTCACGCTCGTCGTGCTGTTCAGCATCGGCCAGAACCCCAACTGGCACATCGTGCTGCTGCGGATCCAGGACATCGGCCTCGGCTGTGCGGTGAGCGTGCTGGTCGGCCTGTTCTTCTGGCCGCGCGGCGCCACGGCCGCGGTCGACCGGGCGCTGGCCGCCGCGTACACCGACAGTGCCCGCTATCTGGCGGGGGCGGTGGAGTACGCCGTCGGCAGGTGCGGTAGGCCGCCGGTGCGGGCCGGGGCGCCGCTGGAGCAGGGGCGTGCGGCGGCCGCGTCCGCGCGGCGCCTGGACGACGCCTTTCGCAGCTATCTGGCCGAGCGCGGCGCCAAGCCCGTGCCGCTGGCCGACATGACCGCCCTGGTCACGGGGATCGTCGGGCTGCGGCTGGCCGCGGACGCCGTGCTGGGGCTGTGGCGGCGGGCCGGTGACCCGTCCGACGGGGCCGACCGGGCCGCCGCCCGGCTGGTCCTGCTCTCCGCGGCGGGCCGGGTGACCGGCTGGTACCGGGATCTGGCCGGGTGTCTCGGCGGACCGCAGCCCGTGCCCGATCCGCTGCCGCCCGACCCGGACAGCGCGGCGGGACTGGTCGAGTCCGTACGCCGTGATCTGCTGAACGGGCACGGGCGGGCCTCCGACACGGCGGTCCGCCTCATCTGGACCGCCGACCATCTGAGCGCGGCCCGTCGCCTCCAGCCCGGCCTGGCCGCCGCGGCGCGGCGGTACGAGAGCTGACGGGCGGGCGGTGCGGGGGCGGCGTCAGGGCAGGTTGCCGGCGGGGCCGGTCAGGGCAGGTTGCGGGCCATCACGACGCGCTGGACCTGGTTGGTGCCCTCGTAGATCTGCGTGATCTTCGCGTCCCGCATCATCCGCTCCACCGGATAATCCCGCGTGTACCCATACCCACCCAGCAACTGCACCGCGTCCGTGGTCACCTCCATCGCCACATCCGACGCAAAACACTTCGCCGCCGCCCCCTGGAACGTCAGATCCGCATCCCCCCGCTCCGACTTCGCCGCCGCCGCATACGTCAACTGCCGCGCCGCCTCGATCTTCATCGCCATGTCCGCCAGCATGAACTGCACACCCTGGAAGTCCCCCACCGGCCGCCCGAACTGCCGCCGCTCCCGCACATACCCCTTCGCATACTCGAACGCCCCCTGCGCCACCCCCAACGCCTGCGCCGCAATCGTGATCCGCGTATGGTCCAACGTCCGCATCGCCGTCGCGAACCCCGTACCCTCCGCACCGATCATCCGCTCCGCCGGAATCCGCACCCCATCGAAATACACCTCACACGTCGGCGACCCCTTGATCCCCAACTTCCGCTCCGGCACACCGAACGACACCCCCACATCCGACTTCTCCACCACAAACGCCGAAATCCCCCGCGACCGCGCCCCCGGATCCGTCACCGCCAACACCGTGTAGAACTCCGACACCCCCGCATTCGTGATCCACCGCTTCACCCCGTCCAACACCCAGTGATCACCATCACGCACCGCCCGCGTCCGCATCCCCGCCGCATCCGAACCCGCCTCCGGCTCCGACAGACAGTACGAGAACATCCCCTCACCCCGC
>NZ_JBIALO010000032.1:0-103528 GCF_042873595.1 Streptomyces sp. NPDC004629 | reverse complement strand
GTGTACGCCCGCAACGCCTCGTACGCCATCGCAGGACCCAGATCCGATCCACCGATCCCGATGTTCACCACATTCCTGATCCGCCGGCCCGTATGACCCGTCCAGGCACCCGAACGCACCCGCTCGGCGAAACCCGACATCCTGTCCAGCACCGCATGCACCGCGGGAACCACGTTCTCCCCGTCGACCTCGATCACCGCATCCCGCGGCGCCCGCAACGCCGTATGCAGCACCGCCCGGTCCTCCGTGACATTGATCTTCTCCCCACGGAACATCGCATCCCGCAACCCGAACACATCACTCGCCACCGCCAGTTCCTGGAGCAGCGCCAGCGTCTCGTCGGTGATCAGGTGTTTGCTGTAGTCGATCAGCAGGTCGCCGACGCGTACGGCATACCGCTCGGCCCGCCCGGGATCGGCCGCGAACAGCTCGCGCAACTGCGGTTGCCACGCGGCGCGGTGGTCGGCGAGCGCGACCCACTCGGGCCGCCGGGTGAGCACGGGGTGAGGGGACTCGGGCATATCAGACGTTCTCCTTGGTGCCCTCGCCGCGCAGGGCGATGGCGTACATCTCGTCGGCGTCGAGGCGGCGCAGCTCCTCGGCGATGAGTTCCGAGGTGGGCCGGACCTTCAGGGCGAGGGTGCGCGGCGGCTGGCCGGGCAGGGTCAGCGTGGCGAGCGGGCCCTCCGGCCGGTCGATGACGATCTCGCCGTCCGTGGTGCCCAGGCGGACGGCCGTGACGACCGGCCCGGCCGTGACGATCCGTTCGGCCGGGACCCCGAGGCGCGCCTCCATCCAGCGGGCGAGCAGTTCGGCGCTGGGGTTCTCCGCCTCGCTCTCCACCACGGCCGAGGTGATCTTCACCCGGGCCTGGTCCAGGGCCGCGGCCAGCATCGAGCGCCACGGGGTGAGCCGGGTCCAGGCCAGGTCGGTGTCGCCGGGCGCGTAGGAGCGGACCCGGGCCTCCAGGGCGTCCAGCGGGTGCTCCACGGCGTACATGTCGGTGATCCGGCGCTGGGCGAGCGCGCCCAGCGGGTCCTTCGCCGGATTGTCGGGGGCGTCCACCGGCCACCACACGACGACCGGGGCGTCCGGCAGCAGCAGCGGCAGCACCACGGAGTCGGCGTGGTCGGAGACCTCGCCGAACGTGCGCAGCACCACCGTCTCGCCGGTGCCCGCCTCGGAGCCGACCCGGATCTCCGCGTCCAGCCGCGGCCGGGTGCGCTCGCGGGGGGTGCGGGCGTGCCGCTTGATCACGACGAGGGTGCGCGAGGGGTGCTCGCGCGAGGCGTCCTCGGCCGCCTTGATGGAGTCGTAGGCGTTCTCCTCGTCCGTGACGATCACCATCGTCAGGACCATGCCCACCGCCGGGGTGCCGATGGCACGGCGACCCCGCACAAGGGCCTTGTTGATCTTGCTTGCCGTGGTGTCGGTCAGGTCGATCTTCATGGCCTGCGCCAGCTCCGTCCGTCTCGTGCGAGCATCTCGTCGGCTTCCTCGGGTCCCCAGCCGCCCGACGCGTACTGGGCCGGCCTGCCGTGCGCCGCCCAGTACTCCTCGATCGGGTCGAGGATCTTCCAGGACTCTTCCACTTCCTCGGTCCGGGGGAACAGATTGGCGTCGCCGAGCAGCACGTCCAGGATGAGCCGTTCGTACGCCTCCGGGCTGGACTCCGTGAACGACTCGCCGTAGGCGAAGTCCATGGACACGTCCCGGATCTCCATCGAGGTGCCCGGCACCTTCGAGCCGAACCGGACGGTCATGCCCTCGTCGGGCTGGACGCGGATGACGACCGCGTTCTGGCCCAGTTCCTCGGTCGCGGTGTGGTCGAAGGGGGAGTGCGGGGCCCGCTGGAAGACCACCGCGATCTCGGTGACCCGGCGGCCGAGCCGCTTGCCGGTGCGCAGATAGAAGGGGACGCCCGCCCAGCGGCGGTTGTCGATCTCCAGCTTGATCGCGGCGTAGGTGTCGGTCTTCGACCTGGCGTCGATGCCGTCCTCCTGGAGGTAGCCGACGACCTCCTCGCCGCCCTGCCAGCCGGCCGCGTACTGCCCGCGGACGGTGTGCGCGCCGAGGTCCTCGGGCAGCAGCACCGACCTGAGCACCTTCAGTTTCTCGGTGAGCAGCGACTCCGCGTCGAAGGCGATGGGCTCCTCCATGGCGGTGAGTGCCATCAGCTGGAGCAGATGGTTCTGGATGACGTCACGGGCGGCGCCGATCCCGTCGTAGTAGCCGGCCCGGCCGCCGATGCCGATGTCCTCGGCCATGGTGATCTGCACATGGTCGACGTACGAGCGGTTCCAGACGGGTTCGTACATCTGGTTGGCGAAGCGCAGCGCCAGGATGTTCTGGACGGTCTCCTTGCCCAGGTAGTGGTCGATCCGGAACACCTGATCCGGTTCGAACACCTCGTGCACGACCTTGTTCAGCTCCTCGGCCGACTTCAGGTCGTGGCCGAACGGCTTCTCGATGACCGCGCGCCGCCAGGAGCCCTCCGGGGGGTCCGCCAAGCCGTGCTTCTTCAGCTGCCGCACGACCTTCGGGAAGAACTTGGGCGGCACGGAGAGGTAGAAGGCGAAGTTGCCGCCGGTGCCGCGGGAGGCGTTCAGTTCCTCGACGGCCTCGCGCAGCTGCTTGAACGCCGTGTCGTCGTCGAAGTCACCGGGCACGAACCGCATCCCCTCGGCGAGCTGCTGCCAGACCTCCTCGCGGAACGGCGTGCGGGCGTGCTCGCGGACGGCGTCGTGCACCTCCTGCGCGAAGTCCTGGTCCGCCCAGTCCCGGCGGGCGAAGCCCACCAGTGAGAAGCCCGGCGGCAGCAGACCCCGGTTGGCCAGGTCGTAGACGGCCGGCATCAGCTTCTTGCGGGACAGGTCGCCGGTCACACCGAAGATCACCAGGCCGGAGGGGCCGGCGATCCGGGGGAGCCGGCGGTCGCGGGGGTCGCGCAGCGGGTTCACCCAGTCGGCGGTCGGCGGGGCATCGGCGGCCCGTGCGGCCGGGACGCGCGCAGCGGCCGGCGCCGGTTCCTGTTCGGGGGTGCTCATCGGGCGTCAACTCCCTTGCTGTCCAGTGACTTCGTGACGGCGGTCAGCAGCTCCTGCCAGGCCGCCCGGAACTTGGCGACGCCCTCGTCCTCCAGCTTGCGGACGACGTCGTCGTAGGAGATGCCGAGCCGTTCCACGGCCGCGAGGTCGGCTCGGGCCTGTGCGTAGCCGCCGGTCACCGTGTCGCCGGTGATGTCGCCGTGGTCGGCGGTGGCGTCGAGCGTCGCCTCCGGCATGGTGTTGACGGTGCCGGGCGCGACCAGACCGTCCACGTACAGGGTGTCCTTGTAGGCCGGGTCCTTCACGCCGGTGGACGCCCACAGCGGGCGCTGCTTGGTGGCCCGGGCCCCGGCGAGCGCGGTCCAGCGCGGGCCGCCGAACACGTCCTCGTAGGCCTCGTAGGCCAGTCGCGCGTTCGCCAGCGCCGCCCTGCCCTTGAGGGCGCGGGCCCGGTCGGTGCCGAGGAGCGTCAGCCGCTTGTCGATCTCGCTGTCGACCCGTGAGACGAAGAAGGAGGCCACGGAGTGCACGGCGGACAGGTCGAGGCCCGCCGCGCGGGCCTTCTCCAGACCGGCCAGATAGGCGTCCATGACCTGCCGGTAGCGCTCAAGCGAGAAGATCAGCGTGACGTTGACGCTGATACCGAGGCCGATCACCTCGGTGATGGCCGGCAGTCCCGCCTCGGTGGCCGGAATCTTGATCATCACGTTGGGGCGGTCGACGAGCCAGGCGAGCTGCTTGGCCTCGGCGACCGTCGCCGCGGTGTCGTACGCGAGGCGCGGGTCGACCTCGATGGAGACCCGGCCGTCCCGGCCGCCGGTCGCGTCGTACACCGGCCGCAGCACATCGGCCGCGGCGCGGACGTCGGCGGTGGTCATCATCCGTACGGCCTCGTCGACCGTGACACCGCGCACGGCCAGGTCGGCCAGCTGCTCCTCGTACCCCGACCCGCCGTCGGCCTCGCTCGGGTCGGGGGACCCGTCCACGGAGCCGATGGCGGCCTGGAAGATGGACGGGTTGGTGGTGACACCCACGATGTGCCTGCGGGCGACGAGTTCGGCCAGGTTGCCGCTGCTGATCCGGCGTCGCGACAGATCGTCGAGCCAGATCGACACGCCCTCCTCGGTCAGGCGCTGGAGTGCTCCCGCGGTCGCGGTTGCTTCGGTCACTGTGATCATCTTCTTTCTGGCGATCGGATCAACCGCGGGCGGCGGCCAGGGATTCCCGGGCCTTGGCGGCGACGTTCTCGGGGGTGAACCCGAACTCGGCGAACAGGGTCTGCGCGGCGGCGGAGGCGCCGAAGTGCTCCAGCGAGACGATGCGTCCGGCGTCGCCGACGTAGCGGTGCCAGGTCAGGCCGACGCCGGCCTCGACGGCGACCCGGGCCCTGACGGCGGGCGGCAGGACGCTGTCCCGCCAGGCCCGGTCCTGCTCCTCGAACCACTCCACGGAGGGCATGGACACCACACGGGTGCCGATGCCCTCGGCCTCCAGCAGGTCCCGTGCGGCGACGGCGAGCTGCACCTCGGAACCGGTGGCGATCAGGATCACCTCCGGGGTCTGGGCGGACGAGTCGTGCAGGACGTAGCCGCCCTTGGCCGCGTCCGGGTTGCGCGCGTACGTCGGCACGCCCTGACGGGTCAGCGCGAGTCCGTGCGGGGCGGGCTTGGTGGTGTGCCTCTTCAGGATCTCGGCCCAGACGGTCACGGTCTCGTTGGCGTCCGCCGGGCGGACGACGCTCAGGCCGGGGATGGCGCGCAGCGAGGCGAGGTGTTCGACGGGCTGGTGGGTGGGGCCGTCCTCGCCCAGGCCGATCGAGTCGTGCGTCCACACGTAGGTGACGGGGAGCTGCATGAGGGCGGCCATGCGGACGGCGTTGCGCATGTAGTCGGAGAACACCAGGAAGGTGCCGCCGTAGATGCGGGTGTTGCCGTGCAGGGCGATGCCGTTCATTTCGGCGGCCATGGAGAACTCGCGGATGCCGAAGTGGACGGTGCGGCCGTACGGGTCGGCGCCCGGCAGCGGGTTGCCCTTCGGCAGGAACGAGGAGGACGCGTCGATGGTGGTGTTGTTGGAGCCGGCGAGGTCGGCGGAGCCACCCCACAGTTCGGGTACGACCGGGCCGAGGGCCTGGAGGACCTTGCCGGAGGCGGCGCGGGTGGCGAGGGACTTGCCGGACTCGAAGACGGGCAGGGCGTCCTGCCAGCCGTCCGGGAGCTGACCGGCGACGACGCGGTCGAACAGGCGGGCGTGCTCGGGCAGGGCGGTGCGCCACTCGGCGATCCGCTTGTCCCAGGCGGCATGGGCCTCGGCGCCCCGGTCCAGGGCCTGCCGGGTGTGCGCGAGGACGTCGTCGGCGACGGCGAAGTGCTGCTCGGCATCGAAGCCGAGGACCCGCTTGGTGGCGGCGACCTCCTCGGCACCCAGGGCGGAGCCGTGGGCGGCCTCGGTGTTCTGGGCGTGGGGGGCGGGCCAGGCGATGATCGTGCGCAGCGCGACGATCGACGGGCGCCCGGTCTCGGCTCGGGCCGCGTCCAGCGCCGCGTACAGGGCGGGCACGTCGACATCGCCGTTCTCCGCGGGCTCGACGCGCTGCACGTGCCAGCCGTACGCCTCGTAGCGCCCGAGCACATCCTCGGAGAAGGCTGTGGCGGTGTCGCCCTCGATGGAGATGTGGTTGTCGTCGTAGAGGAAGACCAGGTTGCCGAGCCGCTGGTGGCCGGCGAGCGAGGACGCCTCGGCGGAGACGCCCTCCTCCAGGTCGCCGTCCGAGACGATCGCCCAGATGGTGTGGTCGAAGGGTGAGGTGCCCTCGGGGGCGTCGGGGTCGAACAGACCGCGCTCGTAGCGGGCGGCCATCGCCATGCCGACGGCGTTCGCGACGCCCTGGCCGAGCGGACCTGTGGTGGTCTCCACGCCCGCGGTGTGCCCGTACTCGGGGTGGCCGGGCGTCTTCGAGCCGTGGGTGCGAAACGCCTTCAGATCGTCCAGCTCCACCTCGTAGCCGGCGAGGAAGAGCTGGGTGTAGAGGGTCAGCGAGGTGTGGCCGGGGGACAGCACGAAGCGGTCCCGGCCGGTCCACTCCGGATCGGCCGGATCGTGACGCATCAGCTTCTGAAAGATCGTGTACGCGGCAGGGGCGAGGCTCATCGCCGTGCCCGGGTGCCCGTTTCCGACCTGCTGCACGGCATCGGCCGCCAGGAGGCGGGCGGTGTCCACGGCACGCCGGTCGAGATCGGTCCACTCGAAGCCGTCGGTTGTCTGCGTGCTCATCTTCAAGAAATCCTCGATCTCAGCGGGGTTCTGGCTGGACGCGTTCAAAAGTAAAAGTCTGACTTTTGGGGAGGAAGGTCGGGGTGTGTCAGCCTGTGGTGAAAATGGGACACCGACGGCAGCGCAGAGGCGGCACAAGAGGGACATGGCAGGCAGAAGAGCGCAAGGCGGCGACGGTCGTGAGGGCGGCGACGGGATCAGAACGTTCCCCTTCCCGGTCGACCTGAGCGTCGGCGGCGTCGGCATCCAGGTCGGCCCGATGGAAACCGGCCGCATCTGGCACACGCACGCCCCGCTGCACCGCGTCCACCGCATCGACTTCCATGTGGTCATGCTGTTCAGCGGCGGCCCCGTCCACCACATGATCGACTTCGCCGAGTACGAGGCGGCGGCGGGCGACGTGCTGTGGATCCGGCCCGGACAGGTCCACCGCTTCTCCCGGGCGAGCGAGTACCGCGGAACCGTCCTTGCCATGCAGCCCGGTTTCCTGCCCCGCGCCACCGTCGAGGCCACCGGCCTGTACCGCTACGACCTGCCGCCCCTGCTGCACCCCGACCCGGCACGGCTCGACGCCCTGCGCGCCGCGCTCGACCAGCTGCGACGCGAGTACGAGGACACGGCGACCCTTCCGCTCAGCCTGCACACGGCGGTGCTGCGGCACTCCCTGACGGCGTTCCTGCTGCGCCTCGCCCATCTCGCGGCCAGCTCCGCGGAGGCGGCCCGGCAGCAGGACGACACGACCTTCACGCTCTTTCGTGACGCGGTCGAGCAGGGCTTTTCCACCAATCACAGCGTCAGCGCCTACGCCGATGCCCTCGGCTACTCCCGCCGCACCCTCGTCCGCGCGGTCCGCGCCGCCACCGGGGAGACCCCCAAGGGCTTCATCGACAAGCGGGTGGTTCTGGAGGCCAAGCGGCTGCTGGCGCACACCGATCTGCCCATCGGCCGGGTCGGCGCGGCCGTCGGCTTCCCCGACGCGGCGAACTTCTCCAAGTTCTTCCACCTGCGCACCGGCCGGACCCCGGCGGCGTTCCGAGCCGAGCTGAGCTGAGGGCGGTCCGCGCGCGGCGAAGGGGGCCCCGCTCGTGCGGGGCCCCCTTGGTGCGGCGGAGCCGGTCAGTGGCCGAAGTCGAACCAGTTCACGTTCACGAAGTCGGCCGGCTGGCCGCTGGTGAACGTCAGATACACATCGTGCATGCCGGTCACCCGGCCGATGTTGGCCGGGACCGTCCGCCAGGACTGCCAGCCGCCCGTGTCGGCCAGCGCGAAGCTGCCTATCGGGGCGTTGCTGCGGCTGTCCAGGCGCACCTCCACAAGACCGCTCACCCCGCTCGCGGCGCCGCTCGCCACCCGGGCGTAGAACTGGGTGGCGGCCGTGGACCCGAAGTTGACGCCCTTGTACTGCGCCCAGTCCCCGCTCGCGATCGAGCCGATGTCCTGTCCGCCGCCGGTGTCCGACGTGGCCTCGGCGATCACGCCGGACTGGCTGTCGTACGACTCGGCCTGGATGGCGCTGTAGGCGTCCCGGTTGCCGGTCGGCGGGGGAGTGGTACCGCCCCCACCGGACTGCAGTACCTGCACGTAGTCCACGACCATCGGGTGGTTCGGCTCGGTGCCGGCGTCCGGGCCGCCGCCGAAGGCACCCGGGAAGCCGCCGCCCATGGCCACGTTGAGGATGATGAAGAAGCCGTGGTCGGTCGCGTTCGACCAGGTCGTCGCGTCCACCTGGTCGGCCCGCACGGTGTGGAAGTTGACGCCGTCGAGGTAGAAGCGGATCTCCTCGGGGCTGGTCGAACGGTCCCACTCCATCCGGTAGGTGTGGAAGCCCGCCTGGCAGGTCGTGCCGGTGCAGGAGGTCGAACCGCCGATGCCGGTCGTCTCGTTGCAGGGGCCGCCCGGGTTGGTGCCGCAGTGCATCGTGGCCCAGGCGGTGTTGAGGCCCTGGACGTTCTCCATGATGTCCAGTTCGCCCACGCCCGGCCAGTTCCAGTAGTTGCCGCGGAACGGCGCGCCGAGCATCCAGAAGGCCGGCCAGTAGCCCTTGGCGGCGGCGCCGGTGACGTTCGGCATCTGAACGCGGGCCTCGACGCGCAGCTTGCCGCCGGCCGGGGGCTGGAAGTCGGTGCGGTTGGTCTCGATGCGGCCGGAGGTCCAGTTGCCCGCGGCGTCGCGGCGCGGAGTGATCAGCAGGTTGCCGTTGCCGTCGAGCGCGACGTTGTTGGTGCTCGACGTCATCGTCTCGACCTCGCCCGTGCCCCAGTTGGCGGCGCCACCCGGGTACGAAGTCCCCGTCGCGTACTGCCAGTTGGAGGTGCTGACCGCGGATCCCGCCGCGCCGTTGAAGTCGTCGAGGAAGACCTGGGTCCAGCCCGACGGGGGTGTGGGCGCGGAGGCGTTGGCGGGCAGGGTGGCGGCCGTGGCGGCGGCGGCCGTCAGGGCGAGGGTGCCGAGCACGGCGACGAGCGCGCGGCGCAGCGGGCCGCGTCTGTGGGTTCCGGAGGGTTCGCTCATGGGGGGCCTCTCGGGTGCGGAACGGGCGGGGGACATCCGTGAGAGCGCTCTCAAGATGCGGCCAATGTGCTCCGGGCGCCTGCGCACGTCAAGAGTTGAAGCCAAGAAAGTCCCCTGCCGGTAAGGAAACTGACGTTTCATCACCGTGCTCGGCTCGGCGGCGCGGGGAACGTTCGAAGCCGGGGTGTCCGGGGCGGTCCGCTCGTTGTCGCCATCTTGGGTCTCACCGGCACCCTTCCCGGCGCTCAGAGGAACGCCACTCCCGCCATGGCCGTCGCCGCGAGGACCACGATCACCAGGACGTTGAACGTCACGTCCTGATTCTCCGAGCGGTGTTCGGCGGCGCGGTCCAGCGTGAAGTCGGCCGGGTCGGCGGGCGTGTAGTGGACCGTGACGTCACGGCCGTGCGCCTCGGCAGGATGGGGGAGGTTGGCCGTGCAGTGGGCCGTGACGACCGTGCCCTCGCGGGTGGTGAACGACACAACCGGGGTGATGGTGGTCCAGGTGTGGCCGTCGTCCTGGTCGATGCTGACGTCCTTCAACACCGCGACGACGCGTCCCTGCACGCTCGCCATATCGGCCAGCCTGCCGAGGCGATCGTTCTTGGCACGGACCGTCCCGGGCAGGTGGAGGGCCGCGACGACCGCCCACGGCCCGCCGAATCCGATCAGCGCCCACGGCCACCCCAGGTCGACCGCGGCGAGGACGACCAGCCCGACGTAGACAAGGAAGACCGCGAAACTCGGCCGGCCCAGACCGCGACCGGGCTCTTCGGGGATGTTCGAGAAACGGTAGGCGTGCGGTCTTCTCCGCGGGTGGCTGACCCCGATCTCCCGGCCCTCCCACGCCGCAGTGATCATCTCGCCGCGCTCACCGTCGTTCGTCACGGTGACCTCCTGCCCGGAGGCCGGGTCGCGATAGGAGACGACCACCGATATCCCGCCCTTACGGGACCCGCCGTGCCGGGGTTCCCGCACCCGCTCGATCCGCCCCGTGAGCCGGACCGTCCGCTGCGCCTTGGTCACCCCGGCCAGCGACATGCCGAACCCGACCAGTGCCACCCCACCCCACACCGCACACCACAGCAGCAGGAACTCGTCCCACCCCATGCGCCCTCCGTTCGTCGATCTGGTCAACTGCCGCTGCGCCGAAGGACGTTCCCCTCCCCGTCCGCCTCCAACACTCCCGTACCCCCGTCGCCGGTCACCACGATCCGGAGCGTGAGCGAGCCGCCGACGCCGTCGGCGGTCAGCTGCCAGCTCTGCGGGGAGCCGACGCCGAGGCTGGTCCTGGCCTCCTCGACCAGTGCGGGGACGCGATTGTAGGGCAGGGAACGCGGGTCGAACCCGGCGGTGTTCACGCCGGTGGGGGAGAAGACGACCGTCAGCAGGCGGTCCTGTACGACGACGGTGAGCGCCCGGCGCCTGTCCCCGCCCCGTGTCAACGACTCGACGGCCGTGCGCAGTTCGCCCCGGACGAGCATCGACTGGCCCGGACCGAGGGTGACCGTGCCGGTCGCCGACGTCACGGTGGTCGTGGACGACGAGGAGGAGACGGATGGCCTGGGCGAGGCGCCGCTCTCGTCGGAACCGAACAGGTCGGCGCGGAACAGCAGGAGCACGGCGGCTGCACCGAGCAACAGGCCGAGGAGCGTGAGGAGACCGCCGGCGCAGCCCCCCGAGATGTCGCTCTTCATGGCCGGACCCGGCGCCGAGTCCAGGCGTGCCCCGGCCGTCCGCTCCTCCCACTCAGGCGTCGGCCGCTTCACGATCCGCACCTTCCACGGGCGGTCCGGCGGATACGTGACCACCACGATCCCGCGCCGCTGGTAGTCGGGAAGCTCGACGAGGTTGATGTCCTGCTGCATCTCCACGCGGTACGCGGGCGCGTCGTCCGGCGCGACGGTCAGCTCGAACCGCACCGGTACGTCGCTGGACTCACCCCGTACGGCCTCCAGGCTCTCGATCATCGCGAGCGCCGTGCGCGGTACGACGGCCGCCTCACGCGCGCGGCGGGGCAGGGTGCAGAGGAAGAAGAGCAGGCTGTAGGCCGCGGCAAGAACCGGCCCCATGACGATCAGTGACGCCTTCTCGACGACGCATCCGCCGATGAAGGCGGTCAACGACGCCCCGATCACACCGCCCGTCAGAAACCCGAGGGCGAGGCCGGTGGGCCTGTTGTGCGTGGGCGGGGCGACCGTGGTGATCGTCATGTGGTTGATTGTGCACGTCATGGGTGACGGCCGACAGGCCCGTGGATCACCTTCCGATCACGGCAGGCCGCCGCCACGCCCCCTCCCGCTGGAGTGGGTTACCGGGTGCGCAGGGTCCAGGTCCAGTGGTGGATGCCGGGGGCGATGCGGTGGGCGGGTGAGGTGTCCGGGCCGCAGGACGCCGTGCCCAGTCCGCGGTGGGCCGCGTCGAGGTGCACCACGCACCCGGGCCGCGGCACCAGTTCGTCGTGGTGTGCGGCGGCGGTCAGGTCGGCGGCACGGAACCGGGTGACGGACACCTGGCGCGGCTCGTCCAGCTCGACCGCGAGCCCGGTGGCGTCCGGCGCCGACAGCGTGAAGCGGCGCACGCCGTGCCGGCCGCCGCTCTCCTGCGGACGCAGATACGGGGTGAACAGCTCGTCCACCGGCAGCGCGTGATGGCCGACCGGCGCGCCCGCGCTGCGGTCCGGGTACGACTCCCAGGGCCCCTGCCCGAACCACTCCAGCAGATTGAGGCCCGCCACCGTCTCGAACACCGAGCCGACCCGCGCCACGTCGTCGAACTCCGCCGGCAGCTCGGCTTGTTCGTCGACGCGCAGTCCGCCCTCGACGGCGGTGAACTCCTGCCGGTGCCGGACGATGCCGACCGTGCCCGCGTACTCGGCCAGCACCCGCACCCGGCCCTCGGAGCGGTCCACGGAGACCAGCTTGCGGACGAGCGAGTCGAGGCCCCAGGCCCGCCAGCGCTCGGCCATGCCGCCCAGCTCGTCGTTGTCGGTGGGCGCCCGCCACAGGGACAGCACGGGCGCGGTGGTCAGCAGCGGGTGCACGAGCAGCCCCTCGGCGTCCACCTCGACGGGCCGGCCCGCCGCGGGCGCCGCCGGTGCGGCGACCGGCGCCCGCAGCCGCAGCTGCGGTGCGCACAGCTCGGTGCCGCGCGGCGCCCACGGCTCGTCGCGTGCCGTCCGTACCCGCAGCGTCAGCCAGGCCTCGCCGCCGTCCGGCGGCAGCCGGAAGGGCAGCGGCACCGCCGCCGTCTGGCCCGGCCGCAGGTCCGGCAGCTCGGCCGGCGCGGTCAGCGTGCGGCCGTCGGCGAGGGCCAGCTCCCACTCGCCCGCCAGCCAGTCAAGGCCGCGGAAGTGCTGGTGGTTGCCGAGGACGATGCCCTCGTGCCGGTAGCACTCGATCCGGACCGGAGCCGCCAGCTCCCGGTGCTCGTACATCGCCGGCTTGGGCGAGCGGTCCGGGAAGACGAGTCCGTCCGCGACGAACGCGCCGTCGTGCACGGCCTCACCGAAGTCGCCGCCGTACGCCCAGCGGTGGCCGGGCCCGGCGACGCCGTCCGCGTACAGCCCGGCGCCGGAGCGCCCGGCGGGTTTTCCGTCGCTCACCCGCTGGAGGATGCCGTGGTCCCAGAACTCCCAGATGAACCCGCCCTGAAGGCCAGGCGTTGACTCGATGGCCGCCCAATGGTCGGCGAGCGTGCCGTTGCTGTTGCCCATGGCGTGTGAGTACTCGCACTGGATCAGCGGCTTCGTCTGCCGCCCGGACAGCGCATGTGCCACACAGTCCTCCAGCGGTGCGTACATCGGGCAGGCGATGTCGGAGGCGACCGAGGGATCCGCCCATCCCGTCTTGGCCGCGCCCTCGTACTGGAGCGGCCGGGTCGGATCGTGCCGGCGTACCCAGCCGGCCGCCGCGTCGTGGCTCGCGCCGTAGTCGGACTCGTTGCCCAGTGACCAGATGATGACCGAGGGGTGGTTGACGTCCCGCAGCACCATCCGTGAGACCCGGTCGACGAAGGCGTTCAGATAGCGGGGGTCGTCGGCGATCTCGTGGGCGTGGTCGTGGGACTCGATGTCGGCCTCGTCGACGACGTAGAAGCCGAGTTCGTCGGCGAGGTCGTACAGCGCCGGGTCGTTCGGGTAGTGGGAGGTGCGGATCGCGTTGAAGCCGAACCGCTTCAGCAGCACCAGGTCGGCCCGCATGTCCTCGTACCCGACCGTGCGGCCGGTCAGCGGATGGAAGTCGTGCCGGTTGACGCCGCGGATGTACACCCGTTCGCCGTTGACCAGCAGGTCCCGGCCCGCGATCTCGACGTCGCGGAAGCCGACGCGGTGTCGTGAGGTGTCGGCGACCGTGCCGTCGGCGCGGTGCAGCCGGACGGTCAGGTCGTACAGCTCGGGCGTCTCCGCGTTCCAGGTGCGCACCTCGGGCACGGTGGCCGCGAGCCGCGCCTCGCCGAGGAAGTCGGAGACCCGTTCGTCCGCGGCGTTGGCCCGGTCGAACTCCGTGTCCTGGACGAGCGGCTGGCCGTCCAGCTCCCCGCTGACGTACCAGCCGGCGGGCAGCGCGCCGCCCGCGTCCCGGACCCGGCAGTCCACCCGCAGCGCGCCGTCCTGCCGGGCTCGCACGGTCACGTCGGCCAGGTGCAGCGGGTCCGTCGCGTACAGCAGCACCGAACGGGTGATGCCGCCGTGCCACCAGTGGTCCTGGTCCTCGATGTGCGAGGCGTCCGACCACTTGACCACGGTCAGCCGCAGCAGCGAGCGCGTCCCGGGCCGGACGCGTTGCGACAGGTCGAACTCGGCCGCCAGATGGGAGTCCTTGGAGACACCGACGGGCCGTCCGTCCACGTGCACCAGCAGGACGCTCTCCGCGGCCCCGACCTGGAGCACGATCCGCCGCCCGGCCCACTCGGCGGGGATGTCCACCTCGCGTTCGTAGACGCCCGTCGGGTCGGCGGCGGGCACCTGCGGCGGGAACTGCGGGAACGGCATCCGGACGTTGGTGTACTGCGGCAGGTCACCGGTGTCCTGGAGGGTCCAGGCGCCGGGGACGTGCGCCGTGGACCAGGTCCCGGTGAGCGGCGCGTCCGGCGCGGGCAGCAACTGGAAGCGCCAGTCGCCGTCGAGCCGGACGGCGCCGGTGCGCCGGTCGATCGCGTGCATCGGGAGCCGTCCGAGGGAGGTCACCTCGGGTGCCTCCCAGGGGCGCAGCGCCAGCAGGGGGTCCGTCATCGGATGGCTCCTTTCGCGAGGTCGCCGATGATCTGCCGGGCGCCGAGGGCGAACACGATCAGCAGCGGTACGAGGGCGAGCAGGGCGCCGGTCATCACCATGCCGTAGTCGGTCGTGCCATGGGTGCCGTTGAGCTGGGACAGCGCCACCTGGAGGGTCACGTTGTCCGGGTCGGTCAGGGCGATCAGCGGCCAGGCGTAGTCGTTCCACTGGCCCATGAAGGTGAAGATGCCGAGGAAGGCCAGGCCGGGGCGGACCACGGGCAGGGCGACGTGCCAGTACTGGCGCAGGAAGTTCGCCCCGTCGATGCGGGAGGCGTCGAGGAGTTCGTCGTGGATGGCGCCCTTCATGTACTGCCGCATCCAGAAGATACCGAACGCGTTGGCCGCGGCCGGCACGATCAGCGCCGTCATGGAGCCGATCCAGCCGATCCTCGCCATGATCACGAACTGCGGGATGGCCGCGAGCTGCGCCGGCACCATGAAGATCAGCATGAGCAGCGCGAACAGCACGCGCTTGCCAGGGAACTCGAACTTGGCGAACACGAAGGCCGCCAGGGAGTCGAAGAACAGGACGAGGACCGTCACCGACCCCGCCACCAGCAGCGAGTTGAGCATCGAACCGAAGAAGTCGATGCTGTCGAACAGGTTGCGGAAGTTCTCCAGGAAGTGCGAGCCGGGCAGCAGCCTGGGCGGGTAGGAGAAGATCTCGCTGGAGGTGTGGGTCGACATGATGACGGCCCAGTAGAACGGGAAGGCCGACAGCAGCAGGCCGGCCACGAGGACGGCGTGCAGCGCGATGCCCCGGCTCCGGGAGCCCTTGACGGATGCCATGGTGAACCGGCCTCCTATTCGCCCCGGCGCTGCACCAGGCGCCAGTTGATGATCGAGAAGATGACAACGACGAGGAAGATGCCCCAGGCGACGGCGGCGCCGTAGCCGAAGTCGTTGTTGTCGAAGGTCTGCTGGAAGAAGTAGAGGACCATGGTGCGGCCCGCGTGCCCCGGACCGCCGGAGTACGTCGACTCGTTGGCGGTGTTCTGCAGCAGCACCTGCGGCTCGGAGAAGCTCTGCAGGCCGGTCACGGTGGACACGACCAGCACGAACAGCAGCACCGGACGCATCAGCGGGAGCGTGATCCGGAAGAAGGTCTGCACCGGCCCCGCCCCGTCGATGCGCGCCGCCTCGTACAGCTCGCCCGGGATGGTCTGCAGGCCGGCCAGGAAGATGATCGCGTTGTAGCCGGTCCACTGCCAGGTCATGAGGGTGGCGATGGTCGCCTTGATGCCCCACGGCGTGTTCAGCCAGGCCACCTGGTCCAGGCCGACCGCCTGCAACAGGGCGTTCGCCAGGCCGAAGTTGGTGGAGAACACCGATCCGAAGATGATCGCCACGGCGACCACGGAGGTGACGTTGGGCAGGAAGTAGGCGAAGCGGTAGACGTTCTTGAAGCGGACCGCCGAGTTCAGCATCACGGCCGTGACCATCGCCAGGAAGATCATGGGGAAGGTGGCCAGCGCCCAGATGACGATCGTGTTCCCGATCGAACTCCAGAAGTCGGCGTCGGACAGCAGGTACTGATACTGCGTCAGGCCCGCCCACTCCATCGGGCCGAGGCCGTCCCAGCGGTGCAGCGACAGATACAGCGAGAAGCCGACGGGGATCAGACCGAAGGCGAGGAACAGCAGGTAGAAGGGGGAGATCGCGGCGTACAGGTGCCAGTGCCTGCGCAGGCCGGTCTTCGGCCGGGCGGTGCCGGGCCGCTCCGCGGTGACGGGGGGTTTCTCCAGCGTGGTGGCCATCAGACGCTCACCCCCAGGTGTTTCGCGATGCGGCGGCACTTGCTCATGGCGTCCTTCCATGCCTGTTCGGGGTTCTTGCCGAGGACGCCGACGTTCTTGATCTCGTCCTTGACGGGCTGCCCGAGGGCCACGTCGTACGGGCTGGCGTAGGCGACCGGGACGCGCTGCGCGGCCGGTCCGAAGACGTCCATCGTGATCTGGCCGCCGAAGAACGGGTCGGGCTCGCGCAGCTTCCGCATGGTGTACGAGGCGGGCGTGGACGGGAACAGGCCCGCGTCGACGAAGCCCTGCGCCTGGTTGGCGGCGCCGAGTACCCAGGTGATGATCTCGAAGGCCCGCTCGGGCTCCCGGCACGCCTTGGTGATCGACAGGAACGATCCGCCGATGTTGGACGGCCCGCCGGGACACGCGGCCACCCGCCACCGGCCCTTGGTCCGCGGCACGCCGTTCTTGATGTCGTTGGTGGCCCAGGAGGCGTTGAGCTGGCTCGGCAGCTTGCCGTCCTCGGTCGCCGACCACTGGTCGGGGGTGCCGCTGACGAGGTTGGAGACGATGCCGCGTTGTTTGGCCTCCACCGCACGGTCCCAGGCGGTGCGCACATGCTCCCCGTCGCCGATGAAGTGCCGGTCCCGGTCGACGAACCGCTCGGTGCCCTGATTGACCGACATCTCGAAGACACTGGTGATGTCGGTGAGGATATGGGTGCCCGGCAGGCGCTTGCCGAGCCGCTCGCCGGCCGCGAAGAACTTCTCCCAGGTGTTCAGTTCGGCCGAGACGTCCGCGGGCTCGTAGGGCAGCCCGGCCTTCCGGAACACCGCGTACTGGTAGTAGTGCGCGACCGGCCCGCAGTCGATCGGGAAGCCGACCATCCGGCCGTCGTCGGCGATGCCCGCCTGCCACTTCCAGGGCAGGTAGCCGCTCTTCAGCCGGTCCGCGCCCAGTGTGCGCAGGTCCACGAACTGGTCGGCGTCGGGCAGATAGGAGGCCATGTCCTCGCCCTTGAGGCCCGCGATGTCGGGGACGTGGGCGCGGCCGGCCAGCGTGGTGATGAGCTTCGAGCGGTAGTAGCCGCCGATCTTGACGGTCCGCAGGTCGACCGCGTCGTCGAAACGGGCCCTGGCCCGCCGCACGACCGTGTCGCCGAGGCCGCCGTCCCAGTACCACAGGACCATGTTCCGGCCGGTCGAACCGGTCGGAACGGCACAGCCGGACGTCAGGCCGCCGAGCCCGGTGACGGCCGCACCGGCCAGCCCGGCGCGCAGCACGCCTCTTCGTGAGAGCCGCACAGCTCCCACCGCCTTTCGGATCTGTTCGGGACTTCGCATGCGTACGCGGGTCAGCACGGCCGCGCGGGCGGGGTGACGGGGGCGTGGCGCACGGGAGGGCCGGGGTCGGCCGGCAGCCGGTCCGCGAGGAAGCCGTACGCCGCGGTCAGTTCCGGGTCGGTGAGCGAGCGCCACCAGCCATCCACGCCGTACCAGCCGGGGGCCGCAAGGGCGCCGCCGTGCCGGCGCACCGAGAGTCCGGCCGCAAGGACCGCGAACCGCAGCCGCTCGGCCAGCGGCCAGCCGCCGAGCGAGGCCGCGACGAAGCTCGCGCCGAAGACGTCCCCGGCGCCGGTGGCGTCCAGCACATCGGTGTCGAGGGCCGGGACGTCCGCGTACTCGCCGGTCGTCTGGTCGACCGCGACCGCGCCGTCGCCGCCGCGGGTCACGACGGCCACCGGCACCAGGTCGGCGAGCGCGCCGAGCGCGGCGGCCGGGCTGTCGGTGCGGGTGTAGGCCATCGCCTCGGCCTCGTTGGGCAGGAAGGCGTGGCACAGGGCGAGTTGGCCGAGCAGGTCGCGGGACCACTGCCGGGTGGGGTCCCAGCCGACGTCGGCGAAGATGCGGGTGCCGTTCGCGGCGGCCTTGGCGAGCCAGGCGCGCGGTTCTGCCTCCAGGTGGACCAGGGCGGTGCGGGCCGCGGGCGGGTCGCCCATGAGCGCGTCCTGGGAGTACGGCGGTTCCTGACCGTGGGTGACCAGGGCCCGGTCGTGCACGGGGGCCGCGCCGGCCCGGCCGGGGGTGCGGGGCAGGGCGAGGGAGACGGTGACCGGGGTGGGCCAGCCGTCCGCCGTGCGGGACAGCGCGAGGTCCACGCCCTCCTGGCCGGCCAGGATCTGCCGGCAGTGGGCGCCGTAGAAGTCGTCACCGAAGACCGTGGCGAGCGAGGTGCGCAGCCCGAACCGGGCGGCGGCCACGGCGAGGTTGGCGATGCCGCCCGGGCCGCAGCCCATCCCGGTCGTCCAGATCTCCTCGCCCGGTGTGGGCGGGCCGTCGAGACCCGTGAGGACGAGGTCGTAGAAGAGCAGCCCGGTCAGCAGCACATCGGGCCGGTCGTCGTCCACGCGATCGTCCTCTCGTCAGAACCGTTCACATTCGGTGCACGGAATCGTGCGCTGCTCTTCGACTTCGGTCAATAGCCGAGCAGAACTGAGCATAGAAATGATTGAAGATGACGAGTACTGTGCGTGTCGTGCTGGCAGAACGACGACATCAACTCATCCTGCGGGCCCTGCGCTCCGGCGGCCCCGCGGCCGTGACCGATCTCTCCGAGCAGCTGGGCGCGAGCCCCGCCACCATCCGGCGCGACCTGGTCAAACTGGAGGAGGACGGCCTGCTCACCCGGGTGCACGGCGGCGCCGTCGCCGAGGAGGGCGACCAGCCCTTCGCCGAGGTGGCCGAGGTGCGGGTGCCCGCCAAGGACGCCATAGCCGAGCGCGCCGCGGCGCTCGTCCAGGACGGCCAGTCGGTGCTGCTCGACATCGGCACCACCGCCTACCGGCTGGCCCGCCGGCTGCACGGCCGCCGCCTCACCGTGATCACCAGCAACCTTGTGGTCTACGAGGAACTGGCCGACGACGAGGGCATCGAACTGGTGCTGCTCGGCGGCATGGTCCGCCGCGAGTACCGCTCCCTGGTCGGCTTCCTCACCGAGGACAACCTGCGCCAGCTGCACGCCGACTGGCTCTTCCTCGGGACCAGCGGGGTGCGGCCGGGCGGCCAGGTGATGGACACGACGGTGGTCGAGGTGCCGGTCAAGCGGGCCATGATCGGGGCAGGTGACAAGGTCGTCCTGCTCGCCGACGCGGCGAAGTTCCCCGGCACGGGAATGGCGAAGGTCTGCGGGCCGGAGGACCTGGACATGGTGGTGACCGACGCGCCGGTGGACACCGTGACCCGGTCCGCGTTGCAGGATGCCGGGGTCGAGGTGCTGGTGGCGAAAGAGGTGACGGCGTGAGACTCACGATTCTCGGCGGCGGCGGATTCCGGGTGCCGCTCGTGTACGGGGCCCTGCTGACGGACCGCGCGGCGGGCCGGGTCACCCAGGTCGTGCTGCACGACCTGGACGCCGCGCGGCTGTCCGCGGTGACCCGGGTGCTCGCCGAACAGGCCGCAGGGGTGCCCGGCGCGCCCGAGGTGAGCGCCACCACCGACCTCGACGAGGCGCTGCGCGGCGCCGACTTCGTCTTCTCCGCGATCCGCGTCGGCGGCCTCGCGGGCCGGGCGGACGACGAGCGGGTGGCCCTCGCCGAGGGCGTCCTCGGCCAGGAGACGGTCGGCGCGGGTGGCATCGCCTACGGCCTGCGCACCGTCCCCGTCGCCGTGGACATCGCGCGCCGTGTGGCCCGGCTGGCACCGGACGCCTGGGTCATCAACTTCACCAACCCGGCCGGCCTGGTCACCGAGGCGATGTCCCGCCACCTCGGCGACCGCGTCATCGGCATCTGCGACTCACCGGTCGGCCTCGGCCGGCGCATCGCCCGCGTGCTCGGCGCCGACCCGCGGCAGGCGTGGATCGACTACGTCGGCCTCAACCACCTCGGCTGGGTGCGCGGCCTGCGCGTCGCCGGCCGCGACGAACTCCCGCGCCTGCTCGCCGACCCCCGGCTGCTCGGCTCGTTCGAGGAGGGCAAGCTGTTCGGCGCCGACTGGCTCAGGTCGCTGGGCGCGATCCCCAACGAGTACCTGCACTACTACTACTTCAACCGGGAGACCGTCCGCGCCTACCAGGAGGCCCGGCAGACCCGCGGCGCCTTCCTCCGCGACCAGCAGGCGCGCTTCTACGCGCAGGTGAAGGACCCGGCCGCCGCGGCCCTCGCGGCCTGGGAAGACACCCGGGCCGAGCGTGAGGCGACGTACATGGCCGAGAACCGGGAGACGGCGGGCGCGGGCGAACGCGACGCCGACGACCTCTCCGGCGGGTACGAGAAGGTGGCCCTCGCCCTGATGCGGGCCATCGCCCGCGACGAGCGCACCACCCTGATCCTCAACGTCCGCAACCGCGCCACCCTGTCCGCGCTGGACGCCGAGGCCGTCATCGAGGTGCCCTGTCTGGTCGACGCGAACGGCGCCCACCCGGTCGCCGTCGACCCGCTGCCCACCCACGCCACCGGTCTGGTCTGCGCCGTCAAGGCGGTCGAGCGTGAGGTGCTGTCCGCCGCCGAGTCCGGCTCCCGGGCGCGGGCCGTGACGGCGTTCGCGCTGCATCCGCTGGTCGACTCGGTCAACGTGGCCCGCAGGCTGGTCGAGGGATACACCGAGGTCCATCCCGGCCTGTCCTACCTCAAGTAAGCGCCGCCCGGCCCCGCTCTCTGGAGACTTTCCATGCACGACGAACGCCGCCGGATCGAGGAGCGCGTGGAGCGCCTCCACAACCAGCGCATCAAGCCAGCCCTGTACGCGGCCACCGTGCCCCTCGACATCGCGGCCTGGCAGGCGCCGGGGGAGCCCGTCCCGTTCGCCGAGGCCGCCGCCGCCCCCTACGAGCCCTTCGTGACGGGCACCCCCTGGGGCCCGCCCTGGGGCACCACCTGGTTCCGGATGCACGGCCGGGTGCCCGAGAACTGGGCGGGCCGGCGCGTCGAGGCCGTCATCGACCTCGGCTTCGTCGGCGACTGGCCCGGCAACCAGGCCGAGGCCCTGGTGCACCTGCCCGACGGCACCCCGCTGAAGGCGGTCAACCCGCTCAACCAGTACGTGCCGATCGCCCACCCCGCAGGCGGCGGCGAACGGGTCGACTACCTGGTCGAGGCGGCCTCCAACCCGGACATCCTGGCGAACGACTTCGCCGGACCGACGCCGCTCGGCGATGTGCTCACCGCCGGGGACGCGCCCCTGTACACCTTCCGCCGCGCCGACCTCGCCGTCCTCGACGAGGACGTCTTCCACCTCGACCTTGACCTCCACGTGCTGCGCGAACTGATGGCGGAGCTGGGCGAGCACGAGCCGCGCCGGCACGAGATCATGCACGCGCTGGACCACGCGATGGACCTGCTCGACCTCGACGACATCGCCGGCTCGGCGCCCGCCGTGCGCGCCGCGCTCGCGCCCGTGCTCGCCAGACCCGCCCACGCCAGCGCCCACATCGTCTCCGGTGTCGGGCACGCCCACATCGACTCCGCCTGGCTGTGGCCCATCCGCGAGACCAAGCGCAAGACGTCCCGCACCTTCTCCAACGTGACCGCGCTGGCCGACGAGTACGAGGAGTTCGTCTTCGCCTGCTCACAGGCCCAGCAGTACGAGT
This sequence comes from Streptomyces sp. NPDC004629, assembly GCF_042873595.1. NCBI lineage: Bacteria > Bacillati > Actinomycetota > Actinomycetes > Kitasatosporales > Streptomycetaceae > Streptomyces > Streptomyces sp. NPDC004629. The sequence continues at coordinate 82,096 of NZ_JBIALO010000032.1, read as the reverse complement.
GGGTGCGCGACGCCTACCCGAAGGTGTGGGCCCGCATCCAGGAGGCGGTCGAGCGCGGCCAGTGGGCGCCGGTCGGCGGCATGTGGGTGGAGGCCGACGGCAACCTGCCCGGCGGCGAGGCCCTGGCCCGCCAGCTGATCCACGGCAAGCGGTTCTTCATCGAGCACTTCGGGATCGAGACGAAGGGCGTGTGGCTGCCGGACTCCTTCGGCTACACCGCGGCCTATCCGCAGCTCGCCAAGCTGGCCGGCAACGAGTGGTTCCTCACCCAGAAGATCTCCTGGAACCAGACCAACGCCTTCCCCCACCACACCTTCTGGTGGGAGGGCATCGACGGCACCCGCATCTTCACGCACTTCCCGCCGGTCGACACCTACAACGCCTGCTTCAGCGGGGAGGAGATGGCCCGCGCCGTCCGCAACTACCGGGAGAAGGGCGGCGCCACCCGCTCGCTCGCGCCCTTCGGCTGGGGCGACGGCGGCGGCGGCCCCACCCGCGAACTCATGGAACGGGCCCGCCGGCTGCGCGACCTGGAGGGCTCACCGAAGGTCGAGGTGGAACACCCGGACGCGTTCTTCGCCAAGGCCCGCGCCGAGTACGAGGACGCCCCCGTCTGGGTCGGCGAGCTGTACCTGGAGCTGCACCGGGCGACGTACACCTCGCAGGCGCGCACCAAGCAGGGCAACCGGCGCAGTGAACACCTGCTGCGCGAGGCGGAGCTGTGGGCGACGACCGCCGCCCTGCACGCGCCGGGTTACGCCTACCCCCACGAGCAGCTGGACCGGCTGTGGAAGACGGTCCTGCTGTACCAGTTCCACGACATCCTGCCGGGCTCCTCCATCGCCTGGGTGCACCGTGAGGCGGAGGCCGAATACGCCCGTGTCGCACAGGAGTTGGAGACGCTGACGGCCGAGGCTATGGCCGCGCTGGGCGGTGGCGGGGCACGGGTGTTCAACACCAGCCCCTTCGACCGCGCCGAGGTGGTCCGCACGGCCGACGGCACTCCGGTGTATGTGCGGGTGCCCGCGCACGGCAGCGCCGCGCTGACCGGGACCGGCACGCCGCCGTGTCCGGTCGAGGTCTCGCAGCGGGTGCTCGACAACGGCCTGGTGCGCGTCGAGGTCGCCGCGGACGGCACCCTGGCCTCCGTGCGCGACCTGCGGGCGGGCCGCGAGGTCCTCGCCGACCGGGGCAACCTGCTGCGCCTGCACACCGACCTGCCCAACTACTGGGACGCCTGGGACATCGACAAGCACTACCGCAACCGCTACACCGACCTGCTGGAGCCGGACTCGGTGACCGTCGTCGAGCGGGACCCGTTGATCGGCGCCATCCGGGTGGAGCGCTCCTTCGGCAAGGGCTCCAGGATCACCCAGACGATCACCGTCCGGGCCGGCAGCCCCCGCATCGACTTCGAGACCGAGATCGACTGGCACGAGGCGGAGAAGATCCTCAAGGCGGGTTTCCCGGTCGACATCCGGGCGCCGCACTCCAGTGCCGAGATCCAGTTCGGCCACATCCAGCGGCCCACCCACACCAACACCAGCTGGGAGGCGGCCCGCTTCGAGGTCTCCGGCCACCGCTGGGTGCACATCGCCGAGCCCGGCTACGGCGTCGCCGTCATCAACGACTCGACCTACGGCCACGACGTCACCCGCACCGTCCGCGCGGACGGCGGGACGACGACCACGGTCCGGCTCAGCCTGGTCCGCGCCCCGCGGGTCCCGGACCCGGGGGCCGACCAGGGCAGGCACCGCTTCACCTACTCCCTGCTCCCCGGTGCGAGCATCGAGGACGCGGTCGCCGAGGGATACGCGCTCAACCTGCCACTGCGGTCGGCGGACTCGGCGGGCGCCCCGCGGCCGGTGGTCTCCACCGAGGGCGACGGCGTCACCGTGGAGGCGGTGAAGCTCGCCGACGACGGCTCCGGCGATGTGATCGTGCGGATCTACGAATCCCGCGGCGGCCGGTCCGGCGGCCTGCTACGCACCGGCTTCCCCCTGGCCGAAGCCCACCTCACCGACCTACTGGAACGCCCGCTGGGCCCCACGGACACGCACGGAAACACCGTCCCCGTAACCCTACGACCGTTCGAGATCCAAACCCTACGCCTCACCGTCGACGGCACATGACCGCCCGTTAAGCCCCTTCCCCGTACAGCGGGCTGCCGACGCCCGCGCCCCGTCAGGGGCGCGGGGAACGGCGCGACCAGCCACAACCCAGCCGCACCCGCCGAACACCCCCGCCCTCCCGTCGCTGGGGCGCCCCTTCCCCGTGCCGCGGATCGCCGACGGCCCAGGGCCCCGTCAGGGGCGCGGGGAACGGCGCGACCAGCCACAACCCAGCCGCACCCGCCCCACGCACCCCGCCCTCCCATCGCTGGGGCGCGACCGCCCGGCAGGGACACGCTCAGCCCAACGGCAACGCCACAGCCGCGGAAACCGCCGGAGGCAACGGCTCGGTCTCCTCCAGCCGTTGCCGGTCGACCGGCACGCCCCGCACCGGACGCGGCCCCGACACCACCGTGTAGTCCTGCCCGAGGAACGGCGGCACGATCTGACCGGGGTCCTCCCCGAGCGCCAACTGCACCGCCGCCCAAGGGGCGTTGATGCCGCACAGGGACAGCTGGTACAGGCCGCCCGCGGGCCGGGTGTTGACGTCGAGCAGCACCGGCCGGTCGCCGTACATCCGGAACTGGATGTTGGACAGATGGTGCAGCCCGAAGCCCTCGGCGATCAGCCGGGCCGGCTCAAGCCACTGTTCATGGAGTGTGAACCCGCGACGGCGGCCGTTCTTGGTGCGGCCGACGGCCAGCCGGACCCGGTTGTCCGGCCCGGTCAGGCAGTCCACGGACACCTCCGGCTGCTCCAGGCGCGGCATCACCAGCCAGTCCACCAGGTGGTCGGCCCGGCGGAGCGCCGAAACGACCAGGTCCAGCTGGACGTAGGGCCCGGGGAACCCGCCGAGATGCAGCAGCGAGAAGGGGCTGCGGGTGATCACGCGGAAGCCCGTCCCGCCGGCGCCGCAGGCCGGTTTGAAGCACGCCTTGTGCCCGCCCGCCTCCAACTCCTCGACCGCGGCGATGAGTTCGTCGGCCGTCCGGACCCGCTGGAACGGCGGCACCGGCACCCCCACCGAGTGGACCGCCTCGTACGCGGTCGCCTTGTCCTCGAAGACGGCGATGGCCTGCGGGGTCGGCGCCAGCAGCGCCGTACCGGCCGCCTCGAACTCGGCGCGGTGCGCCACGATCGCCGCCTGGTGCAGCCGGGGCACGAACACGTCGATGCCGCGCCGGGCGCACTGGTCCAGCGCGTACTCGACGTACCCGGCCGGGGACAGGCCCTCGGGTTCCGGTTCGGCGGTGTCGGCGGCGGCGAGCACGGGGGAGTCGGCGTCCCCGTGCGTGGCATGGATCTCGACCGCGCGGTCGCTCGGATTTCTGCGCAGCTGATCCATGAAGAACACGTTCTCCGCGTACGTGCGGTTGAGCCAGACGCGTACGCGAGAGAGCATGCAGGCCGCCTTTCGGGGTTTTCGGGCAGGGCGCAGCGGCCCGTGCCCGGGCAAGGTGGTGGGAGGGACACCGAACCGCCCGTGCTGAGGGAGATCGGGACGGTGGTGTTGGGGCGATCATACGACTTTCCGGAGGCCCGTCTGCAACGCGCGTGTTACGGATTCCCCCATGCCGGGTGTCGGTTCTTGCGCACCCCGGATCCCGCCGTTCGGACGCCCGCCGCCGACGCTGCGTCCGCACGGCGGCGGTGTCACCGGGGGCGCCTCAGCAGGGCGCGACCCGCGCGGCGCGGGCGCCGCCGCTCCTCAGGGCCGCGGGCACCAGGTGTGCAGCAGCCGGAAGAACGCCTCCTCGTTGCCGACGAGTCCCGCGTCCGTCATCGCCTGTTCCGCCTCGGCGAGCACATGGGGTGGGACCAGGAACGGCCGGCCGCCGTCCGGTGGGCCGTCGAAGGCCGCGCGCACCGTATGGAGCAGCCGGAGATAGGCCTGTACGGCGGTACGCTCGCGGTCGGTCAGTACGGCGGTGGGCATTGGTCGGCTCTCCCCGGGTCGGCTCTGCGGTCACGCGCCGGGACGGCGCGTGCGCCGCGCGTGGCGGCGGCGTCCCTCCAGCTTGCCGTCCACCACTGACAACGCCGTCCGTCCACACCCGTTGTCGCCCGCTCGGCCGAGCCGGAACCTCGGAGGCACCCGCCGCGGGCCGTGCGGCCGGGCACCCCGCCCCCGGCCGCGCAGCCGCGCACCGTGGGGTCAGCCCTGGGGGCCGCGGTAGCCCAGGGACGCCTCGATCCGGCCCGCCAGGTGGTCGCGTTGCGCGGGGCCGCGCAGCGCCGAACCCGTCAGCCGCGTACGGCACTTGCTGGCGAGGAGCAGGCCGAAGGCCTCGGCCTCGCGCTCGTCGTGGAGGTCGGAGCGGGTGCGTGCGGCGACCCGGTGCACCGCCGCCTGGAGGGCGGCCCGGCCGGCGTCGTCGACGCTGTCGCCGAGCAGCCGCGCGGTCACGGCCGCGCCGCCGACCAGGTGGCCGCGGTGCCCGGCCTGCATGTGCCACAGCTCATGGCCGAGGATCACCAACTGGTGGTCGGGCGCGGTGCGTTCCTCGATCACGATGAGGTCCTGGTCCGTCATGTCCAGCCACAGCCCGCTCGCCGTCCCGGTCGGGAAGACGGCCGTACGGAAGTGGACGGGCCGGCCGCGGCGGTGGCTCATCGCGTCGCACAGCGCGGTGTAAAGGTCCCGCGGACGGGCAGGCGTGGGCAGTGTCAGTTCTCCGAGCAGCGCCCCGCACAGCCGCCGCATGTCCTTGCCGATGCCCACGTTCCTCCCCCGGCTCACGACTCGGGCCGCTTGACGCTCTCCAGGAGCATGTCCAGCCACTCGGCGACCTTGTCCCGGTGCTGGTCGGTGGGCAGCTGCGCGGCGCGCCAGGCGATGCCCCGCACACCGTGGTCCTGCAGCAGCCGTTCCAGCGGGTCCGCGGCGGCCTCGGCCGCCTCCCGCTCACGGTCGGCGAGCTTTTGCAGCAGTTCCTGCTCGGTGCGCTGGAGGGCGCCCGCGACGGCCTCTGGGTCCTCCGCGGTGAGGAATCCGGCATGCACGCGGAAGAAACGCTGGAGGGCGTCGCAGTGCTCCATGGTGGGCCGGCGATCACCGTTGATGAGGGCCCCGGCCTGCTGCCGGGACATGCCCGCCCCGTCGGCGATCTCCTGCTGGGTGTACTTGCGTCCGTTGGGTTTGAGCCGGGTGCGGCGCAACAGGTCAAGGCGTTGCAGGAAGCGGGCCTGCACATCGGGTTCGCCCGCGGACCGGCCGCTCAGCAGGGCCCTGACGACGGGCTCGGGGACGCCGCAGGCGACCGAGAGCCGCCCGACGTCGAAGACTTCGGGATGCGGCACGCCGAGCCGGTCGGCGAGCGCGGTGACGCGGGCGACGACGGCCGGCAGCTGGGCGGTCGCCGTGGCGCCCGGATCCTCGTAGCCATCCGTCACCGACAGAACTCCTACGTCTCTCAAGGGATTCAGTGCCCTGCCACCAGAGATTGCCGTGAACTTCCCGGAGGGTAGCCCGTGCCTCGAACCCACATCCAGGTCTCGCCACAACTGTGGCCAATTTCAGCCGTCAACGGCCACGAAATGCCACGATAGTTGACATGACTGTCGTCGGGGCAGCAGGATCACATCGCCGCGTGAAGGCCGCATAGGCAAGAGGGGTGACCTCCCGATGGCATATCAGGCAGGTGGGCAGCGGCCGGCGCCGCGGCTGGTCCCCGAGGGCCGCGAGGCCCAGGCGTACCTCCAGGACTACGGCACGCTCCTCGAATCGGTCCCGTTCCCGTCCCTCGTCGTAGACCACCGCTGGGACGTGGTCCTCACCAACGGCGCGTTCGAGACGCTTTTCCGCGGGATCGGCCCGCATCCCACGGCCATGCCCGGTGACAACTTCCTCCGCTTCGTGCTGTTCCACCCGGACGCGGGCACGGTCCTCAGGGAGCGCGAGTCGAGCTGGGGCCTGCCGATGCTGGCCCACTTCAAGCGTGCCCTGGAGCGGTACGCCCACGACCACGGGCTCCAGGCGATCCGCCGGGAGATCGCCCAGGACCCGATCATGGAGGCGGCCTTCCGGCAGGGCCTGCCGCACTGGATCCGCGCGGTCGGCGAGGGTGCCGCCGAGCACGACGGCGCCATCCGCCCGCTGCTGCACCCGGACCCGCGCTGGGGCGCGACCGACTGCCGGTTCGTGAACGACACCGCGAAGACCCTCCGGGAACTCGGCTACACCCGTTTCACGCTCGTGCTGCGCGACTCCCGCCGCCGGGCGGTCACCGCGCGCCGCCCGCGTCGCACCCGTGGCGCGGCCACCCATCTGACCGTCGTACCCACCCCGGAGCCCTGACCCGGCACCGCCGGCGTTCAGGTCGCCGACGGCGCCGGGCGGGTCCGCCGCGCGCCGGCTAGGCCCGCCGTCACGACGTCTGCCGTCACCGCCGGCACCAGCGGCACGCCACGGCAGGGCACGAGCCGTGTCACGCCGGACGGCCGCCTCCAGCGCGGTGCCCGCCACGGCGGCCTCCGCCCGGCGGGTGGGCTCCGCCGCGCTGCGTACGACGGTGCGATGCGTACGACGGTGCGATGTGCAAGTCAGGCGCGCAGCAGGCTCATGGTGGCCATGACGGCGACGTGCACGACCGCGGGCCGGGGGTGGGTGGGGGAGACCCCGGGAGCCCCGGGCCGTCGGTGACCCGGGGCAGCCATGGTCGGGGTGCTTGCCCGAGCCTCTTATGCAAGCAGCTTGCGTAACTTGCGCTACCCTTGCGGGCATGACACGACGACTTGCGGAAGTGGCCAAGAAGGTCGGGGTCAGCGAGGCCACGGTCAGCCGGGTGCTCAACAGCAAGCCCGGAGTCTCCGAGGCCACCCGGCAGGCGGTGCTGTCCGCCCTCGACGTCCTCGGCTACGAGCGGCCGACCCAGCTGCGCGGTGAACGGGCCCGGCTCGTCGGCCTCGTCCTGCCCGAGCTGCAGAACCCCATCTTCCCGGCGTTCGCCGAGGCCATCGGGGGCGCGCTGGCCCAGCTCGGGCTCACCCCGGTGCTGTGCACCCAGACCAAGGGCGGCGTCTCCGAGGCGGACTACGTCGACCTGCTGCTGCAACAGCAGGTCTCCGGCGTCGTGTTCGCCGGCGGCCTGTACGCGCAGGCGGACGCGCCGCACGACCACTACCGGCGGCTCGCCGACCGCAACATCCCGGTGGTGCTCGTCAACGCGGCCATCGACGACCTCGGTTTCCCAGGAGTGTCGTGCGACGACGCGGTCGCCGTGGAGCAGGCCTGGCGGCACCTGGCCTCCCTCGGGCACGAGCGGATCGGTCTGGTGCTCGGGCCGGGCGATCACGTTCCGTCGGCGCGCAAGCTCGCGGCCGCCCGCGCCCTCGCGGGCGGGCTGCCCGACGCACACGTGGCCCGCGCGATCTTCTCCATCGAGGGCGGCCACGCGGCCGGGGCCAAGCTGATCGACCGCGGGGTCACCGGTTTCATCTGCGCCAGCGACCCGCTCGCGCTGGGCGTCGTACGGGCCGCCCGGCGCAAGGGACTCGATGTGCCCGCACAGGTCTCCGTCGTGGGCTACGACGACTCCGCGCTGATGAACTGCACGGAACCGCCGCTGACCACGGTCCGCCAGCCCATCGAGTCGATGGGCCGGGCCGCGGTCGAGCTGCTCAACGCGCAGATCGGTGGCACCTCCGTACCGGCCGACGAGCTGCTGTTCGAGCCGGAACTGGTGGTCCGTGGCTCCACCGCGCAAGCACCGCGTGCCTGAGATCCAGCAGATCCCCTGCAGCGACTGTCGAATAATTACAGATTCTGCGCGACATCTTGCGAAGCGCTGTCGCCGGTGCTTGAGTGTGAGGCGCCCACAGCTCCTGTCCAGAGGGGTCCACCGATGTCAAGCACCGGCTTCCGCCGCACCTTTGTCGCGATCGGCGTCTGTTCCTCCCTTGCCCTCGCCGCCTCGGCCTGCGGGTCGTCCGACGACGAGTCGGCCGGCGGCAAGACCCGCATCACCGTCAACTGCGAGCCGCCCAAGAGCGCCAAGGTCGATCGGAAGTTCTTCGAGGAGGACATCGCCTCCTTCGAGAAGAAGAACCCGGACATCGACGTCGTCGCACGCGACGCCTTCCCCTGCCAGGACCCGAAGACATTCGACGCGAAACTGGCCGGCGGCCAGATGGAGGACGTCTTCTACACCTACTTCACCGACGCCAGGCACGTCGTGGACATCGACCAGGCCGCCGATCTCACCCCGTACGTCAAGGAGCTGAAGAGCTACGAGACCATCCAGCAGCAGCTGCGCGACATCTACACCGTCGACGGGAAGGTCTACGGCATTCCGCGCACCGGCTACTCGATGGGCCTGATCTACAACCGCACGCTCTTCGAGAAGGCGGGCCTCGACCCCGACAAGCCGCCGGCCACCTGGGAGGAGGTCCGCGCCGACGCCAAGAAGATCGCCGCGCTCGGCGGCGGCACCGTCGGCTACGCCGACTACAGCGCCCAGAACCAGGGCGGCTGGCACTTCACCGCCGAGCTGTACTCGCAGGGCGGCGACGTCGTCAGCACCGACGGCAAGAAGGCCACCGTCGACACCCCCGAGGGCCACGCCGTCCTGCAGAACCTGCACGACATGCGCTGGAGCGACGACTCGATGGGCAGCAAGCAGCTCCTCATCATCAACGACGTGCAGCAGATGATGGGTTCGGGCAAGCTCGGCATGTACCTCGCCGCCCCCGACAACATCCCGATCCTCGTCAAGGAGAAGGGCGGCGACTACAAGGACCTGGCGCTCGCCCCGATGCCCGGCGGCAAGGCCACGCTCATCGGCGGCGACGGCTACATGGTCAACAAGAAGGCCACGCCCGAGCAGATCCGGGCCGGACTCAAGTGGCTCGACCACATGTTCCTCACCCCGGGCTCCGGCTTCCTCGGCGACTACGCCCGCGCCCGGCAGAACGACGCCCCGGTCGGCCTCCCGGAGCCGCGCCTGTTCACCGGAGCGGCCGACGCCGAGGACCAGGAGATCAAGAAGGCCAACGCCAACGTCCCGGTGGGGAACTACCGGGCCTTCCTCGACGGCAACCAGAACCTCCGGATGAAGATCGAGCCGCCGAACGCCCAGCAGATCTACTCCGTCCTCGACGGGGTCGTCTCCGCCGTCCTCACCAAGAAGGAAGCGAACATCGACCAGCTCCTCAAGGACGCCTCCGGCAAGATCGACGGCATTCTGGCCCGGAGCTGACCGCGATGACGAAGACGGCAGCGCGGCGGGACGCCCCGGCGATCGCCGCACGCCCCCTTCCGGCGCCGCCCCCGGTAGGGGGCCGGGGGCGGCGCCTCCTCCAAGACCAGCTCCAGGCCTACGGATTCCTCCTCGGCGGCCTCGTCTGCTTCGCCCTGTTCTCCTGGTACCCGGCGATCCGCGCGGTCGTGATCGCCTTCCAGAAGTACACACCGGGCTCCCCGCCCGAGTGGGTCGGCACCGCCAACTTCACCCGCGTCCTGCACGATCCGGAGTTCGCGGCGGCCTGGCGCAACACGCTCACCTTCACCCTGCTCGCCCTGCTCATCGGCTTCGCGATCCCGTTCGTCCTCGCCCTGGTGCTCAACGAACTGCGGCACGCCAAGGCCTTCTTCCGGGTCGTGGTCTACCTGCCGGTGATGATCCCGCCGGTGGTCAGCGCCCTGCTGTGGAAGTGGTTCTACGACCCGGGGGCCGGCCTCGCCAACGAGGCGCTGCGCCTCCTGCACCTGCCGACCTCCACCTGGTCCAACGGCACCGACACCGCCCTGGTCTCCCTGGTGATCGTGGCGACCTGGGCCAACCTGGGCGGCACCGTGCTGATCTACCTGGCCGCTCTCCAGTCCATCCCCGGCGAGCTGTACGAGGCGGCCGAACTGGACGGCGCGAACCTCCTGCAGCGGGTGCGGCACGTGACGATCCCGCAGACCAGGTTTGTCATCCTCATGCTGATGCTCCTTCAGATCATCGCCACCATGCAGGTGTTCACGGAGCCGTTCGTCATCACGGGCGGCGGCCCGGAGAACGCCACGGTCACCGTCCTGTACCTCATCTACAAGTACGCCTTCCTCTACAACGACTTCGGCGGCGCCTGCGCGCTCAGCGTGATGCTCCTGGTCCTGCTCGGGGCGTTCTCCGCCGTCTATCTCAGGCTCACCCGCTCGGAGGGGGACGCATGAGCACCCGGACCCTCGTCTCCCCGTCCGTCCTGGCCCGGCCGCGCGGCAAGGCCGTCTACTGGAGCGTGTTCACCGGCGTCGTCGTGCTCTTCGTGCTCGCCTTCCTCTTCCCCGTCTACTGGATGGTGACCGGCGCGATGAAGTCGCCGGACGAGGTGGCACGGACCCCGCCCACCCTCGTCCCGGAGCGCTGGCACATCGACGGCTTCACCGACGCCTGGGACCTCATGCAGCTGCCGCAGCACCTGGGGAACACGGTGGTGCAGGCCGCCGGCGCCTGGGCGTTCCAGCTGGTGTTCTGCACGGCCGCCGCCTACGCCCTGGCCAAACTGAGACCCGCCTTCGGCAAGGTGGTCCTCGGCGGCATCCTGGCCACCCTGATGGTCCCGGCCCAGGCCCTGGTCGTACCGAAGTACCTGACGGTCGCCGATCTGCCGCTGCTCCACACCAGCCTGCTCAACGACCCCCTCGCGATCTGGCTGCCGGCCGTCGCCAACGCCTTCAACCTCTATCTCCTCAAGCGGTTCTTCGACCAGCTCCCGCGGGACGTCCTGGAGGCCGCCGAGATCGACGGCGCCGGAAAGCTGCGCACCCTGTGGTCCATCGTGCTGCCCATGTCCCGGCCGGTCCTCGGCGTGGTCTCGATCTTCGCGCTGGTCGCCGTGTGGCAGGACTTCCTGTGGCCGCTGATGGTCTTCTCCGACACCGACAAACAGCCGATCAGCGTGGCCCTGGTCCAGCTGTCCCAGAACATCCAGCTGACCGTGCTGGTCGCCGCCATGGTGATCGCCAGCATCCCCATGGTCGTCCTGTTCCTCGTCTTCCAGCGGCACATCATCGCCGGGATCAGCGCCGGCAGCACCAAGGGCTGACACGGCCCCCTCGACAGAAAGGCACGCACTGTGGGACAGCCCACCCAGGCCCGCGAGCAGACCGACTGGTGGCGCTCCGCCGTCATCTACCAGGTCTACGTGCGTAGTTTCGCCGACGGCGACGGGGACGGCACCGGGGACCTCGCGGGAGTCCGCGCGAAGCTCCCCTACCTCGCCGAACTCGGCGTGGACGCGCTGTGGTTCAACCCGTGGTACCTGTCGCCGATGAAGGACGGCGGCTACGACGTCGCCGACTACCGGGCCATCGACCCGGCCTTCGGGACCCTCGCGGAGGCGGAGAAGCTGATCTCGGAGGCCCGGGAGCTGGGCATCCGCACCATCGTCGACGTCGTACCGAACCACGTCTCCGACCAGCACCCCTGGTTCCGCGCCGCGCGCGCCGCGCCACCGGGCAGCCCCGAACGCGAACTGTTCCACTTCCGGCCCGGGGGCGGCGAGCAGGGCGAACTGCCGCCCAACGACTGGCCGTCCCAGTTCGCCGGCTCCACCGAACCGGTGTGGACCCGGCTGCCCGACGGCGACTGGTACCTGCACCTGTTCACGCCCGAGCAGCCCGACCTCAACTGGGCTCACCCGGCGGTCCGTCAGGAACACGAGGACATCCTGCGCTTCTGGTTCGAGCGGGGCGTCGCGGGTGTCCGCATCGACTCGGCGGCCCTGCTCGCCAAGGACCCCGCGCTGCCGGACTTCACCGAGGGGCAGGACCCCCACCCGTTCGTCGACCGCGACGAACTCCACGACATCTACCGCTCCTGGCGGTCCGTCGCCGACGCCTACGACGGCGTCTTCGTCGGCGAGGTGTGGCTGCCCGACCCCGAGCGCTTCGCCCGCTACCTGCGACCCGACGAACTCCACACCGCCTTCAACTTCTCCTTCCTGTCGTGCCCCTGGGACGCCGGGCGGCTGCGGGACTCGATCGACACGACGCTCGCCGAGCACGCCCCGGTGGGTGCCCCGGCCACCTGGGTGCTGTGCAACCACGACGTGACCCGCACCGTCACCCGTTACGGCCGTGCGGACACCGGCTTCGACTTCGCCGCCAAGGCCTTCGGCACCCCGACCGACCTCGCCCTGGGCACCCGGCGCGCCCGGGCCGCCGCGCTGCTGTCCCTGGCCCTGCCCGGCGCGGTCTACCTCTACCAGGGCGAGGAACTGGGCCTGCCCGAGGCCGACATACCGATCGACCGCATCGAGGACCCGATGTACTTCCGCTCCGGCGGCACCGACCCGGGCCGCGACGGCTGCCGGGTGCCGCTGCCCTGGGTGGCCGAGGCGCCGTACGCGGGCTTCGGATCCCGGCAGGAGCCCTGGCTGCCGCAGCCGGCCGGCTGGGCCGACTACGCCGCCGACCGGCAGCAGCGGGACCCCGCCTCGATGCTCGCCCTGTACCGCGCGGCGATCCGGCTGCGCGCCGCCTTCGGGCACGGTCCGCTGACCTGGCTGCCCGCCCCCGAGGGCGTCCTCGCCTTCACTCGCGCGCAGGGCGCCACCTGTGTGGTGAACCTCGCCGCGGCCCCCGCCGACCTGCCCGCGCACAGTGAACTCCTGCTCACCAGCGGCCCGCTGGACGGCGCGGGCCGACTGCCCCAGGACACGGCGGCCTGGCTGCACACCTGAGCCGCCCTGAGCCGCCGACACCTCCCCACTGTCCCCGTCCACCGGCCCCCTGTCCCCGTCCACCGGCCCCACCGCTGTCCCCGTCCACCGGACCCGCCGCTGTCCCCGTCCACCGGCCCCCTGCCGTTCCCGTCCGGCGCACGCCCGCAATCCCCGCCCACCGCACCCCCGGCCATGTCCCTCCACGGCACCCCGCTGTCCCGCACCTCGCTCATCCCCGCACCCCCACCACGAAGGGATCAGCACATGCTCAGCAGCACCCGCAGAACCGTCAGGCGCATGCCGGCCATCGGCACGGCCGTCGCCCTCGCGGCCGGCATGCTCGTCACCCTCGCGCCGTCCGCGCACGCGGCGGCGGGCGCCACCCTGCCGTTCACCTCGGTCGAGGCCGAGTCGGCGACCACCACCGGCACCAGGATCGGCCCCGACCACACCCAGGGCACACTCGCCTCCGAGGCCTCCGGCCGCCAGGCCGTGCGGCTCACCTCGGGCCAGCGCGTCGAGTTCACCGTGCCGCGCGCGGCCAACGCGGTGAACGTCGCCTACAGCGTCCCGGACGGCCAGCTTGGCACCCTCGACGTGTACGTCAACGGGCAGCGGCTGGCGAAGACGCTCACGGTCACCGCCAAGTACTCCTACATCGACACCGGCTGGATCCCGGGCGCCAGGACCCACCACTTCTTCGACAATGCCCGGCTGCTGCTCGGCCAGAACGTGCAGGCGGGCGACAAGGTCGCCTTCCAGTCGACGGGCACCCAGGTCACCGTGGACGTCGCCGACTTCGAGCAGGTGGCCGCCGCGGCCACCCAGCCCGCCGGATCGGTCTCCGTCACCTCCAAGGGCGCCGACCCCAGCGGCAGCGGCGACTCCACCCAGGCCTTCCGGGACGCCATCGCCGCCGCGCAGGGCGCAGTGGTCTGGATTCCGCCGGGCGACTACCGGCTGACCTCGTCGCTCGGCGGTGTGCAGAACGTGACGCTGCAGGGCGCCGGCAGCTGGCACTCCGTCGTACACACCTCCCGCTTCATCGACCAGTCCGCCTCCTTGGGCAACGTCCACATCAAGGACTTCGCGGTCATCGGCGAGGTCACCGAACGCGTCGACTCCAGCCCCGACAACTTCGTCAACGGGTCGCTGGGACCGAACAGTTCGGTGTCCGGCATGTGGATCCAGCACGTCAAGGTCGGTCTGTGGCTGACGGGCAACAACGACAACCTGGTCGTCGAGAACAACCGCATCCTCGACACCACCGCCGACGGCCTCAACCTCAACGGCAACGCCAAGGGCGTCCGGGTCCGCAACAACTTCCTGCGCAACCAGGGCGACGACTCGCTCGCCATGTGGTCGCTGTACGCGCCGGACACCGACAGCAGCTTCGAGAACAACACCATCTCGCAGCCCAACCTCGCCAACGGCATCGCCGTCTACGGCGGCACGAACATCGCCGTGAAGAACAACCTGATCTCCGACACCAACGCCCTCGGCAGCGGTATCGCGATCTCCAACCAGAAGTTCCTCGACCCCTTCTCCCCGCTGGCCGGCACCATCACCGTCGACGGCAACACCCTCGTGCGCACCGGTGCCATGAACCCGAACTGGAACCACCCGATGGGCGCGCTGCGGGTGGACTCGTACGACAGCGCCATCAACGCGACCGTCAACATCACCAACACCACCATCACCGACAGCCCCTACAGCGCCTTCGAGTTCGTCTCCGGCGGCGGCCAGGGCCACCCGGTCCGGGGCGTCACCGTGGACGGCGCGACGGTGCGCAACACCGGTACCGTCGTCGTCCAGGCCGAGGCCCAGGGCGCCGCCACCTTCCGCAACGTCACCGCCACCGCGGTCGGTGCCGCCGGCATCTACAACTGCCCCTACCCGACGGGCTCCGGCTCCTTCACCCTGACCGACGCCGGCGGCAACTCCGGCTGGAGCAGCACCTGGTCGGACTGCGCTGGCTGGCCCCAGCCGGGCCAGGGCAACCCCGACCCCGATCCGGCCCGCAACCTGGCCAAGGGCCGCCCCGCCACCGCCACCGGCTCCGTGGACGTCTACACACCCGGCAGGGCGGTCGACGGCGACGCGAACAGCTACTGGGAGTCCACCAACAACGCCTTCCCGCAGTCCCTGACGGTCGACCTCGGGTCCGCGCAGGCGGTGCGCCGCCTGGTGCTGAAGCTGCCGCCGTCCGCGGCCTGGGGCGCACGCACCCAGACCATCACCGTGCTCGGCAGCACCGACGGCCAGAACTACGCCACAGTGGCCGGCGCACAGGGCTACCACTTCGACCCGGCCACCGGCAACACGGTCACCGTCTCCCTGCCGAGCGGCACCAGCCTGCGCCACCTGCGGCTGACCGTCGGCGCCAACTCCGGCTGGCCCGCAGGGCAGTTCAGCGAGGTGGAGGCCTACCTGACGCCCTGACCCGACCCACCGCCCCGCGCTTCGCCACCCACGTCCCCACAGCCCGGCGAAGCGCGGACCCAGCCACGCGTGCGACGCCCGCCGGACAGCGCGCCTGGAGCGCAGTGTGCCTGTGGGCTGGGCGTCGCGCACGGGCCGAGGTCCAGCGGCCCGGCCCGTCCTGCGGCGCGGCGGGCACCCGGTCGCCGTAGCGGGCGAGGTCCCCCGCTGGACACCGGGCCGGCGCGGCTGCGCCCGCTTCTCCTCGGGCAGCGGCTCGCGGTCCGGCCCGCGCCCGTGCGAAGACCCGGCTTACACGGGTGTCGAGGACGGCGCGCCGCCGCCGGTACGCGTACGAGGCCGCGACCGCGCCCACGCTGAGCCCGTGCCCGTCCGCGCGAGTGCACATGGGTGTCGAGGACGGCGCGCCGCTGCCGGTACGCGGACGAGGCCATGACCGCGGCCACGCTGAGCCCGTGCCCGTCCGCGCGAGTGCACATGGGTGTCGAGCATGGCGCGCCGCTGCCGGTACGCGGACGAGGCCATGACCGCGGCCACGCTGAACCCGTGCCCGTCCGCGCGAGTGCACATGGGTGTCGAGGACGGCGCGCCGCTGCCGGTACGCGTACGAGGCCGCGACCGCGCCCACGCTGAGCCCGTGCCCGTCCGCGCGAGTGCACATGGGTGTCGAGGACGGCGAGCCGCTGCCCGTACGCGCACGAGGCCACGACCGCTGCCCACGCCGAACCGATACCGGGGCGCGGGGGTGCGCGCCCGCAGCGTGCCGGCCCGCCCCGACGCGTCACGCATCCCCTCCGATCCCGGGGCTCCCCGCAGCATCGCGATCCGCCGGGTCGCCGTACAGCGAGCACGGTCCGCTTCCGCCCAGGACCGAGGACGAGACCGATGCGGGCGCCCGGCTCCCGGGCCGCGGCGGGGCGAACCGGCTTGTGCCCGACGGAACCAATGGCCTCCGCCGCCTCCACCGGGCTGCCGGCGTGATGGTCCGGTCGGACCCGTCGGGCGCCCGCGCCTCCCTGTACCGCCGACTTTCACATCGACGCCATCACGCCCTTCTCTGGCGTTCGCTGCTCTTGGAACACTCGCACGGCGCACCTTCCGTCACACCCCTGACGTTCCGTACGCCAGAGATGAGAGGCCCTTTCCCATGCCCGAAGTCAACCGGCGCAGATTCCTCCAACTCGCGGGCGTTGATCTGGAAGAAGGCGGCGTCGAACAGGTCCGCGCCGTCCAGCGACGCGGCCCGCGGGACATACTCGGGCCGGGAGAACAGCTCGGGCGGGATGCCCTCGGCGGCGAGCGTCTCCTGCGACAGGGTGCTGATCGACTCGACGCCCTCCCGCAGGTTGAGCCAGTACCTGTCCAGGTCCGGCGCCCCCGGGAACCGGCCGGACATGCCGGTGATGGCGACGGCTCCGGCGGTGGTGTCGGATGTGTGGCGCGGGTCGGTCACCGGTCTGCCTCCTGCGGTCCGGTCGGGGCGAGACGTGCGATGTCGAAGTCGGTACGGCCGTCGATGGCCAGGTCGGAGCAGATCCGTCCGATCAGCGGCACGAACTTGAAGCCCCAACCGGAGTTGTAGAGCACGATGTTCCTCCCGCCGGGGACGAGGCCGTCGGCGAGGCCGAGGTAGAACTGGCGGCGCGGATCAGCGGGCAGGACGGCCAAGCAGCTCGACGTGTGCGCGGGTTCCGGGTCGAGGGCAGGCAGGTGGCGCTCCACCCAGGAGCACAGGCGGTCCACGTGACGGGGATCGGGCCGTCCGGTCGCACCCTGCGCGCTGCCCAGGGGGTGCACCTCGAAGTCCGGTCCGAGCCGGACCAGTTCACTGGGCGACCACGGGTTGCGGCCGAAGCCGTAGAACAGGTTCGTGTCCTCCTCGGTCGGCTGCTGGAAGACGAACCAGAACGGGAAGTCCACGTCGGCCGCGCGCCGGCGCAGTGACACCAGCGCCATCTCGTACAGCCGGATGTCGAGGGTCGCGCCGAGCGGCGCCAGCAGGTCGTTGACGCCCGGCCCGTTGGCCAGGACCACGGTGCCGGCGCGGTACGTCTCGCGGTCGGTCCGTACGGTGACGCCGTCGGCGTCGGGCAGGAGTTCCAGGGCGGTCTCCCCGCCGCTCAGCACACACCCCTCGCGCTGGGCGAGGCCGTAGAGCGCGGCCAGAGTGCCCCGCACATCGATGGTGCCGCCATCGGGTTGCAGGAATCCCTCGTAGTGGGAGGGCAGGTCCGTGAACCCGAACCGGTTCTCGATGTCCTTCGCCGTCAGCCACTGGTACGGCACGTCCAGCCTGTCCATGATCCGTGCGGTCGTCGCGATCTGCCCCTCGTTGGTCTCGACGTCGATGTCGCCGAACCACAAGCTGCCGATGTGGTGCACCAGCCGGCGTTCGGCCAGATTCTCCAACCGCCGCCACATGGGCAGGGCCTCCATGGTCAGCCGGAACAGATCCTCCTGCGTGTACTGCAGCCGCCAGTGCCGTTCCGCACCGCTGCTGCCCGCCTGTTCGTTGAAGAATCCGTACCGGTCCAGGACGAGGGTGCGCTGACGCCGGGCTGCCGCGTGCCATGCCGTCGACAGCCCGACGGGGCCGCCACCCACGATCACGATGTCGAAGCGGCTGGGGGAGGAGCCTGTGTTCGTCATGTCTTCGCCGTCCTCAGTCGTCGTGTGGAGGTGGTCCCGCGGTCTCGCACGGCGCCGCGGACGTCAACTCACGGGGAGGCGAGCACGGAGGTGCCGGTTTCGACCTCCGTCAGTACCGCCTCCAGCGCTTCCAGCAGCCATGCCACCTGCTGGTCGGACAGCCCGGGCTGGCAGGGGAGGTTGACCTGTTCCTCGAACCACAGCCGCTCGGCGACCGGGCATTCACCGAGGCGGTGCCCGCGTGCCCGCCACTCGGGCATCAGATGCAGCGGGAAGTAGCGCAGCTGTATCTCCACCCCGCGCCTGACGAGCCGGTCGACGAAGGCGTCCCGGCCGACCCCGCAGCCGGGGTCGAGGAAGAAGGTGTACAAGTGGTAGGCGTTGCGGACGCCGTGCGTCTCCTCGACGGTCCGCACGAACGGGTACCGCTTCAGCAGCGCCGTGATCCGGTGCGCGATGTCCCGGCGCCGTGCGACCAACTCGTCGAGGCGGTCCAACTGGACGACGCCGACCGCCGCGCTCGGCTCCGGCATGGTGGCGTTGGTCCCGGCGTTGAGCACCTCTACGCAGCCGTGGGTGTAGGCGTTCCCGGGGTGCAGCATCCAGTCGGGCGGCACCTCCCGGCCGCCCAGCGGGTGGGGCGATGGTACGAACACGGCGTCGGAGTCGTTTGAACGCATACGGTCCAGACGCTCGGCCCAGGCATCGTTCTGGACCGTCACCATGCCGCCCTCGCCGAGGGTGGTGATGTTCTTGCTGGAGTGGAAACTGAAACAGCCGATGTCACCGAGGGCTCCCGGCGTGCTTCCGCGGTACAGGCTGCCGAGCGCGTGCGCGCAGTCCTCCACCACGACGATTCCGTGGAGCCGCGCGATACTCATGATGCTTTCCATGTCGGCCGGAAGCCCGCCGTAGTGCACCAGGAGAATTGCTTTCGTCCGCTCGCTCACCAGGGATTTGATGCTGTCCGGGTCGGCGTTCAGAGTGGTTCGGTCGATATCGCAGAACCGCACGGTCACCTGGTGTTCCAGTAAGGGCTGCACCGTGGCCTTGTAGGTCTGCGAAGTCGCGATCACCTCGTCGCCGGGGCGCAGACCGAGCACGCTGATCGCGAGCGCCAGGGCCACGGTGCCGCTGGTCACCGACAGGGCGTGGGCGCTGCCGGTCAGCTCGCAGAACCGCTTTTCGAAGGCGGCGCGGTGGATGCCCGCCGACAGCGGACTGTGCGACCGCAGGACGCGTGACACAGCGGCCAGCTCTGCTTCTCCCAGCACACTGCCGCGGGTGGGATACGGAACGAGATAGCTTTGGGACGACATCTGCAAGCCACTTCCCCCAGTGCATGGCACGACTTCACCCTCGCGGAACTGCAGGACCGTATCCGGCAGTCGCAGGGCAGGGGCGGCCCCCCTCAGGAGCGCATGCGGGCGCCGGTCATCGCGGCCGAGCGGGCCGAACTGTACCGGCGCGAGGGACTGTGGCGCCCGGAGCGCGTCGACGAGATCGTCCTGGCCCACGCCGGGTCACGCGCCGGGTCCTGCGCGCTCGTCTGCGGTGACCGCCGGCTGACGCGCACGCGGAGTTGGACCGCGCGGTGCGGGCGACGGACGCCCGGCTCGCCGCCCTGGGTATCGGCCGCGGACGGCCCGTGGTCGTGCAACTGCCCAACGACATCGAACTGGTCGTGCTGACCCTCGCGCTGTCCCGGATCGGCGCGCCACCGGTCATGGTTCCCGTGACCCTGCGCGAGTTCGAACTGGAGCATGTCGTCGCCACCGCCCGACCCGTGGCGATCGCCGTGCCGCGCAGACACGGACGTTTCGACCATCTCACCCTGGCCCGCCGGTTGCGCGACCGCCACCCCGGCGTGCGTCAGCTGCTCGTATCCGGTGCCGGCCCGAAGGACACGGCGGACACGGTCGACCTGTCCGCGCTGTGCGCCACGCCCGGGAGCGACGAGGAAGAGCCGGTGGCCGAGCCGGAGTTCGCGACCCTGGACGATCCTGCGCTGTGCCTGCTGTCCAACGGCACGACCGGCAAGCCGAAGATCATCCCACGGCTTCACGAGGCCTACGGCCACCAGCTCCGGCACACCCCGGCGGTGGCCGGCGTCGGCCCCGACTCGGTGTACCTGGCCGTGATGCCCGCCACCCACGGCTTCGTGCTCGGCTGCCCCGGTGTTCTCGGCACGCTGGGCGCCGGCGGGACGGTGGTACTGGGCCCGTCCACCGAGCCCGAGGCGGCCTTCGCACTCATCGAACGCGAAGGGGTCACCCACTGCACCCTCGTGCCCGCACTGGCCGAACGATGGGCGGACGCCGCCCGTGGGACCGGGCGCGACCTGTCCGCCCTCAAGGTGCTCCAGATCGGCGGCGCGCGGCCCCACCCCCGCCAGATCCAGCACATACCGCACACCCTCGGCTGCCGCGTGCAGCAGTGCTACGGCATGAGCGAGGGCCTGCTGTGCTACACGGCGCTCGACGACCCCGAGGACATCGTGCTGCACACCCAGGGTCGCCCCCTGTCGCCCGCGGACGAGATCCGGGTCGTGGACGACGAGGGCCGGCCGGTGCGGGCCGAGGGGACCGGGGAGTTGCTGACCCGGGGCCCGTACACCGTCGTCGGCTACCACGCCGACGCCGACGAGCGCGCCTTCACACCCGACGGCTTCTACCGCACAGGCGACCTGGTACGGCTCCACCCGTCAGGCGCCCTGATCGTGGAGGGCCGTACCCGGGACGTGATCAACCGGGGTGGGGAGAAGGTCCCAGCCGTGGAGCTGGACCTGCTCGCCGCCGAGCATCCCGCCGTTGCCGCCGCGGCGGCCGTCGCGGCCCCGCACGACCGCTTCGGCGAGATCGTCTGCCTGTACGTCGTCGCCCGCGCCGGGGGACCGGACCTCGACCTGGACGGCGTCCGGCGGTTCCTTCAGGACCGCGGACTCGCCCGCTACAAGCTGCCCGAACGCCTGGAGATCGTCGACGAACTGCCGTACCTGGGCATCGGAAAGGTCGACAAAAAGACGTTGCGGGCAGCCGCCGCACAGGGCTGAGCCGAAGGCGGCTCCCGGAACCGCTGACACGGTGCGTGCTGCGTCTCCCGGACCGCGGCACGCTCAGGCCCAGCCGGTCAGCGCCCTGAGGAAGCCGTCGAAGTCGTCCACATGGACGTTGTGTCCCGTGCCGGGCACCCTACGGATCTCGAAACCGGCCCGTTCGAATTCGGCGGCCCGGGCGGGAGGCATCAGTTCGCTGGGGTCCGGAAGGATCACCAGGGACGGCACGAGCGGGACGACCGGGAGGTAGGCCGTCTCCAGGTAGTCCATACGGGTCGTGTCCGGGTCCCAGTCGGCCAGTTCGGCCAGCCGCGCCTCGTAGGAGCCCTGGGCCCAGTGGGGCGAGGTGTGCTGGAGGTCGGTGAGCGTGAGGTCCTTGAAGGTCCGTATCCACTCCATGGCGGCTCCGAACCCGCCCTCGGTCACATACCAGGACGGGTCCTCGTAGACGGCCAGGGCGGGCCGCAACCGGTCGGCGACCATGGCCAGCAGGGTGCCGCCGAGCGAGTGCCCGACCGCCAGGCTCGGCTCGGCCGGCAGGTTGGCCAGCAGGTCGTCGGCCCACCGCTCGCGGCTGTAGCGGCCGCGCGGACTCTTGCCGTGCCCCGCGAGGTCGGGTGCGAGGACGCGATAGCCGCGTGCCGCCAGGGCAGGAGCCAGTTGCCACCAGGTACGCGAGCTGCCGGAGAGGCCGTGCAGCAGGACCGCGGTCCGGTTTCCCTGGCCCCATTCCTCGATGTGCAGGTCGACCATGCGTATGTCCCCCCGTGCGGTGCCGTTTCGTGTCGTTCTCAGGGCGTTGGTACGTTGCGTGCGGCGTTCAGCGTGCCCTCGGTCCAGACCTCGTCCCGCCGTTCCCCCGCACGCGGGAAGAGGCCACGCAGGGCGTCCAGTGACTCCTGCTGGGTCTGCTCGGTGACCGGGCGGCCCGCCGTCTCCCAGCCGTGCAGTGCGGCAGGGATGTCCCCCGGAGCGGCCGCCGCGACGGCCCTGGCCAGGTTGAGCGCGTTGATCATGGCGGTCCCCGCGCCCTGTCCGATGGTCGGAGGCATGGCATGGGCCGCGTCACCCAGTACGGCCGCGCGTCCCGTGGACCAGCGGCGCAGCCGTACGATCTCGTAGCGGTCGAAACGAGGCCGCGGCGGCAGGTCGGCAAGGACGCTGCGCAGGACGGGGAAACTCTCGCACCACACGTCCGCGTCGAGCGGGGTGCGCAGCGCCGGGTCGGTGTGCTCGGCGCTCAGCAGCAGATACAGATCCCGGCTGTTGCAGGGGACGTAGAGGACCCGTCGCGCGAGTCGTGTGTTCCAGTAGTTCACGTAGTCGCGCCATGGCCCGTGCTCGCCGGGGGCGCGGTCCAGTGGTACGAGGAACCGGTACAGGCCGATGGGGAACGTGCCGTGCTCGGCTGTCAGCCCGAGCGATTCGCGGACGGCGGACCGTATGCCGTCCGCGCCCACGACCAGATCCGCGGGCCAGGCGCGTCCGTCGGCGGTGCGCAGCACCCCCTCGGGCCCGGCCGCGACGACCCGGGAACGGGTACGGACCTGCACCCCCGATGCCTTGGCCTGTTCAAGCAGGGCGGAGTAGAGGGTTTGCCGGGTGAGTGTGACCATCCTCAGCCCGTTGGGCAGGGGCAGCGGGCGGGAGCCGATCTGCGTGCCGTCCGCGTCGCGTTCCTGCCAGCCGGGCGCCTCGTGGCTGTCGGCCAGGACGGCGTCGGCCGCGCCGAGTTCACGGAGAACCGTCAGACCGTTCTCCCACAGGAAGATGCCGGCACCGAACGCCCGCAGATGTGGACCGCGTTCGTGTACGCGTACGCCACCCCTGACGGGCGAGCCCTGTGGCGAGGGTGAGGCCGGCGAATCCGGCACCTGCGATCTCCGCTGTGCGTCGCATCTGGGTCACCCCCTCATCCTGACGGTTGCGCCGGGCCGGTCGTATTGGCCGAAAGGCTAGAAGAGGGTTTAGTCCCTGTGGCCGACGTGCCACGTGCGGGCCTGGTCGTACTGGTGCCAGATCCGGGCGAAGACGCCGTCGCGGCCGAGGAGTTCCTCGGGGGTTCCGGTCTCTGCGATGCGCCCCTCGTCCAGGGCGACGACCTGATCGGCTCCTGCCAGGGTGGCCGGCCGGTGGGCGATGACGACGACGGTACGGCCCGGGTCCGCGCACAGGCGGGCGACGGCCCGCTGTACGGCGTTCTCGTTCTCCGGGTCCAGAGCCGAACTCACCTCGTCCAGCAGTACGATCCGGGCCTGCTTGAGCAACGCGCGGGCGATGGAGACCCGCTGCCGTTCCCCGCCGGACAGCCGGGCTCCGCCCTCACCGACCCGGGTCGCCCAGCCGTCGGGCAGCCGGGTGGCGAGTTCGTCCAGGCAGGCGGCGCGCGCCGCCGCCGCGAACTCGGCGTCGGTGGCCTGCGGACTGGCCAGCCGGACGTTCTCCTCGATCGTTCCGTCGAACAGGTACACGTCCTGGAAGACGATGGAGAGCGACCGCATCAGGACGTCGTGGTCCAGGTCGCGCACATCGGTGCCGCCGATCCGTACGCCGCCGGACTTGACGTCGTAGAACCGGGCCAGCAACCGGGTGACCGTGGTCTTGCCCGAGCCGGACGGCCCGACCAGCGCCGTGGTGGAGCCCTCGGGGCAGCGGAAGGACACCTCCGCGAGCGCGGGCCTCGCCGCGGCCGTGGCATCGCCGGGGGACGGGTAGGAGAAGGTGACGCGGTCGAAGACGATGTCGGTGCCGGACAGAGCGGTGACGGGCCGTGCGCACCGCGGCAGCGGCGGGGTGTGCAGCAGCGTCTCCACCCGCACCAGGGCGTTCTCCATCGCCCGCAACCCGCCGATCAGCCCGTTCAGCGAGCCCAGTTCCTCCACGTACCGCACGGCCAGAACGAGGAGCACGACGGCGTCCGGGACGGCGAGGGAGCCGTCGAGCAGAAACCGGGCGACCAGCGCGATCACAGCGACGAAGCAGGCCATGACGACGGCCACGTAGCCCAGGCCCGGCAGCAGAGAACGCCGCAGTCCACGCCGGTAGCGCAGCCGGTGCTCGTCGAGTGCCTCACGCAACCGTTCACCCCCGGTGGTGGCCTGGCCCGCGGCCCGCAGCACGTGTTGCGCCTGGCCGAGTTCGACGGCCCGCCCGGCGAGTTCGGTGGCGGCCTCGTCCAGTGCTGTGTTGGCTTCGGCCGCGATCCGGCCCGAGCGGCGCAACGCCGCGACGGCCAGCGGTGCCGTCGGCAGGAAAACCACGGCGATGCGCCACTCCACCAGGGCGGTGACGACGACCAGTGTGGCCGGAACGACGGTGGCGGCGATCACCTGCGGGCCGATCTGTGCCACGAGCCGGCCCAGTTCGCTGGTGGAGCTGGCCGTCGTACGGGCCAGACGCGCCTTGTTCGCGGCGCCGAACCAGCCCAGCGGAAGTGCGGTCACATGCTCCATCACGGTCCGGCGCGCGGCGGCGGTGAGCTGCATGCTCGCCGCGAATCCGACGGGCGTGGCATAGACGGTCAGTGCCCAGTACACGGCCACACCGAGGGAACCGGCCAGCAGCCACGGCAGGGCCGCCATGAGGCCCGGGTGCGGTGTCAGGAGCCTGTGCAGCACGGGGATGAGCAGGGCGAGCAACGCGCCCTGGAGCACGGCCAACGCGATGTGCAGGGTTCCCAGCGTGAGCAGCGTCGACCGCTGGGGCCAGAGCCGCAACAGCCGGCGGATCATGCCGGCTTCCCCGTGGGCTCGGCCCTGGCTTCGGAGGAAGCCGGCTGCTGGGCCCGCCACATGCGGGCGCACCGTCCCCGGCGGGCGAGCAGCTCATGGTGGGTGCCGGACTCGACGAGCCGGCCCTGGTCGAGGACGACGATCTGGTCGGCGTCGGTGATGGTGCGCAGCCGGTGCGCGATCACGATCAGGGTCTTTCCTTCGGTGAGCCGGGAGACGGCCTGCTGGATCGCGGTTTCGTTGTCCGGGTCGACCGCCGCGGTGGCCTCGTCGAGGACGATGACGGGCGCGTCGGCGAGGATGGCGCGGGCGATGCTCAGTCGCTGGCGTTCGCCGCCGGACAGCCCGGCCGCCTGCCCGCCGAGGACGGTGTCGTAGCCCTGGGGGAGCCGTTCGATCACCTCGTGGATCCGCGCGTCCCCGGCCGCCTCGCGCACCTGCTCATCGGTGGCGTCCGGCCGTCCCACGCGGATGTTCTCGCGGACCGTGTCGTACAGCAGCGCCACGTCCTGGAACACCAGCGAGATGTGGGCGAGGAGGTCGTCGGAGGGGATCGAGCGGACGTCGGCGCCGCCGATCCGGACGGCGCCGGCGGTGACGTCGTAGAACCGGGGCAGCAGCATCGCCAGGGTGGTCTTGCCGGCCCCGGACGGTCCGACGATCGCGGTCGTGGTACCCCGGTGGCAGACGAACGACACGTCCGTCAGCGCGTTTTGCGCTCCGTCGTAGGAGAACATCACCCGGTCCAGTTCCACCGTGGTGCCCTCCGGCAGCCGGGGCTCGGCCGGCTCGGGCAGGGGCGTGACGGCCAGCAGGTCCTCGATGTGGGCGGCCGCCATGCGTGCTTTGCGCAGCGTCTGGGAGCCCTGGACGACCGGCAGCATCGGCGTGGGCAGCCCGACCCCGACGACGAGGAACGGCAGCAGGGCGGAGACGGTGAGCGAGCCGTGGGCCACGAGAGCGCTGCCCACCGCCAGGACCACGGCCAGCACGGTGACCTCCGACAGCAGCACGCGGCTGGCCGCCGAACTGGCCCTGCTCTCGGCGACCCACACCCGCATCGCCGCCGTCTGCTCGTCGACGGCGGCGGAGAAGCGGCGCAGGAATCCGCCGCCGGTGCCGAACGTCTTGGCCACGGCGATCCCGTCGGCGTACTCGACGGCGGCGGCGGCGACGCGTCCCTCGGCGGTGATCAGCCGACGCACATGATGCGGCATCGAACGCATGGACAGGCGGTAACTGCCGACCAGCAGGGCAGGCACCGCGAGCGTGACCAGGGCCATCCGCCAGTCGACGGTGACCAGGTAGCCGAAGCTGACGGTAACGACCGCAGCAGCGCCCGCCATCTCCCCGGTGGCGTGGGCGATGAGGTGGTGCATCTCCTCGATGTCGTCGGTGAGTGCCCTCTTGACCTCGCTGGAGCCCGCGTCGCGGAACCAGCCGAGCGGTACCACGCCGAGGTGTCTGACGAGCCGTGACCGGATGCCATGCTGCATCTCGGCGTCGGCGTAGTGCCCCAGGTCGGTACCGACGGTCGCGGCGACGAGCCGGACGAGCGCGCCGAGGGCTCCGACGAGGACCCACGTCCACACCATGCCGGGCCGGTCGACGCCCCCGTCCAGTGCGGTTCTGGCGAGTTCGGACACGGCCACGTACGGGGCGAGGCCGGCGCTCGCGCCGACAACGGCCAGGAATGCGGCGGTGATCAGCCTGCCGCGCACCGGGCGCAGCATCCGCGCGGTCGCGCCGGGGCGCTGCAGGTGTCCCGTGCCCACGCCGGGCGGGGGAACGGACGGCGTGGGCACGGGAGGCTTGGGAGGGGACTCGTCCTCCTGGGCGGGGCTGGCCATGCGCAGACGTTCCTCCGTGGTCGGGTGCGGCAGGCGGTTCAGGCCGCTGTCGCGATGTCGGTGCCGGTGGGGTCCGCGGCAGCGGACTTGACGAGGCGGAGATGGTGCGTGCGGGCCCAGGCGGTGGCGGCGAGCGTGCCGGCCACGGCGGACGCCGAGGAGACGACGATGAGGGGCGAGTAGCCGAGGAGCCCGGCCAGGGCCAGCCCGGTGGAGTTCGCCAGCAGCCGCAGGATGCCCAGGACGGCGACCTGCACGGCGAAGTCGGTGGCTGCCGTACGGGGGCGGGCCACGTCCAACGCAGTGGTGTAGACGGCGGTGTTCGCAGCGGCGTTCAGGGCCTGGACACCGACCACCACGACCGTGGTGAGGAGGGCGGCGCCCGCGGCCACCGCCCCGGCGTCGACACCCCGGGCGAGCGGCACCAAGCCCAGCAGCCAGACCGCCTGCGCCAGCCCGAACAGCAGCAGAGCACGGTGCCGGCTCATGCGCCCGATGACCAGTCCGGCCGTGAGGGCCGCCCCGGTGGCCGCGATCCCTCCGAACGTGCCCTGTGCCAGCGCGATGCGCGACAACGACCAGTCGGCGTCCACCAGCATCGGAGAGACCACGGCCTCCGCGACGTACACCCCGCAGGTGTAGAGGGGGATGATCAGCAGCATCCAGCGTGCCGCGCCCCGCCTGCGGGGGAACGACAGCAGCGCGTTCGGCGTGCCCGTGCCGCGGGCGCCGGGAGCCGGCGGCTCCCGGAAACGCGCCAGCAGGGCGAGCGGGACCAGGAAGACGGCAGCCAGCGCCATGACGGTGATCGGCCAGCCCGCGGAGGCATAGAGCAGCAAGGATCCGCTGGAACCCAGGATCATGCTGACGCTGATGGCGGCCGTCTGCAAGCCGCCGGCCATGGTGCGCTCGTGCGGGGCCAGCAGACGTACCGCGAGCCCGTTGATCGCCACCTCGTGCGCGCCGGAGACGAGCAGGACGAGCGTCATCACGGCCAGCACGACCGGCAGCCGGTGCACAGGGTCCAGTGGAGCCAGACACAACAGGGCGAGGACCAGGACGAGTTGAGTGCCCATCAGCCACGCGCGGTAGTGACCGAAGCGCTGCACCGAGAACCTGTCCACGAGGGGAGCCAGCAGGAACTTTCCCGCCCAGGCGACTCCCAGCAGGTTCATGAGTGCCAGGTGTTCGAGGGAGACACCGCGGCGGCGCAGGATGACGCCGAGAGCCAGGAAGAAGAAGGAGTACTCGACGTCCTGAACCAGATACAGGGTGGCCAGCAGCGTCGTCTTGCCGGCACGGCTCACCACTTGTCTCCTCGCGTCGTATATGCACATTGCTTGCAGATAAAAGTCTTCTGCAACAGCCACCCTGCATCCTCAAGCCGGCTTGAGGTCAAGGGTGTGGGCGCTGAGGATCGTGACTGACCCGACCGGCCGTACCGGGTTTGAACTCAAGCCGGCTTGAGGTGCGAACCTCCCGCTACGGGACGAATCAGGACTAGTCCCGCACAAGGGAAGTGAGGGAGTATGTGCGGAATCGCGGGCTGGGTCGACTGGGAACGGGACCTGGGAAACGAACACCGGGTACTCGACGCGATGACGGGGACACTTGCCCCACGCGGCCCGGACGACGGCGGTACGTGGCTGTCGCGCCAGGCGGCACTGGGCCATCGCCGGCTCGCCGTGGTCGACGTCGAGGGCGGCAGACAGCCGATGACCGCGGCCCGCGGCGGCGAGGCACCCTGTGTGGTGACGTTCAGCGGTGAGATCTACAACTTCCGCGAGCTGCGCCGCCTGCTGACCTCCTGCGGACACCGTTTCCGCACGTCCTCGGACACCGAGGTCCTGCTGCGCTCGTACCTGGAGTGGGGAGCGGAGTGTGTGACCCGCCTCGACGGCATGTTCGCCTTCGCGCTCTGGGACCCCGGCCGGCGTGCGCTGCTGCTGGCCCGTGACCGCCTCGGCGTGAAGCCCCTGTACTTCCTGCCCTACCCGAACGGGGTGGTGTTCGGCTCCGAACTCAAGACACTGCTCGCGCATCCCTTCGCGCGGCCCGAGGTCACCCCGGACGGGCTGGCCGCCATGCTGTGCGTCACACCCGTGCCTGGACGGTCGGTGTTCCGCCGGATCCGCGCCGTGCGTCCCGGACATCTCGTCCTGGCCGACGCCGACGGCCGGCGCGAACGGCCGTACTGGAGACTGGAGAGCCATGAGCACCCGGACGACCACCCCACCACCGTCCGTACGGTCCGGCGACTGCTCAAGGACGCCGTGGAACGGCAGCTCGTGTCCGACGTTCCGATCGGCGCCCTGCTCTCCGGCGGACTCGACTCCAGCGCGATCACGGCCCTGGCCGCCGACGTGATCGGCCACGACGGCGTCACCCCCACCTATTCGGTCGGGTTCCAGGACCAGGAGAAGTACTTCACACCCGACGCCACCCGCCCCGAGCAGGACTCCGTGTTCGCCCACTCGGTCGCGGAGACACTGCGGACCCGGCACACGGAGATCCTGCTGCACACCGAGGACGTGCTGCGGGCACGCTCCGAGGTGTTGCGCGCCCGCGACGTACCCGGCTTCGCGGACATCAACGCCGCCCAGTACCTGATGTTCCGGGTGGTGAAGAAGGAGGTCACGGTCGTCCTCTCGGGCGATGCGGCGGACGAGTCGCTGGGCGGCTACCCGTGGTTCCACTCGCCCGCCGCCCGCGCGCAGCACGCCCTGCCCTGGGCGGCCATTCCCCAGTCCGTCTGCCCTGTCCTCGACGGCGACCTGAGGCGGCGGGTCGCCCGGCATCTGGCCGACGACCACGCACAGGCGATGACCGAGGTGCCCCGGCTTCCCGGGGAGGATCCGCTGGGCACCCGGATCCGTGAGCTGTTCCATCTGAACCTCACACGCTGGCTGCCGCTGATGCTCGACTTCACCGACCGGACGAGCATGCGCGCGGGCCTCGAAGTCCGGGTCCCTTTCTGTGATCACCGGCTCGTCGAATACCTGTGGAACACGCCGTGGCACATCAAGTCGCCGGGCGGCCGGGTCAAGGGACTGCTCCGCGACGCCATGGCCGGCGCGCTGCCCGCCCATGTCCTGGAGCGCCGCAAGACATCGTTTCCCGTGAACGTGCACCCCGACTACGAGGCCGGCCTGCGGGAGCAGATGCGCGCCGAACTGTCCGACCGCAACTCGGCTTTGTCGCCCCTGGTCGATCGTGCGGCACTGCTCGCGCTGCTCGCCCGCCCCTGCGACAGTCCCGGCATGTGGCGGGTCCGGGACACCCTCGCCCTGCTTCTGCAGACCGCCGAGTGGTTGCGCGCCTATCGCGTCGTGCTCTGCTGAGCCGGTGGCGCGGACGTGCGGCGACCGTCCGGTGCGGGCGCCCGGTGGCCAGAGTGTGGCTCGGCATCCTCGTCGCCGTCGTGGCGCAGATCCTCCGGGGTGACCGGGTTGCCTCTCATCTGCTCCGCGACCGCCTTGCGCAGGTACTCGCACTCGATGGCGGGAGCGTCACGGGGACACGTCAACAGGTGCTCCAGATGCGCCCGGCCGACCCGCAGCCGGTCCATCTGCTCCTCGATCGCCCGTACGCGTCCTTGCACCGCCTCGCGCCAGTCGCCCTCGCCGCCCAGGGCGACGGCGATCTCGTCCACGCTCATCAGCCCGGTCTCCCGCCACATCTGGATCAGACCGATGCGATGCAGCTGATCGGGGCCGTAGTAACGGCGCCCCCCACGCCGTTGTGTCGCGTGGATCAGGCCGCGCTCTTCCCAGTAGCGCAGGGTGGAGACGCTCAGCCCGAAGCGTCTGCCTGCTTCACCGATCACCACAAGCTCGCCTTGGTCACGTGGCTCAGACATCATGGGAAGATCCTGAAGTACGTCGCACACGCACTCAAGTCAGCGTCCGGCCCCCGAGCCCGCCGGGGCCGCGGCTGGTCGCCGAGGGCGTGGTCGCCGCGGCGACCGATGCGAGCGCGGAGACGAGCCCGCCATACCCAGGCGACCGCGGTCCATGACCACCGGGAAGGATCACCGACCGCGGGCATCGTCACCACCGCATGGCGGATGGCGCAGGCCGCGACCGACGGACACGTCACGACCCCGGACAGCCACCGCGCCGGACTTCACCTGCGCGCCTCCACGATCTGGATCAAAGCCCTCAGGTGTGACCGGCCGGCGGTGTCCGCTTTGCAGAGCGGGTTCGGAGCAAGCCGCTTGGACGGCTTGCTCCGAACCCCCGGACCGGTCAGTTGACGGCCAGGACCGCCGGGTTGTTCGTGAGGTCCGGGTCGAAGTCGAAGGGGTACTCGCCGAACTCGCCGAACGTCGGGTGGATGCTCACGGCACCGGTCGCGCCGGGGACCAAGGTGTCGACGCGCACGGAGAACGCGAACGTGCGCTGGGTGTCCTCCAGCACCCAGTACCGCAGGTTGCAGTCGTAGCGCGGGGCGCCCGTCTGTTTCGGGTGGTAGCCGCCGTCGAGGGTGCGCGGGGAGCAGCCGGGCGGCACGCCGGTGACCGTGGTGCCCTCGGGCACGATCAGCCGGACCTCGGCGACCGGGTCGCCGGAGCCGAGGTTGCCGAGCCAGGCCGCGCCGTTGTTCTTGAACGTGAGCTGGGCCGTGGCCGTCTCGCCCGCCGCGCCGGAGACGGCGTCACCGCTCACGGAGAAGTCCGCGGTGTTCTCCGCGCCGATCTGGACGGCCACATAGTCGTTCTGGGAGTCGATGTCCTGGGCGCCGTCGCCCGGCTCGACGTCGATGTCGAGCCGCTCGTTCAGCGAGTGCGGGGCGAGTCGCACCGTCAGCGGCTCGGGCAACTCGAAGGAGTCACCCGGCGCCAGCACCTGGTCGAACGTGCAGATTGCCTGGTTCGACGGTGCGTAGTCGGTGCCGTCCGTCGTGGTGTACGTGCAGGCGTCGTACCGGGTCAGATCCGTCAGGCCGTACGAGGCGTACAGCTTGACGCTGAACCCGTTCGCGCTCTCGTTGCCGTTGTTGGTGACCTTGAAGGGGATCGTCCGCTCTTCGCCGGGCTGACCGTCCTCTATGTCGGCGATGGGGGCGATGGCGAGGTCGGGCCCGGCGCCGACGGTGAGCGTGGTCTCGAAGCTCTCGTGCGGCGCGGTGAGCGTGCCGTCGGGCCCCGCCGGTGGCCGTCGCCTCGTAGGTGATCCTGCCCTGCGCGCCGGCTTCGGCGCCGTCGGCCGCGCGCACTTTCAAGAACACCTGGTCCTCGTAGTCGCCCCCGATCGCGGGCACCACGGGGATGTTGCACACCGCGCTCGTGCCGCTCGGCGTGCAGTTGTCAGGCCAGGTCACCTCGGCGACCCCGGCGAGGTCGTAGGCGTCGGCGATGTCACGGCGCCAGTGCCGGTCGAAGTCGACGAGGAGTTGCGGCGCATGCTGGGCGATGGCGGCGCGGAGCGCCTTCGGTGTCCTGTCGGGCATGGGGGGTACGGACCCAGAGCCGAGGGTGGCGGTAGTCATGAACGGCAGTTCCCCTACTTGGTGTTCGGTCAGGCGGCGGTTGGCTTCATCCGGCCTGGGTCAGTGCCGTCAGGCTCTTCGGCAGAGGGTTTCTTGTCGTCCTGGGCGGCGCTTTGTGCAAACCGCTGTCCGGCACGGGCAAGGCTGTTGTCACGCAGGGTGTAGATCATGCTGGAGTCCTTGTAGCCCAGCAAGCGGGCAAGCCTGGCGACCCGTCCATACGGAAGCTTTCCGCCGACGGGTGCAGCACGTCGGGGTGGTAGTCCATGTCGAAGTACAGCACGCCATCGGCGCGCAGATCGCTGCTGCGGCGGCGCACCGTGGACACCGACAGTCCCGTGGCATCGGCCAGTTCACCCACCGGCGCCCTGCCGTCGCGGGTCAGCAGGTCGAGCAGCAGCCGGTCACGGTCGTCCAGCACAACGGGCCCGGTGCCGACCGCCCGCTTCCCGTCCCTGGGCCGTGGGGCCAGCGCGGTCGCCTGCGCGTCGGTCAGTGGCCCGCCTTTGTTGATGGCGCCGAGATCCGGCCCGAAGAACACGTGCAGGACGCAGGGCGCGAAGACACCGACCACCGGGGCGTGCGGGCAGGTTCTGGACCAGCAAGGGATCCTCCAGGAACGGAACCACCCGTTGCACCTACGAGCGGGTCACCGGGCTCGGGGTCTACCGCCTCACCGGAACCGTACGCAGCCGCGACGGAGCGTTCCGCAGGCGACCCGAACGGGGGGCGTCTGGGTTGATCAGCGACTTTGGACTTCTCACCGCCGGGCCCCGAGAGATTTGGACAGCTCACTGTACTGGTCCCGGATCGGGGCTCCTTAGGCTGCCGGACAAGTGAGCACCCTCACGGCCAGGACGGCCCCGCCGGGAGAGCGGGGCGTCGCGGACCTACCGAGGAGACTTCAGATGACAGCAGTCGGGCCGCCGCCGGACAAGGCAGCGATGGATGTGCTGATCATCGGGGCCGGTCCCGCCGGAGCGACGTCGGCCCGGATTCTGGCGGAGAGCGGCTACCGGGTCACCGTTCTGGAACAGGGCGGCTGGGTGAACCGCATCGACTACCCGAGCGACAAACTGGAGCGGGACGTCCTGCTCGCGAGTTCGTGGTCGGCGGACCCCAACGTGCGGCGCGGAACCTGGGACTACCCCTGCGACGTGTCCGAGGCCGACGTGCATCCGTTGAACTTCAACGGCGTCGGCGGCAGCAGCATCTTCTACGGCGCCGAATGGCCCCGCTTCATCCCCTCCGACTTCCGGGTGCGCAGCCTGTACGGATTCGCCGATGACTGGCCGCTGACGTACGAGGACCTGGAGCCCTACTACACCCTGCTCGACGAGATGATCGGCGTCTCCGGGCGCCCGGGTGACCCGGCGTACCCGCCGACCGTCGAACCGCCGATGCCCGGCGTGCCGATCGGCCGCATCGGCGTGAAGGCCGCCGAGGGCATGAACAAGCTCGGCTGGCACTGGTGGCCCGGCACCCAGGCCATCATGACCAGGACCCACGGTGACCGGGGCGCGTGCGCGCGTTGGGGCACATGTATGTCCGGGTGTCCCGAGGGCGCGAAGGGATCGTTCGACGTGGCGATGTGGCCTGCGGCCCTCGCCGCGGGCGCCACACTGATCACCGAGGCGCGGGTGCGTGAGGTGACAGTCGACAAGGCCGGTCTCGCCGACGGTGCGACCTGGATCGACGCCACAGGCCAGGAGCACCACACATCCGCCGCGGTCGTCATGGTGTGCGCGAACGGCGTCGGCACCCCGCGCCTGCTCCAACTGTCGACCTCGAACCGTTTCCCCGACGGCCTCGCGAACTCCTCGGGCCTGGTCGGCAAGCGGCTGATGATGCACCCCTTCGTCGGCGTCATGGGTATCTACCCCGACCAACTCGAAAGCTGGCTCGGTCCGTTCGGCGCAAACCTGTACTCCCTGCAGTTCGCCGAGACCGATCTGAGCCGGGGCTTCGCCCGCGGCGCCAAATGGTCGGCGATGGCGATCCCGGGCCCCATGGAGATTCTGGCCCGATACGCCGACCTGCCCCTCGCCGAACGGACCGGTGCGGCCGGCCAGGCACTGGTCGAACGCGCCCTCGGCCGGGCCTTCGAGTGGGCGGCCTCCATCGAGGACCTGCCGGACGAGACCAACACCGTGACCCTCAGCCCCGACATGGTCGACGGTTCCGGAATCCCGGCACCGAAGATCACCTACCGGCTCTCCGAGGACAGCGTGCGCAACCTGGAGTGGAACGTGGAGCGCATGCGGGAGGCGCACCAGGCCGCCGGGGCGATCGAGACAAAGGTCGTGCCGTGGATGCCGGGTGTCGGCTGGCACATGCTCGGGACGACCCGGTGCGGTGACGACCCGGACACCTCGGTCGTCGACCAGTACGGCCGTGCCCACGACGTACCCAACCTCTTCGTCCTGGACGGCAGCGTGTTCGTGACCTCGTCCTCGGTCAATCCGACATCGACGGTGGTGGCCTTCGCCGCCCGCGCGGTCGAGCACCTGATGGACACGGCGAGCAATCAGAAGGTTCCGGTATGACCATGGACATTCAGCGGACTCAGCGGAAGAACATGATCGACGACCGGACCCGCGGTGGTCTCGCCTCGATCCTCGATGTGCTGCTTCCGGGCACCGAACAGCTTCCGTCCGGACGCGCGGTGGGCGCACACCTGGAGCTGCTCGACAAGGCACTGGAGGCCGACCCGCGACTGGAACCGGCCGTCACCAGGGCCGGCGAACGGGCAGCCGCCTCGCAGACGTGCACGTTCGCGGACATCGAGCGTTGGACGGGGAAGGACCTCGAACAGGTGGTGTTCGCCCTGCACTCCGCCTACTACATGTCGAGCGAGGTGCGTTCCGCGCTCGGCTACCCCGGCCAGGCCCGCCGCCCGATCACACTCGCCACGCCGGAAGAGCTGTGCTCCGACGAGCTTGTCGCCCCCGTACTGGCACGCGGCGCGGTCTACGTGCCCGCACCCCAGTAGCGGTGCGTCGCCGGCTTGCGGCCGATGTCGGCGTGGGCACCAGCACGGGCCTCGCGGACCTGCTCATCCCCGCTCGACGAGGCGGTGAGCCCTCGAGATCGCGGCCACTGTCTTCTTCCTGGCGAGTGAGGGGGCCGCCTATGTCAACGGCGAGGTCATTCACGTCGACGGCGGCTGGATCGCCGGCTGACGCCGCCGACGGCACCGCCAACCGGACCGTACCGACCGACTAGGAACGTGCTCATGCCACTTCAGTTGCCCGAGGGCAAGCGACTCGCCCTCTCGCTCGGCCCGGACTTCGACGCGCACAGCGTCTGGATGGGTACCTTCCGCTCCACCTCCCAGACACTGCTGTCACGCGGCGAGTTCGGCGCCGAGGTCGGTGTGCCCCGTCTGCTCGACACCTTCGAGCGGTACGGCATCACCACCACCTGGTTCGTGCCCACGCACACGATGCAGACCTTCCGCCCCGCCGTCGACGCGATCGTCTCCGCGGGTCACGAGATCGCCGCCCACGGGGTCTTTCACGAGTACGTCCCCAAACTCGATCCGGACGAGGAGCGGCGCCTGATCGAGCTGCAGTTGGAGCAGCACGAGCGGCTGCTCGGTGCCCGGCCCCGCGGGTACCGCTCACCGGCCCTGGACGTCACCGACATCACGCTCGATCTGCTCGCCGAGTACGGCTTCGACTGGGACTCCTCGCTGATGGGCCGCGACTTCACGCCGTACCACCCGCGTATGGTCACCCACATGGACCTCGAACGGGGCAACACCTTCGGGCCCGAGAGCCAGGCGCTGGAGTTTCCCGTGCACTGGAGCCTCGACGACTTCCCCGAGCTCGAGTCGTTCAAGGGCAGCCCGCTCATGCAGTCGAACCAGGCAGTCCTCGAACGCTGGAAGGACAGCTTCGACTTCGCCCACCAGCGCTGCTCCGGCGGTCTCATGACCTTCGCCCTCCACCCGCAGACCATCGGCCGGGCGAACAACATGATCATGCTTGAGCGCTTCCTGGACCACGTCGTCAGCCACGACGACATCTGGTTTCCGACCCTGTCGCAGGCGTACGACGCCTGGACGGACACCGAGCCCGGCCGACCGAACAACGACCCGCACCCCACTGGCCTGGAGAGCACCCGGCGGCCCTGACCAGCCCGCCGACCTCGGCCTGACCGAGGACCACCACGCGGGTCCGTCACGCGGCACCTTCTTGTCGTCATGGCCCGCACGGACCCGCCGCACCGGGGGCGTGAGCCTGGATGACGGCACCATCCAACGCGGGCATGTCACGGCCGCTTCCCGACGATCTGACCAAGGCGCTGCGCTCCGCCGCCACCGCGCAGTAGACGGCCGACGCCCTGCTCGGACGCTGCCGCGTCGCCTGCTCCGGCCCCCGTACCGGTCACAAGTGACCGGGCCGGGTCTTGTGCGCATCACAGTTCCCGGCCCGGTGCCGCAGGACAAGACTGGCCAGCCAAGAGGCCGTACCCGTCTCGGTGCAGCCCGGTCCTGCGGCCCGCGCCTCACCGTTGTCCAGGAGGTCCACGTCCGAATGCCCACCGCCCCGCTCACAGGTCCGCTCTTCGACCACTGGCGCGCAGCCCCCGAGGACGGCACCGTCTCCGTCGCCCACAATCCCGCGACCGGTGAGCCCCTTGCCGCCTTCCGGAACGCGACACCCGAAGAAGTCGCCTCCGCGGTCGACAAGGCGACCATGGCGTTCCGTACCTGGGGCCGCACAACACCGGCCGAGCGGGCCACGCTGCTGCTCACCCTCGCGGACCGGCTGGAAGCCGCCCGCGAGGACTTCGCGAGGGCGGAGATCCTCAACGTAGGAAAGCCGCTGGGCCTGGCACGCGAAGAGATCGCGTACGACGCGGACGTGCTGCGGTTCATGGCGGGCGCCGCACGGATCGCCCATGCCGGCGCGGCCGGCGAGTACCTGGACGGAAACACCTCCATGACCCGGCGCGAACCCCTCGGCGTGGTCGGGCTGATCACTCCGTGGAACTATCCGCTCATGGAGGCGATGTGGAAGCTCGCCCCGGCGCTGGCGGCGGGCAACACCGTCGTTCTCAAGCCCTCCGAGCTGACGCCCCTGTCGACGCTCTTGTTCGCCCAACTGGCGCGGGAGGTGCTGCCCGACGGTGTCCTGAACCTCGTCCTGGGCGACGGCACCACAGGCGCGGCCCTCGTGGAACACCCCGCCGTGCGCATGGTGTCCCTGACCGGAGACGTCTCCACCGGCAGGAAGGTCGCCGCCGCGGCCTCCGCCACGCTCAAGCGCGTCCACCTGGAACTCGGCGGCAAGGCGCCGGCCCTGGTCTTCGCCGACGCGCCCCTGGAGGCCGTCGCCGGCGAACTGGCTGCCACCGGCTACCTCAACGCCGGCCAGGACTGCACCGCGCCCTGCCGTGTCATCGTCGAGGACGCCGCCTACGACTCCTTCACCGATGCCTACTGCAAGGCCGTGGCCGGCCTGCGGTGCGGTGACCCCGAAGACGAGCTGTCCCACTTCGGCCCGGTCATCTCACAGCGGCAACTGGAACGCGTCGAGGGCTTCGTCGAGCGTGCCCGCTCGGCGGGCGCTTCCGTCCTGGTCGGCGGCAACCGGATCGATCGCCCGGGCTGGTACCACGAGGCCACCGTGATCACCGAGGTGCGGCAGGACGACGAGATCGTCCAGCGTGAGGTGTTCGGCCCGGTGGTCACGATCCAGCGCGCGGGCTCGGACGACGAGATGCTGGCGATGGCGAACGGGGTCGACTACGGTCTGGCCGCCAGCGTCTGGACGACCGACGTCGCCCGGAGCCTGCGTTTTACGCGGGAACTCGCTTTCGGGACCGTGTGGCTCAACCAGCATCTCGTCCTGGCCAACGAGATGCCCTTCGGCGGCTTCGGCCAGTCCGGCTACGGCAAGGAGCTATCGGCCCATGCCATCGACGAATACTCCCAGGTCAAACACGTCATGCTGAAGGCCACGGGCTGATGCGGCTTGATGGGCATCCGCGGACCGACGGCCGCCACTTCATCGACCTCGCCGGCGTGGTCCTACTCAGCGATGCACCCGCAGGGGCCCGCAGCCCGCGGCGCGGCGGAAGCGGTGGACCACATCGTGGCCGACCTGGCCGCGGCGGGTGAGGTGCAGTCCGTCGTCATCGGCTGCACCATCGTCTCCTCCGCCTACGAACAGCACCGGCACCTCTTCCCGGACCGCAAAGTCGTCGTGCTCAACTCCAATCTCGTCACCCTGAAGGGTGCGGCGGCCCTGGCCGCCAACTGACCGAAGGAACTCTCTTCTCATGAACGTTGTCGTCCTGGTGAAGTACGTGCCCGACGCCACCGCAGACCGCAGCTTCGAGCCCGACAACACGGTCGACCGAGACGGCGTCGACGGCCTGCTGTCCGAACTCGACGAGTACGCGATCGAGCAGGCACTCCGGATCAAGGAGGAGCGCGGCGACGAGGAGATCGCCGTCACGGCCCTGACCGTGGGCCCCGACGACGCCGAAGACGCTCTCCGCAAGGCTCTGCAGATAGGCGCGGACAGCGCCGTGCACATCTGCGACGAGGCCATCGCCGGCTCCGACGCGATCGCCACCTCGCTGGTGCTCGCCGAGGCTGTGAAGAAGGCAGGCGACGGCACCGTACCGGACCTGATCATGACCGGTATGGCCTCGACCGACGGCGGGATGGGCGTCGTCCCGGCCATGCTGGCCGAGCGCCTGGGCATCCCGCAGATCACCCTCGCGTCGCAGGTGGAGACCCAGGGCGACCGGGTACACATCCGGCGCGACGGGGACACCGCCACGGAATCGATCAGTGCCACCATGCCGCTCGTGCTGTCCGTCACGGACCAGTCCGGGGAGGTCCGCTACCCGTCCTTCAAGGGCATCATGGCGGCCAAGAAGAAGCCCCTTAAGACCTGGGACCTGGCCGACCTCGGCATCGACGCGTCCCTGGTCGGCCCGGACGCGTCCCGGACCACCGTCGAGGCCACCGCCGCCCGCGCCCCGCGCACCACCGGCGAGATCGTCAAGGACGAGGAGGGCTCGGGCGCCGTCGCGCTCGCCGACTTCCTCACAAGCAAGAAGTTCATCTGAGAAGGAACACGACATGTCTGAGGTTCTGGTCCTCGTCGACCATGTGGCGGGCACGGTCAAGAAGCCGACGTACGAGATGCTCACGATCGCCGGGCAACTCGGCGAGCCGTCGGCCGTCTTCATCGGCAGCGCCGACGCCGGCCCGTCCGTCGCCGACGCCGTCAAGGCGTACGGCGCCGAAAGGGTCTATGTCATCGACGACACCGACATCAGGGACTACCTCGTGGCCCCCAAGGCGGAAGCGCTGCACCAGCTCGCCGCCGACAGGGACCTGGCCGCGATCCTGCTGTCCTCCTCGGCCGAGTGCAAGGAGATCGCCGGTCGTCTGGCCATCAAACTCGGCTCGGGCCTGATCACCGACGCCGTCGGCATCGACGCCGACGGCACCACCACGCAGTCGGTCTTCGCCGGCGGTCACACCGTCACCGGCAAGGTCACCACCGGGACCCCGATCATCACGGTCAAGCCCAACTCAGCCGCCCCCGAAGAGTCGCCCGGCGCCGGCACCGTCACGCCGTTCGCGGTGACGATCTCCCAGCTCGCACAGACCGCCCGCATCGACGACACCCAGCCGCGCGCGGCCACCGGCCGCCCCGAGCTGACCGAGGCAGCGATCGTCGTCTCCGGCGGCCGAGGCACCCGCGGTGACTTCGGATCGGTCGAGGCCCTTGCTGACACCCTCGGCGCGGCCGTGGGAGCCTCCCGCGCCGCCGTCGACTCGGGCTGGATACCGCACACCCACCAGGTGGGCCAGACCGGCAAGACCGTCGCGCCGCAGCTCTACGTCGCGGCCGGTATCTCCGGCGCCATCCAGCACCGTGCCGGCATGCGGACGTCGAAGACCATCGTGGCCGTCAACGAAGATGAAGAAGCACCCATCTTCGGACTCGTCGACTTCGGCGTCGTGGGCGACCTCCATACGGTCCTGCCCGCGCTCACCGCGGAAATCGACCGGCGGAGAGCCTGAGCCTCCCGCACACCCACCCTTGAGGCACGAACGATGCTCCTGGCAGGCTTGCCGGGAGCATCGTCGTTCTGCCGCGCCACACCGGACGCGGTCCTCGTCGTGGAGATGGCAGGGCTCGCCACCGAGTTTCGGACTTCTTCCCATAGAGGTGTCCGAAAGGAATCCCTACCGTTCTGGCATCTCAAATGACACGTGGTGCACGCCACACCGAGGTCCCCTGAGCGGGCGGCGACGCATCCGTGAAATCACATGTGGAGGATGCCATATGAGCACAGCGAGTGAAGCCGCTGCTGGTGCCGAAGTGGCTTCGAGCGGCGCGAACACCGTGGGCCTGCACGGCAACATGGGTGTGCTCGAACTGATCTTCACGGTCGTCGCCTTCAACGGCCCGGTCGTAGTGTTCCTCGGGTTCATCCCGGTCGCGGTCCTGCTCGGCAACGGAGTCGGAACGCCAGTGGTGTTCCTCGCCTGCGGAGTGATCGTCACGATGCTGGCGGTGGGCCTGGTCACCATGTCCGCACGACTGAAGAAGCCCGGCGGCTTCTACGCCCTCATCACCGCCGGACTGGGCAGGGGAGTCGGCCTGAGTTCCGGCTTCACGGCTCTCACCTGCTACTTCGTTGCCCTGCTCAGCGCCTACGCGCTCGGCGGGATCGCCCTCAACACCGCCATCGTCGAGGTCTTCCACGGCCCCCAGGCCCCATGGTGGGTGTGGGCATGCCTGATGCTCATCGTGACGAGCGTGCTCGGCCACTTCAACATCAGCTTCTCAAGCCGTGTTCTCACCCTGTTCCTGGCGTGTGAGCTG
Source organism: Streptomyces sp. NPDC004629 (assembly GCF_042873595.1). NCBI lineage: Bacteria > Bacillati > Actinomycetota > Actinomycetes > Kitasatosporales > Streptomycetaceae > Streptomyces > Streptomyces sp. NPDC004629. The sequence goes on along the minus strand of NZ_JBIALO010000032.1, from coordinate 41,254 downwards.
CTCCTGATGGTCGCCTACGACATCTCGGTTCTCGCAAAGGGCGGCGCGCACGGCATCGGCTTCGACTCCTTCACACCGAACCAGGTCTTCTCGGGCTCCATGCCGATCGCGTTCCTCTTCGGCATGGGTCTCTTCGGCGGCTTCGAGGCGACCGTGATCTTCCGCGACGAAGTACGCAAGCCGGAGCGCACCATCCCGATGGCGACCTACGGAGTGGTGGCACTGCTCGCCGGTCTCTACGCCCTCACCGCATGGTGCTTCATCAACTCCTACGGTGCCGCCGCCGTGATGGACGTGGTCGACAAGAACATGGTGACCGCGTCGACCGACAGCATCAAGCAGTACACCGGCCAGTTCGCGTACGACGCCGCGACGATCATGCTCTTCACCAGCTCGTTCGCTCTCGCTCTCGCGGCCCACAACATCAGCGCGCGATACGTGTTCAACCTCGCTGCCGACGGCATCCTCCCCCGACGCTTCGGCCGGGCCCACGAACGGCACGTATCCCCGCACAGGTCCTCGCTCGCCCTCAGCGTGACCGCGCTGCTCGTGCTCGCCGTCTTCGCGATCATGAACGCGTCCGAGGACGAACTCTACGCACGGCTGGCCGGCCTCTACAGCTACGTCTTCGTCATCATGCTGCTGCTCGTCACGCTCGCGATCGGCGTCTTCCTGCTGCGCGACCGCGTACACGGGAAGGCCGTCGGAGCAGCGGCGGCGTCGCTCATCGTCTTCGCCGTGCTGTGTGTGACGCTGGTCCTGGCGACCCAGCACTTCGACCTGCTCACCGGAGCGACGGGAACCCTGAAGAACGTCCTGATCATCTTCATCTGGGGCGTCACCCTGGCCGGCGGCGGCCTGGCGCTCTACCTGAAGCGGAACCGCTCCGACGTCTACCACAGCATCGGTCGCCAGTAGGGAGCACGCACAGCGAGCACAGGGAGTCGACCCGAGCTGTTCCGGTCTTTCGTCCGGCGGCCACTGGACCCCTCCGGTGGCCACCGAAGCGTTGCACGACGCGGAGGCCGCAGGATCCCAGATCCCAGTGCTGCTCTGGGGGAGATACGGAAATGTACGCCGCCGCGTCCTACAGGGGCGATGAGCTAGCGATCCGGACCGATCGCCGCGCCGAACCCCGACGAGAGCCCTTGCTGTGCGTCATCGAGTACGGCTCCGCCGGCATCGGCGACACGCGAATCGCCGATGGCTGTGGGCCGAGCACTTGGCGTGATGGAGCGGTTGAGATCGGATTCGGCCCAGGCCATGGAGTACGCAGTCAAGGCGAGGAACAGTGACGACACCGCTGCCGGGTCCCGCAGGCTCACGTTGAGAGCGGCCTCGATCTTGGACAGGCGGTAGCGCAGCGAATTGTGGTGGACCGCCAAGACCTTCGCGGCCTCCATGATGTTCTGCTGGTACTCGAAGTACGTGGCCAGGGTCTGCAACATGAGCTTGTTGTCCCTGATGGGACGCAGCAACTCGCCCGCCCAGGCCGTCATCTTTTCCAGGCCCACATCCGAGAAGAGTCGAGTGGCGAAGTCGAAGTCCTCGTAGACCATGCTGAGTTGGGACGCATCGACACGGCGCAGCAGGACCAGGACAGCCAGTTGCGCATCATGATAGGAGTCGACTATGTCTCCCACCCCGTTTGTCTGTCGGCCGACTCCGAGCAGGAAGTCGCGTGGACTTCCATTGACCTTGACGAAGGTTCTGCGTGCCGTTGAGGCAGTGGTCTGGAGAAGGCCGACGACGGCATTTTCGCGCAGCACCAGCAGATGAGGGATGTCCTCGGCGGTGAGTTCACGATGCAGTGTGTGGTACATGCTGTCCAGGGCGGCCGCATCGCGCACCGACGACGACTCCTGCGCGAGTTCGACCACGATGCACCGTGTCTCCTGGCCGAATGAGAACCCCAGCGAGGCGAACCTCTCTGCCAGCTCGGCATCGTGACGTTCGGCGCGCAGGGCCAGCGCCTGTTCGAGAATGGCACTGCGTACCGCCCGCTCCTGGCGCTGGGCGGCCAGTTCGATCTGCATGCTCGTCTCGGCCAGAGAGGCGGCGATGTACACCGCCGCCATCGAGTACTGGTCCGGGAACGAGGCGCGTCGGCTCGCCACCAGCAGCCAGCCGCCCTTGGCATTGTCGGACGCACCGTCGGAGACCCTGACCGCCATCCCGTGCCAGCCCTCGATCCCGAAGATCTGTGACTCGCTGCGGGTGCGTCTGATCTCGGGAAGGAGGAGCGAGAGGGGAAGCGGCCCTGTCGGGTGCTCGGCCGCCCCGCTGCTGCTGATGATCGTGGCCACCGCGCTGCACACCTTGGCCAACCGTGAGGTCAGCGACTGAAGGGGGCGCGGAGCCGCCAGGGCCTGGGCGAGGGACCGCTGGAGCGTGGTGAGTCTGCGGGTGAGTGTCTCCTCGATCCGCGCGGTGGCACGGGCCACCTCGGTGATGAGCTCCGCGGGATCGGCGTCGCCCGGGAGGCCGAGGACGACGTGCTGACCCGCCCAGCCATCCAGACTGACAACTGTGCCCGCTTTCACGCGAATCGCGATGATGAGCGACCCCGGGAGACTCTCCAGCTCTTCCAGATACTCGCGCATCGAGGCGCCCTCACCCGGATCAGGGAGCGAGATCAAGATGTGGTCTTCACATATCTGGGTGTGCTCACCCGGAAGGAGGAGCCGGGCACCGCGCACCAGCCGCCCGCGTGCTGCGGGCCTGTCCACGAGCAGGGTCAATCCCAGCCGGTCGTTGCCCAGCAGATCACCGAGCGCGCAGCCGGCCGTGATCTCCGTCATGGAACATTTCCTAAACTAAGCGGTGATGGTCTTCCATCTGCCGACCGCAGTCCAGATTCCGCCAGTTTAGTGCGACCCCTGCCAGGCACGACTGTGAAAATCACGATGATTCGACCCGGTCTTCAGTAAGTTCCCGGAGGAGGGAGGCTGACTGCGCCTATAGGTTTGTGTCCTTGAAAAGAGTGAGCGCCCCGAGGCCGGCCTCTGCGGTTTTGTGGTGGCTCGGCGGCCCGCGCGCCTGTTTCGATGGCCGCGTGTGCCGCTTTCGCGGCTCAATGAAGGCGAGAAGGCGGTATGAGGGAGAGAGGTGCAGCTTCCTTTGCCGGTGCTGGAAGCGGCACGGCGCGAGGACTGGACTCTGCGGACATCGTGGTGGTCGGGGGCGGCATCATCGGTCTCTGCACGGCATACGAGCTGCGCAAGCGAGGCTTCGACGTCGTCATCGTGGAGCAGCGGTTCTTCGCGTTCGGCGCCACAGGCCGCAACCCGGGTTCACTGTGGTTGCAGGTGCGCCGCACAGGCACGGAGTTGGAGCTCGCCCGAAGAGGGCGTGAGGCATATGCCGCGCTGGAACGGGAGCTAGGCCCGACCTTCGAGTTCCGTCGCAACGGTGGGCTCTTCTTCTACGAGACCGACACCCAGGTCGCACACGTGGAGCGCTACGCCGAGGACCGCAAGAAGGCGGGACTCCAGGTCTCCATGGTGACCCGCCGCGAAGCGCGGAAGCTCTCGCCGATCCTCCCTGACACCGCCCTCGGCGGGGTGTACTGCCCGGACGACGCCCAGATCGACGCACAGGCCTTCGCCCGCGGCATGGGCAGTGCATGCCTGCGCCGGGGCGTGCGCGTGTATGAGAACACCGCCGTGCTGGGGACCATGCGACGGGGTGACACGGTTGTGGGCGTTCGTACGGTCCGCGGAGAGGTGCATGCCAACGCCGTGGTGTGGGCCACGGGAGCTTGGTCTGTGAACCTTCGCTCCGAGGGCATCGACCTGCCCATTCACACGACGCGGGTCGGTCAGCTGGTCACACAGCCCGTGGCCGCCGCACCCGGCCCGATCCTGCACGGCCCGCGGGGTGTGGCCGACTGCGGCGCCCTCACCGACCTCCCCGGGCACGATCCCGCCGCCTTCCCGGAGCCGCCCCCCTTGAACATGACCGCCGGCGATCTCGGGTACGCCGACACACTCGCGCAGAGCACCGAAGGGTCGCTTCTCGTCGGCAACAGTGTGGACGGCCGCGGCTCGCTCAACCCCCACATCAGCCTGTCGGCCACCCAAACCATGATCAACACTGCGCTTGACCGCACTGGCAAGCTCGGCGAGATAGGAGTCACCGGCCTGTGGGCGGGGCTCGTGGGTACCACCCCCGACCAGCTGCCGATCGTCGACAAGATCGACGGCCTCTACGTCAACACGGGGCACTCCTTCGGGATCGCCACAGGCCCCACGTCCGCAGAGGTACTCGCCCAGATAATCGTCGACGAGCCGTGCGACTTGCGAGAGCATCTCGCCGCGGACCGGCCGGGCCTGCATGCCAGGGCCGGGACGACGACACCCCAGCCCTGAGCGCGTCGCGGCACACGGAATCCCTGCTCGCTGAACAGGGATTCCTCGTGCTCGGGCATGGCCGATCTTGACGGTTGATCGGCAACCGCCCCTTGGGACCGAGGCCGTACAAGCAGCCCGTCACAGCGACAAGTGGAACCGGGAGCACACCCCGCGTGCCGACACCGCGGGCACCATTCGGCAACACCACACACCACCGGCCTGAGCCGCACACCCGGCAGAACCACAAACGTCACGTCGGCAGCCTGGAGACGGCACTGTGCCCGGTCGCGCGGTTGAGGCCGCACCATCGCTGGGCAGCCGTAGAGTTACGTGTGAAGAGGCAGCGCTCCCGATGCGGCGCACGACTTGAGTTCCCTTCATTGGAGGCCCGGTGGCCGTCACCGAAACAACCTCATTGCGAACGCCTCATGGCGCTCACAAGGCCGACGTCGAGATGCAACGGAGGGTCGAGTGGCATGACACCGACGCCGCCGGCCATCACCATGGCACCGCCATCATCCGCTGGGTGGAGTCCGCCGAGGCCGAGTTGTTCCGCAGCCGCGGGCTGGGGCACCTCTACGGCCGCATGCCGCGGGTTCGACATGAGGTCGACTACCTGAGCCGTCTCTTCTTCGACCAGTGCATCACCGTCCGCCTGTTCCTTGAGCGGCTGGGAAACACCTCGTTGGCCTACCGGTTCGAGGTCCACGGTCCGGATGGGCCGGCGGCTCGGGGCAGAGTCGTCGCCGTCCACTGCGATGCCGAAACGGGCTCTGCCTCGCCCTTGCCGGACGAGGTGCGCACCGCTTTGACCAGCACCGCCGAATAGACGGCTGTGAGCCGGACACCCCTGGCTCACAGCCGACTGTCCTGCTCCCGGGCTGACCGGTCCGCAAGAGTGCCGGCGTCCAGCGGCAGCACAACCGGTACCGCGGGCGGGAGCGGGCCGGCACCGGGCCAGGGCACGAGGCGCGCTGCCCCGGGCCCGGCACATGCTGAAGCAGGCGCCGGTGGCGCACGTGTCGCTCTCCCCCTTCGACGAAAAGGCAAGAAGGACGGTCAACTCGTGTGCGAGGCCGCCTACTTCATCTGCTGGGCGCAGGGCCCTGGAAAAGTCACAACCCATGGTGACGATTACAGGAAACCGGCCAGTTGTTGGCCTCTTGGCCACTGACTACCGTCCCGAGCAGCAATCCGACGGCCGACTCCCCCAGAGGAGGTGTGGCACAGACCCGCGCCGTGGCGCAGGCGCGGAATTCATAGAACCGTCGATGGGCAGTCCGTGCACAACGACTTCACGCATAATTCGTGACTTACGAAGGGAAACCACGGTGACGACTACGGCCCGAGTCGCCTCAGCCGATGACTCGCCCGGGGAACTGGTCGAGGAGATCGAACAGCAGGCTCGGCGACGGCCTGACGCCATCGCGATCATCGATGGTCTCTCCACGCTGACCTATCAGCAGATGTGGGCCGAGGTCGAGGCACGCGCGCGCAGCCTCCGGCGGGCAGGTGTCGCCGCGGGAGACCGGATCGCCCTGGTCGCGGAGAACTCCGCTGACTTCCTCGTCTTCGCCATGGCGATCTGGCGTGCCGGAGGCGTGCTTGTCACCATCTACCCGTCGACCGCCGTGCCCGACCTCGCATACTGCCTGACCAACAGTGATCCCGTACTGGTCCTTACGGACGCGCACACTCGACAGAAAGTCGAGGAGGCCGCCCCTGCGCTGCCGCTCGCCTCTGTCTCGGACGACGAGCCGGACATTCCTCCGACTCGGCAGGGCACGTTGCCGAACCCGGACACAGACCGTGGACGGCTCGGCCTGATCTGCTTCACCTCTGGCACCACGAGTCGGCCCAAGGCCGTCATGATCTCCCATGAAGCACTCCATAACGGAGCCATGACCTATTCAGCGATGTGGCATCTCGGCTCGTCCGACCGCACCGTGGTGGCCCTGCCGATGGCCTGGCTCTACGGTCTGGATACGACAGCCATGGCGACGCTGGTGCGCGGAGGGTCGGTGATCGCGCTACGCCGAGCGCGGCCGGACGTGCTGGTCGAGGCGATATCGACGCACGGTGCGACCTTCCTGCCCGGGGTCACCACGATGTTTGTGAAGTTGGTCAACTACCTGGACGAGACCGCAGACACACCCGACCTCACATCGCTTCGGCTGTGCCTGTCCGCCGGTGAGCCGCGTAACGAACGTGCCTTCCTACGATGGGTGACACACACCGGAGTGCCGATCTTCGACAACTATTCCGCCTCCGAATGTTTTCCATTGGTGACGTACGACCCGGCCCAGAGCCCGGAGCCGATACCCGGAGCAGCCGGGGTTGTCGCTCCGCATTCCGAGCTCAAGGTGGTCGACAGCAACGGACGCGAGGTGGCAGCCGGCGAGATCGGCGAGGCATGGGGACGCGGCCCTGGGGTCATGCTCGGCTATTGGCGCAACGAAGAACAGACCCGTGCGGTGCTCACCGATGACAACTGGTACCGGACCAGCGACCTGGTCCGCGTCGACGAGGCCGGCTATGTCCACGTGGTCGGCCGACTGTCCGACATGATCATCCGGGGAGGCAGCAACGTTTCGCCGGCCGAAGTCGAACGGACCCTGCGCTCACACCCCGACATCACTGACGCCTGTGTGGTCGCCCTGCCTGACGACATCTACGGACAAGACGTCGTCGCAGCCATCGTCATCTCAGGCGACGCCCCGCTCGATGTCGCGGACGCTCTTCAGTTCTGCCGGAACAACCTGCCCGCCTATAAGGTGCCGAGCCGAGCGATGATCCTCGATGAGCTACCGCTGAGCGCCACCACCGGAAAAGTCGACCGCCGTCGAGTCGGCGACCTGCTACGGCACGGCTCGATTGCCGCCGGCTGACCTCTTTGCGGGTCTGCCCGGCTCGCCCACTGCCGAAATGGATCGGACCAATGTCGATCGCAACCGAACGTGTGCGAAAAACCCTCGTCATCAGGCTTGATCGCCCGGCGAAACGCAATGCCGTCGACCGGGACATGTCGTTGGCCCTTGACGCCGCGCTGAACACCCTCGAAGACGACCCCAGCCTGCGCGCCGCAGTGATCACGGGCCACGACTCGGTCTTCTCCGCCGGCAGCGATCTACGCAATGCCCCCGGGGACACCTGGACCGACCGAGGCGGGGAGTACGGCCTCATTCGCCGTCGGCGGGCCAAGCCGCTCATCGCAGCAGTGGAAGGGCTTGCCTACGGCGGAGGTTTTGAGATCGCCCTTGCCTGCGACATGATCGTCGCCTCGGCAACCGCGACTTTCGCCTTCCCCGAGGTGCTTCGAGGGGTGCTGGCAGCCTCGGGCGGGCTCTTTCGCGCACCGCGAGCCCTCCCACTGCATATCGCGAAGGAAATGCTGCTCACCGGCCGGCCCTTGACCGCCGAGCGCGCTCAGACGCTCGGACTGGTCAACCTTCTCAGTGAGCCCGGACAAGCACTTGCGCAGGCACTGTTGATCGCTGACGACGTGGCCGCCGCTTCCCCGGTGTCCGTCGAGGCGACGATGCGTGCCGTCGCCGATGTCGTAGAACGCGAGGACGAGCAGGCATGGCAGGCGACGGCCGACGCCTTCGCCGTGGTTCGGCAAGGTCCTGACGAGCGCGAAGGCATCAGTGCGTTCTTCGAGAAACGCCCACCGAAGTGGATGGGCGATCAGATCTACGACCGCTAGGGCCCGCCCCAGCAGGCCACGACGCCGCTCCAGTGACACAGCTTCGCCCAGCGGGCACCGGGAAGCACCTCACGCCGCGGAGATTCCCCCGTTGACGCTGATGGCCTGTCCGGTCAGGCGGGCGGCCGCCGGACCGCCAAGAAATACGATCATTTCGGCCTGATCGTCAGCGGACGGCAAGCCGAGATGTGCCTGTGCCGCGGCGCGCTCGAAGAGCTTCTTGCTGAAGCCTTCGGCCAATGCGCGTTCCGTCGTGGGTGTTCCCGAGATCAGCGACGGGGTCAGGGCGTTGACACGGATTCCGTTGCGCTTGACCTCCAAGGCGGCAGCCCGAGTGAACATCACGATGGCCGCCATGGCTGCGCCGAGCACTGTTTCGCCCGGAGTGGCGATCTTGGCGGCATCGGATGCGACATTGACGATGCTGCCCCCGCCCTGCTCGCTCATGAAAGGCAATACCGCACGCGTCAACAGCATGGGAGGTATCGCTTGCGCTGCCAGAATATTCGGAATGTCGGCCAGGGGAGTGTGGTGAAGCAACTCCGGTCGAAAGGCCGGAGCTGAGATCGAGTTCACCAGGACATCGATACGTCCCAGTGCGGCGTGCGCCCGGTCAATCGCTGACTGAACCGACGCCGGATCCGTCGCGTCGAAGGACACATGAACGATCTCGGCCTCCTTGCCGTGCTGCGCGAGCAACGCCGACCGCGCCGCTGCGCCACGCGCCGGATCAAATGACAGCAACGCCACTCGTCGCACGCCGGCGCCGATGAAGCGCGACGCCGAGGAGTACCCGATGCCCGAAGAACCGCCGGCGACGACAACACGGGCGTCCGGATAGTTCGGAGCCCAAACATGCTCAGTGGTCACAGTAAATCTCCTCCATGATGTCGATCAAGGGCGGGAATCGGGGCAGTGCCGGCTCGACGGGTATCATCTTTGATGGAAACTCAGCCCATCGTTTCGATTGCTGCAGTCCTTGGCGATCAGTAGCTCCACGAAGTATGCGGTGGTGCGTCGTAGACAGACCAATGCCCTGCCTGACCTCGATCGGGCACGTCCGGCGGCGACGGTCCGTGCTGCTGTGTCGCGTCGAGGAGTTCTCCTGTTCCCTTGTGAAACCAGGGCCCGTGGTTCAGGGGAAAACTGAACGTCGGCTGTGCTCTTTGGAAAGACACCAATGGGGTGCGGACGTCCCTTTGGCTACTGTGAAATCCGCAGACCAGATGGATTCCGAAGAGCCCGGTGGAGTACGAATGACAGCGCAGCATCCGCATGAAAACGAACCCTACTGGCGGTCCAGCATCAGCCGGGTCGACCCGGAGAAGGTCTTCATTCGTGGATACGACCTCGAAGACCTGATAGGAGGCGTGTCCTTCACGTCGGCCTCTTTCCTGCTGATCAGGGGGCGCCTGCCCAGTCCTCGCGAGAGTCGCGTGCTGGACGCCGTGCTCACCGCCGTCCTCGACTACGCACTGGAGAAGCCCGGGACCGCTGCGGCCCGGTATGTCGTGTCCGCCAATCCCAGCATGGTGGCCGGTCTCGCCGCCGCGACGATGGCCGTCGGCAAGTACACCTTGGCGACGGAGGACACCGCGCGGTTCATTGTCGCAGCGCACGCCGACTTCCTGGAGTCGGGTGAGGCACTGGAGACCTTCGCGGCGAACTTGGTCGAATCCATGGCAGCCCGTAAGGAGCGCATTCCCGGCCTGGGCCACCCGGTCTTCAAGAAGGTCGACCCGCGGGCCGCGATCCTACGGGAAACGGCGGTCAGGGAGGGCCTGTGGAACGGGCCGGCGCAGCTGTACGAGGCGATTCACCGGGCATTCACGACCCGGCCCGGCAAGGCGGACATCCCCATCAATGACGTGGGCGCCATGGCCGCCGTACTCGTTGCACTGGGCTTCACCCCGGAAGAGAGCACAGGTCTCGCCGTGATCTCGACACTGCCCGGTGTGGTGGCCCATATCTCCGAAGAGCTGGCCCACGGAAAGCCACTCCGGATCATCCCCGGCGAATCCGTTGCCTACGACGTCGAGGCGGGCAAGGACTTCAAGGCTGACTGGAAGGAAGCAGGCTGGACTCCCGAATCCTAGCCGGAGGATTTCGGCTTTGACCGGAATTCCTCCCTCATGCGCCGGGACTTCGCGCCCTACCACGCGCGTGTGTTGACCCGTCTCAATCGGAAGAACGGCAAGGGGTTCGGCCCTTGGAGCCGGACCCTGGAGATACCTGTCTCCTGGTACCTCGACGATTTCCCGGCGCCGGAGAACCTGCCGCGCAGTGTATGACACAGAATTGAGAGCAAGGCCATGCAATTTGCCGCGATCATCGTGTCGCTGGTCCTGATCGTGGTCGGTGTGGCTCTGTTCGGCCGCGCCCTCCTTCAGCTGTATGCCTTCATGCGTCTTGGTCAGCCGGTGCCGGCGGGGTCCCGGACCGGTGATCCGGTGCAGCGCACCGTCACGGTGGTCAGGGAGTTCCTCGGTCATACCCGGATGAACCGGTGGGGTGTGGTCGGGGTGGCGCACTGGTTCGTGGCGGTGGGTTTCTTCACCCTGCTGCTGACGATCGTCAATGCGGTCGGGCAGCTGTTCCGGGCGGACTGGCTCCTGCCGGTCATCGGTGACTGGGCCCCGTACAACGTGTTCGTGGAGTTCATCGGCACGATGACGGTCCTGGGCATCGGGGTGCTGATCGCCGTGCGTCAGCTGAGCCACCCGCGCCGGCCGGGCCGCAAGTCCCGCTTCGCGGGCTCCAGCTTCGGCCAGGCCTACTTCGTCGAGGCCGTCATCCTGATCGTCGGCGTCTGCATCGTCATGCTGCACGCCCTGGAGGGCGCCCAGCACCACGTGGACGGCTACGAGGCGTCCTTCTTCGTCTCCTACCCCCTCGTCTCCTGGCTGAGCGGCCGGGACGTCTCCACGCTGCAGAACCTCACCTACCTCTTCGCCGGCCTGAAGATCGCTACCTCCTTCATCTGGATGATCACGGTCGCCCTGAAGACCGACATGGGGATCGCCTGGCACCGCTTCCTCGCCTTCCCGAACATCTGGTTCAAGCGCAACGCCACCGGCGAGACCTCACTCGGCGCGCTGTTGCCGATGACCTCCGGCGGCAGGCCGATCGACTTCACCGACCCCGGCGACGACGACGTCTTCGGCGTCTCCCAGATCGAGCAGTTCTCCTGGAAGGGCCTGCTGGACTTCTCCACCTGCACCGAGTGCGGCCGCTGCCAGTCGCAGTGCCCGGCCTGGAACACCGGCAAGCCGCTCTCCCCGAAACTGCTGATCATGTCCCTGCGGGACCACGCCCACGCCAAGGCCCCCTACCTGCTGGCCGGCGGCGGCAAGACCACGGAGGGCGAGGAGAAGGCCTCCGCCGAGCAGCTCAAGGACGTCCCCGCCACGGCCCTCGCGGAGGCCGAACGCCCGCTGATCGGCACCGCCGAGGCCAACGGCGTCATCGACCCGGACGTCCTGTGGTCCTGCACCACCTGCGGCGCCTGCGTCGAGCAGTGCCCGGTCGACATCGAACACATCGACCACATCGTCGACATGCGCCGCTACCAGGTGATGATCGAGTCCGCGTTCCCCTCCGAGGCGGGCACGATGCTCAAGAACCTGGAGAAGAAGGGCAACCCCTGGGGCCTGGCCAAGAAGCAGCGCCTGGCCTGGACCAAGGAGGTCGACTTCGAGGTCCCCGTCGTCGGCCAGGACATCGACGACCTCACCGATGTCGAGTACCTGTACTGGGTCGGCTGCGCCGGCGCCCTGGAGGACCGCGCCAAGAAGACCACCAAGGCCTTCGCGGAACTCCTGCACATCGCCGGCGTCACCTTCGCCATCATGGGCGGCGACGAGAAATGCACCGGTGACTCCGCCCGCCGCCTCGGCAACGAACCCCTCTTCCAGGAACTGGGCACCGACAACGTCATGGCCCTGAACACCGCGTTCGGCGAGGAACTCGACGACGACGGCAACACCACCTGCCAGTCGAGGAAACCCCGCGCCGCGAAGAAGATCGTCGCCACCTGCCCGCACTGCCTCAACACCCTCGCCAACGAATACCCGCAACTCGGCGGCGACTACGAGGTCATCCACCACACCCAGCTCCTCCAGCACCTGGTGGACGAGGGCAGACTGATCCCCGTCACCCCCGTCGAGGGCCTCATCACCTACCACGACCCCTGCTACCTCGGCCGCCACAACAAGATCTACACGCCCCCGCGCGAGATCATCGGCAAGGTCCCGGGCCTGCGCAACGAGGAGATGCACCGCCACAAGGAACGCGGCTTCTGCTGCGGCGCCGGCGGCGCCCGCATGTGGATGGAGGAACGGATCGGCAAGCGCATCAACGACGAACGCGTCGACGAAGCCCTCTCCCTGAACCCGGACATCGTCTCCACCGCCTGCCCCTTCTGCCTCGTCATGCTCACCGACTCCGTCAACGGCAAGAAGAACGAAGGCAAGGCCAAGGAATCCATCCAGGTCGTGGACGTTGCCCAACTACTCCTCGACTCCGTCAAGACACCGGTGGCCTGAGGTGATCGAAGCGCCGACGGCCACCGACGTCCTCATGCCCAACCCTTGTTTCGGGCATGCAGTTCGGGGATCAGGCGCGGCGCAACCGATCCAGCACAGCGTCGGTGAAGTCTGCGGTCGTCGCCGTTCCCCCCAGGTCCCGGGTCCGGACGCCATCGGCCAGGGCCGATTCGAACGCGGCCGTGAGGCGCCGGCCGGCCTTGGCCTCTCCCAGGTGGTCGAGCATCATCGCGCCGGCCCACATCTGGCCCACGGGGTTGGCGATGCCCCTGCCCGCGATGTCCGGGGCGGAGCCGTGGACGGGCTCGAACATCGAGGGGTGTTCTCTGCTCGGGTTGAGGTTGGCACTCGGGGCCACACCGATGGAGCCGGCGAGGGCGGCCACCAGGTCGGAGAGAATGTCACCGAACAGGTTCGAAGCGACGACCACGTCGAGCGTTCCAGGCTTGAGAACGGCGCGTGCCGCCAGGGCGTCGATCAGGACCGACTCCAGCCGGAGCCCCGGGTACCGGGCGACGGTCTCGGAGACGACTTCGTCCCAGAACGGCATCGAGTGGATGATCCCGTTGGATTTGGTGGCGGACACGAGCGACCCGGACCGCGTCTGCGCCAGTTCGGCCGCGTACCGGGCAGTGCGTTCCACACCTGCGCGGGTGAACAGCGCCTGCTGGGTGGCCATTTCCTGTGGCAGTCCCCGGTAGGCCCGGCCACCGATCTCCGAGTACTCGCCTTCCACGTTCTCGCGTACGAGGACGACGTCCAGGGACTGCGCATCGCGCAGTGGTGACACGATGCCGGGCAGCAGCCGCACCGGACGCAGGTTGATGTACTGCAGGAACGCCCTCCGGATCGGGATCAGCAGACCCCACAACGTGACATGGTCGGGTACCTCGGGCGTACCGACGGCGCCCAGGAAGATGGCGTCGCCGTCCGCGAGCTGCTCCAGACCGTCCTCGGGCATCATCCGCCCGTCCGCGAGGTAGCGCTCGGAACTCCAGTCGCGCTCACGCCAGCGAATCGTGAAACCCTCGTCGCGGGCCACGGTGTCGATGCACCGCATGGCCGCCGGTGCGACCTCCTTGCCGATGCCGTCACCCGCGATGACATCGACGACGTACGAAGCACCCATCTGGCCGCGGCCCCTCACTTCTCGGTCAAAAGAGCGTACAGCTCTTCCGCCTGCTCCGGGCTGTGGGTCGCCAGTTGCTGGTAGTAGCCGGTGCGGGCGATACGGTACTGGCCGACGGCGTTGAGGCTTGCCAGCATCTCGGCCTGCTTGACAGCGATGATGTTCGGGTCGATGACGGAGATGCCGCGCAGGCTCTCGTCCTTCGCCGCGGTGATCTCGTAGCAGGCGGAGACGATGGTGCAGGCGATGACCACCGTCTCGGCGCCGGTCTCCTTCATGATGCGCAGGCTGGTGTCGTAGGCGTCCTTGGCCACCACGGCCGGGTCTTTGATCATGTCGTAGATGAACCAGCCAACGTGCGAGACGGCCTTGCAGTTCTGCTCCTGCCCGTAGATCCGGACGCGGTCCGCGATCTCGGTGGCCGCCTTGTGATGGTCGGTCACGACGGCGTAGCGGTGGCCGAACGGGCGGGTGTTCATGATCGATGCCTCAAGCGGTCCCACTACGGGAATGTTGACCAGCTCGCGGCACTGCGTCAGGCCCGGGTCGTAACAGCAACCGATGACGAACGCGTCGAAGCCGTCCTTCTCGGCCTGGACGGCGGCTTTCATGATGCCGACCTCGACCAGGTGCTTGGCCGCGAAGTAGTCCATGTTCTCGGGGACGATGTCGAGGTGGCGGACCTCGACCTCGGTGCCGCTCTGGAGCGAGGGTGTGAGCACGTCATAGATCAACTGGTCGTAAGCAGGGGTGCCGAACGGGTTCAGAAAGCAGATACGCATGGTGACATCCAGGTGGGTCGAGGCGGGCGGACAAAGGGGAGCGGGCGCGTCAATCGGTCGACGACAGGAGCTTCGCGTACAGGTCGGGTCGGTGCAGCTTCAGGCCGGGGGCCTCCGGCTTCTCGCGCGAGGCGAGAAGGAGATCGTGATCCAGGTCCACCACCAGTACGTCTTCCTCGGTGGTCTGCGTGATGCCCATGATCCCGTCGTTCTTACCGACGGTCTTGTCGACCGGACCGGTTACCAGAGCCTTGCCGACGGCGTACATGGGGGCGTCCTCGGGAAGGCCGCTGTGGCCGATGAGGGGGGAATGGACGACGTAGAGCTGGTTCTCGATGGCGCGGGCCTGGCAGCCGGTGCGCACGCGGTGGACTCCGCGCCGGTTCCAGGTGAGGGACGGACACAGGATGAGGTCCACGCCCTTGCGCATCAGGTGGCGCGACAGCTCGGGGTACTGGATGTCGGCACAGATCAGCAGGCCGACGGTGAACGGGCCGATCTCGGTGATGAGGAGGTCGTCGCCGCCCCGCGCGCCGAGATCGCGTTCCTGGGGGGTGAGATGGAGCTTGTCCTGGGACTCGATCCGACCGTCGGGGTGCACGACGTAGGCGGTATTGCGCAGGGACTTGTCCTCGGCGACGCGGTTGTGGCTGCCGCCGACGACGATGATGTCGTGCTCGGCCGCTATGCGCCGCAGACCGGCGACGATGTCGTCGGTGAAGGTGGGCAGGACGTTCCAGTAGTCCGATTGGATCGTCTTCGTCGTGACGGTGTGGTCGGTGATGGCACCGAGCAGACCGGTGCTGGCGAGTTCCGGGAACAGGATGAGTTCGGCGCCCTGCTCGGCGGCCTTCGCCACGAGTCCCTCGACGTGCGCGAGAAAATGGTCCGACGACCGCTCGGCCCGCAGCTCGAACTGGGTGGTGGCGATCTTCAAGGTGCTCATGACGAGGCGACTCCTGCTTCCTGCAGAGCGGACGCGACCTGGCGGCAGCCCACCTTGTCCGCGGTGGTGTTCTGGGGCGGTTCGGGCACGAGGACGCAGGCGCCCGGCACCGTGCAGGAGGCCGGCCGGCCCGAGCAGTGGGCGGCGACCGCTGCGCCGCCGAACGAGTCGGGATCGTCGGCCACGACAGCCGGCGCGGCGGCCCTGTGGTTCATCAGGCCGATCGGCTCACCATAGGTCAGCTCGTGGTCACCGTCGATGGTGGCCGGCCTTTCATGTTTCTCCGCGCCGGTTTGTCGAGACAGCGTCGCCGATGTCTTCGCCTGCATCACCGGTACTTCTCTACGTCGGCCAGCTTCGGGTCGATGTTGTACTTCTTGAGGATCTCCGCGATCCGGCCGGAGGAACGAAGCTCGGCCAGCTCCTTGTTGAGGGCGGCGGTCAGCTTGTCGTTGCCCTTGGTGTGCGGGTAATTGGGCAGGGACGGCTTCTCGGAGACGGCGACGGCCGCGGTCGGGCGCATCGTCTT
Organism: Streptomyces sp. NPDC004629; assembly: GCF_042873595.1. Lineage (NCBI taxonomy): Bacteria > Bacillati > Actinomycetota > Actinomycetes > Kitasatosporales > Streptomycetaceae > Streptomyces > Streptomyces sp. NPDC004629. The sequence continues at coordinate 25,266 of NZ_JBIALO010000032.1, read as the reverse complement.
GGCGACGATGTCCTTGAAGCGCGCGCTCTGCGATACGAGGTAGGGCGCGTCGATACCGCCCAGCACGGCGGCGGCGGTCCGGCCCGTGGCGAGGTCCGAGAGCGCCGCGTCGGTGCTCTGGTACTCCTTCAGCTTGTCGCCGTACAGCTTCTTGAGATCGGGCACCCAGGCGTAACCGGTGACCGTGCCGACGGTCTTGCCCTTGAGCGCGTTCGCGTCTGATGTCGCGCTCTTCGAGAGGATGGTCGGCAGTTCGACGTATACCGGATCGGACTGGTTTACGACCTTGCCGCGATCGGGTGTGGCGTACCACCCGCCGGCCGTGATGTCGACCCGCTTGGTTCGGACGGCCTCGATGTCGCCGGCGGCCGGAATCACATTCCAGGACGCTTTGAGGCAGGCGTCTTTCGCGAACTGATTGAGGGTCTCCAGATCAATGCCCGACTGCTTGCCACCCGCGTTGCTGAAGTACGGCGGGGCTTCCGGCGCGGCGATGGTGAGAGTGCCCTTGCTGATGGTCGGGAAGGTGAACTTGGGCTTGCAGTCTTTGCTGACGCTGTTGGCGGTCGAGGACGACGAGCCACCACTACAGCCGGTGAGCAGGCCCAGAACCGAGACAGCGGCTGTGGCCATGAAGAGGGGACGAGCGGTTCTCATGAATTCTCCACCTTTTCGGGTCTGCGCCGACGTATGGCCGACACGAGGAGGGACGTCGTCTTCGGAGGTGAGTGATGTTTCTTCTCCAGTGCCGCTACCAGTCGAGAACCGGGGATGGAGAAGAACGCGTAGATGAGCCCTGTCAGGACGAAGGTGCTCATGTACTTGAAGTTCGCGGAGGCGATGGAGTGCGCGGTGCTCATCAGTTCGGGGGCGGAGATCGCGAAGGCCACGGAGGTCGTCTGGAAGTAGACGATGACCCAGCTGATCAGTGGGGGCGTGACGATCCGCATGGCCTGCGGCAGGATGACCCGCTGCATTTCCACACGTTTGCTCAGGCCCAGAGCCTGTGCCGCTTCCGACTGGCCGACGGGAACCGCGTCGAGGCCGGAACGGAACGCCTCGGATGTGTAGGAGGCGAAGTTCAGCCCGAGGGCGATCGAAGCCGCGGAGATGGCCTCCAGACGGATTCCGGCATCGGGCAGACCGAAGTACACGAGGTACACGAGCACGAGGGAGGGAATCCCCCGGCCGATCTCCATGAGGACGATGCCGAGCCATCGCACGGCTGCACGTCGGCTGCGTCGGGCGAGGGCCAGGGCAATGGCGAGTGGCGTGCCGATCAGGATGGTCGCCAAGAGCAGTTCGAAGCTGACCTTGAGTCCCGGCAACAGGCTCGGGAGGGTGTTCCACCATTCCGACAGGGTGTTCATTGTCAGGCCCTCGCCTTCACGGGCTCCAGACGGTGCGACAGCCACCGTCCTGCGACGGCCACCGGGACGCTGAGCGCGAGATAGAGGACGGCGGCGCTGATGAATACCTCGAGGCCCTGGCCCGTGCGCTGGTTCTCCACCACTGCGAGCGCGGAGATGTCCTGGACCCCGATCACCGACGCGACAGCACTGTCCTTGAGGAGACCGATGAGGTAGGCGATCGCCAGCGGGATCATGGTCCTGACCGCCTGCGGGATCAGTACACGCAGGTAGATGACGGTTCTGCTGAGCCCGAGCGCCTCACCTGCCTCCGTCTGCCCGGTGGGGACGGCACGGAACCCGGACTGGTAGATCTCCGACAGGTACGCGGCCGAGATAAGACCGAATACGACGATGCCCGCCTCGACCGGATCCATGGTGATGCCGAACTCGGGCAGGCCGAAGAAGACGAGGAACAACCAGGGAAGAGGGGGAATCGCCCGGAGCAGTTCGACGTAGCCGACGCCCAGGGCGCGCAGCGGCAGAAGACGCGAGCGCCGCAGGGCGCTGATCGGGATGGCCAACAGAAGTCCGATGAGGAATGCCGCGAACGTGATCTGGAGCGTGTACTGAATCCCGTCGACCAGCATCGGGAAGTGCTGTGTGATGTTCATCAGCGGTCCAGAACGGCTTTGAGGAAACGCTGCGTCCGCTCATGCTGCGGCGACCGCAGCACCTTCGACGGTTCACCCTCCTCGACAATGAGACCGTCACTGATGAAGACGACCCGGTCGGCCACGTCCTCTGCGAACTGCATTTCGTGCGTCACCACGATCATGGTCATGCCGGTGGCGGCCATGTCCCGCATGACCCCCAGGACATCGGCGCCCAACTCAGGGTCGAGGGCCGACGTCGGCTCGTCGAACAACATGACCTTTGGCTCCAGGGCCAGGGCCCTCGCGATGGCGATGCGCTGCTGCTGTCCGCCCGAGCACTGCGTGGGCCGGTGGTCCGCGCGGTTGCGGAGCCCGACGCGATCGAGCAGCGCGAGTGCACACTCCCGCGACTCCTCCTTGCCGCGCCCCAGGGCGTGGACCTGGGCGAGCGTGATGTTCTCCAACGCGGTCAAGTGAGGGAAGAGGTTGAACGACTGGAAGACCATGCCCACCTTTCGGCGGAGCGCGGCCAGCTCACGGGCTCTCGGGTGTCGGCCGGGGCGATCGACCACCGAGACCCCGTCCACGCGAATGGCACCCGAGGTCGGCGCTTGAAGATGATTGATGCACCGCAGAAACGTGCTCTTTCCCGACCCACTCGGACCCACGATGGCAACTACTTCTCCGGAATCAACCTGCATGGTGATGCCATTGACCGCGGGCTTGCCCGCGAAGACGACTTTGATATCCTCGGCCTCCAGAAAGGGCCGACCCGGACTGATAGTGCTCATCGCGTTGCAACTTCCTTGAGGAGTTGGCCGTCATGTGGATGATGAAGGCGACGCTAGTGATATGCCGACGGCCGATCCATTGGTCGGATTCTGGTTCGCGTGGCAGCTCGCTGTGAGACGTCCAAGGAATTTGAGCCGCATTTCCGCAGGGGCGCGACTTGATAGCTCGCACCCCGTCGCGCGTCGCTTCAGACCGATGTCAGGGCTGCGGCGACGGCCGGAGGCAGCGGGCGGGCGGCTGCCGTATCGGCGTCGACGTTCACATAGACGATGTTGATCCTCGCCAGTTCCGCGGCGTCGCGCATCACGCTCAGCTCAAGCTCGAAGCTGGTGCGTCCGATCCGCACGCACGCCACCTGGACCTGTAGGACATCATCGAAGAACGCAGGAGCCTTGAAGAGCAGTTGGGCGCTGACCACGGACGGATCGACACCCGATGCGTTGAGCTTGTCGTAGGGCCAGCCCAGATGACGGAAGTACTCCGTCATCGCCACGTCGGCGATCTCCAGATAGCGGCTGTTGAAGAGAAACGACTGCGCGTCCGCCTCGTGGTACCGCACGCGATGCGTATGGACGAATGCCGAGGGCACTGCCCGCGAGTCGGCACCGACGCAGATGCCGTCGGGGCCGGCGTTCGTCACTGCTTCCTCCTGAACATGACGATCCACTGGCCTTCTTGGCAGACCTCGTCGTTCTGGTTGGTCACCTGGACGTCGAAGGTGACGATTCCCCGGTCCGGCTTGGAGGAGGAGGGTCGGATTTCGGCGACCTGCTGGTGAACCTTGATCGTGTCGCCGATCCGTACAGCTGCCTTGAGGGTCCAGTTCATGCCGAGGAAGGCGATGGCTGTGCCGTCCTTGATGCCCAGTCGGGACTCAAGCCCGGTGGCCACGGCGAAGACGCCCGGTCCGTGAAAGATTCGGCCGCCGAATTGTGTGTTCTTCGCGAATTCCTCATCGGTGTGCAGCGGGTTGAAGTCGCCGGATATTCCCGCAAACGCGACGACGTCAGCCTCGGTGATGGTGCGAGCGGGAGTGACCCAGCTCTGGCCCACCGAGAAATCGTCGAAGTGCAGACCGGGCGCGGCGACTTCTGTTTCCAACAGGGACATATGCCTCAACTTTCCAGTTTATTGCCCGTCCTGAGCGGTAACAGATCCCAGTCTCGCCTCCGATGTCGGGTGGCACCATTGGTCTCGTTCCGAAAGAGCCGCTTCGTATGCGGGAGATTTCCAGAGCAGAGACGGATCGGAAGATCAGAAACAAGCAGGCTTCGCTCCCAAGCCTTCGGGAGCGAAGCCGGCAGGGGCGGAGCGGCGGTCGGCGGTCAGCGTTCCGGACCCACGGCCGCACCGAAACGCTCGGCAAGACCCCGCCCGGCCTCGTCGAAGACGGCCCCCTCGGCCTCCGCTCCCCGCGCCATCGCCGTCTGACCGGTCCTCGCACCCGGAGTGATGCCGCGCTGGGCGCGGGACTGCGCTTCCACCATGGACAACGCGGTCAGGGCCAGGAAGAGCGAGGACACCGCGGCCGGGTCCCGCAAGCTGAGGTCCAGGGTCGACTCTATTTTCGACAGGCGGTATCGGAGCGAGTTGTGGTGGACCGACAGCGCATCGGCCGCCTCCATGATGTTCTGCCGGTGCTCGAAGTAGGTGGAGAGCGTGAGCAGCATGGTCTGCTTGTCCTCCAGCGGCCGCAGCAGTTCGTTCGCCCACTCGCCCATCTTGTCGAGACCCACATCGGAGAAGAGACGGGTCGCGAAGTCGAACTCCTCGTTCGACATGCTTCGCCGGGTGGTGTCCTCGCGGCGCAGGAATCGCACGGCGAGCTGGGCGTCGTGGTAGGAGTCGACCACATGACCGACGTCGACCGCGTTGCGGCCGATGCCGAGCAGAAAGTCCTCGGACGGCTGGCCCACTTTGACGAATGTGCGCCTGACGGTGGAGGCCGAGGCCTGCAGAAGCCCCACGACGGCGTTCTCCCGGAGCACGAGCAGGTGCGGAATGCCGTCGCTGTTCAGATGACGCTGCAGATGGAAGTACAGGTTCTCAAGTGCCGACATCTCCCGGGCGGGGGAGCGGGCGTGCTGGAGTTCCGCGAAGATCATGCGGGTCTCCTGCTCGAAGGAGATCCCCAGGGAGGCCATACGGCCGGCCAGTTCGGTGTTCTGGCGCTCCAGGCGCATCGCCAACGCCTCCTCCAGGACGGCGCTGCGTACGGCCTTCTCCTGCTGCTGAGCGGCGATGTCGATGTGAAAGCTCGTCTCCGCGAGCGAGGCCGCGATGTACACGGCCGCCTCTGAGTAGCGGTCGGGAAAGGACGCCCGCCGGCTGGTGGCGAGCAGCCAGCCGTCCTTCTCTCCCGTGGACGCGCTGGTGGCGACTCTTACGGCGATCCCGTACCAGCCGCCGATCGCGAAGGTCTGGGAGTCACTCTGGGTGCGGCTGATCTCGGGAATCAACAGGGACAGGGGAAGGGGACCGGTGGGGTACTCGGCTGTGCCGGCGGCACCGATGACGGTGACCACCGCGTTGCACATCTTGGCCACACGAGAGGTGAGGGCCTTGAGGGGAACCGGTTCGGCCAGTGCTTGGGTCAGCGAGCGCTGCAGGGACGTGAGCCGTCCGGTGAGAGTCTTCTCGACGAGAGCGGTCGCCCTGGCGATCTCGCAGATCAGCTCCGCCGGATCGCCGTCGGCGGGCAGTCCCAGCAGGATGTGCTGACCCGCGGCCGCCTCCAGCCCTTCCGACGTGCCGTTCCGCGGCAGCCAAGTGACGATGATGCGCGAGCCGGGAAGATCGAGCACCTCGGAGAGACCGGTGAGGAGCGAGGCGCCGTCTTTCGGACGGTGCACGCTCACCAGCACCATGTCGTCCTGGTGGCTGCTCAGGTCATTGCCCAGCAGGAGTTGCGCACCCCGGATCACGCGCGAGTCGGCGTGCGGCGTGCCGACGAGCAGGGTCAGGCCCAGCCGGTCACTCCTGAGGAGGTCCCCGAGCGTGCACTCAGTCGCCATGTCTGTCATGTGAAGGTCCCCACACAGTCCGGGAGCATCTGTTCACCTGCCTGTCTACACACCTCGCGATCCGGCCAGCCTAGGCAGCATCCAGTCTTGTCCTGCTTGTAATAGTTATCAATGTGGGCACCTCGTGATCGGGAGCATTCCAATACGACTTCTGGTCGCGTCTGCCTATGGTGGTGCGAGGGGACCAGCAAGGAGGGGACGCCGCCTCCGGCGGCCTGCGGCGCGCCCTGGTGAGATGATCGGGGACCTCGCGCGACTGATTCGATCATGGGCACACAGGGAGGCAGCATGGACGGGCTCCGGGCGCTCGACACGGCCGACATCGTAGTGGTCGGGGGTGGGATCGTCGGTCTGTGCGCCGCGTTCGAGCTGAGCAGGCGCGGCTACGACGTGGTCATCGCGGAGCAGCGGATGTTCGCCTTCGGCGCCTCTGGGCGCAACCCCGGCGCCCTCTGGCTGCAGCTTCGCCGTAGCGGCTGCGAGCTGGAGCTCGCCCGGCGCGGCCTCGAACGCTACGCCGCCTACGAGGAGGAACTCGGCCCGACCTTCGAGTTCCGCCGCAACGGCGGCTTGTTCTATTACGAGAACGAAGCCCAGAAGGCCGTACTGGACGACTATGTGGAGGATCGTCGTGCGGTCGGTCTCGATGTCTCCTTCGTCACGCCCCGCGAGGCACTCAAACACTCCAACGTGCTGCCCGAGTCCGCCATCGGCGCCGTCTACTGCCCCGACGACGCGCAGATCGACACCCAGGCATTCGCTCGCGGCCTCGGTGCCGCCTGCCTGCGTCGCGGTGTTCGTGTCTTTCAGAACACAGCGGTTCTGGGAACACTGCGGCAAGGTGACACCGTCATCGGTGTCCGCACGGTCCGTGGCGACATCCACGCCGGCGGAGTGGTGTGGGCGACCGGTGCCTGGTCGGTGAATCTGCGATCGGAAGGCATCGACCTCCCCATCGTGACCTCACGGGTGGGCCAGATGGTCACCCAGCCGATCGCGTACTCCCCGGGAGCCGTGCTGCACGGTCCACGGGGCGTGGCCTCCTGCGGAGCGCTGACCGACCTGCCGTCCTATGACCCCCGGGTGTTCGCGCCTCCGCGGCCGACGGGGGCGGACGACGGCTTCGGCTACGACGACACCCTCACGCAGAACACCGAGGGCGCACTGCTGATCGGCAACAGCTTCGACGGGCCCGGTTCCCTCAATCCGCACATCAGCATGTCGGCGACCCAGGCCATGATCGACACCACCCTCGATCGAGGCGCACGCCTGGGCGAACTCGGTGTCACCGGTCTGTGGGCGGGCCTGGTCGGTCACACCCGCGACCAACTGCCCATCGTGGACCGTATCGAGGGCATCTACGTCAACACCGGCCACTCCTACGGGGTGGCGACCGGTCCTGTCTGCGGGGAGATCCTCGCCCAGATGATCGTGGGCGAATCGGACCCGCTGCGCGAGCATCTCGCCATGGACCGGCCTCGGCTGCACGACCGGGAGTGATCCTGTAGATCCCCGGGCTTTCCGATCGCGGCGGAGACCCGCCTCCGTGAACGATGAAGCCACGTATCACTTCCGTGCGGACCGCAGAAACCACGCTCCTGTGTTCTTCACCGACGTCGGGCGGGTTCTTGATGAGATTTCCAGTGGAAGCCCGAATCGGCGCCGCTTACGGTGACGGCACCCTTAATCATCGGGCGGACACAAGGAAAGACGGGAGGCCACCCGGATGGCATCGTCGAGCAGGTACGACATTCTTTTCGAGCCTGTGCAGCTGGGACCGAAGACTGCTCGCAACCGCTTCTGGCAGACACCCCACGCCGCGGGTTTCGGCACCGAGCGGCCCAGCCACATGGCCGGCTACCGAGCGATGAAAGCTGAGGGCGGGTGGGGTGTGGTCTTCACCGAGGCGACCTCGATCGCACCGGAGGTGGACAAATCGCCAGCGCCCCTCGCGCGCCTGTGGGACGAGGGTGACATACGCAATTCGCGTTACGTCGTGGACCGGATCCATGAGCACGGCAGTCTGGCCGGAATCGAACTTGAGTACCACTCCTCCATCGGATTCTCCACGGAGGGGCGCGGCCTCAACGCACGAGGCGTCATCCCGGTCGCCGGTGAGTCCGGGTTGCCGGTCGGCTACGCGGCGACCTGCGCGGCACTGGAGCTGGAGGACATCGAGGAGATCCAGGACCTGCATGTCAAGGCCGCGCTGCGGGCCCGCGATGCGGGTTTCGACCTGATCACCTTCCACTGCGGGCACGCGGCGTCGATTCTGGCGCACTTCCTCATCCCGTACTACAACACGCGGACCGACGCATACGGCGGCAGCTTCGAGAACCGGGCCCGATTCGCGCGCGAGACGCTCACCAAGGCCCGGGCGGCCCTGGGGGACTCGGCGGCGGTCGGACTCCGATTCGGGGTGGACACACTGGACGAGCCGCTCGGAATCGGTGAGCGCGGCATGCGGGCGCATGGCGAGGCCCCGAAGTTCATCGCGTACATGGACGACCTCGTCGACTACTGGGACCTGGTGATCGGAGGCTTCGACTGGGGACTTGACGCCCAGTCGTCGCGTACGGCCAAGGAGAACCACGAGGCCCCGTTCGTCGCCCATCTGAAGAAACACAGCAAGAAACCGGTGGTCAACGTCGGCCGGTTCAACAGCCCCGACACCATGGTCGATGTCATCCGCTCGGGACAGTGCGACTTCATCGGCGCCGCACGCGCGGGCATCTCGGACCCCTTCTTGCCGGAGAAGATCCGCACAGGGCGGATCGAGGACATCCGCGAGTGCATCGGCTGCAACTTCTGTGTGTCCAGGGACGTCGCCCACGCGCACCAGATATGCACGCAGAACGCCACGATCGGCGAGGAGTTCCGGCGCGGCTGGCACCCCGAGCGCTTCACACAGGCGAGCAACCACGACAACGACGTGCTGGTCGTCGGTGCGGGCCCGGCCGGCATGGAGTGCGCGATGGTCCTCGGGAAACGAGGGATGCGCAATGTCCACCTCATCGAGGCCACCGGGCAGCTCGGCGGATGCCTCAACTGGGTGACCAAGATCCCGGGGCGTGAAGAGTGGCGGCGGCTCATCGAGTACCGCGAGTTCCAGCTGTCGAAGCTGAACAACGTCACGACGATCTTCAACACCCGGCTCGACGCCGACGAAGTGCTCGACTACGGCGCGGGATTGGTGGTCGTGGCCACCGGCTCCCGATACAGCCGTGCAGGTCTGTCCCCGTACGACCGTCGCCCGATGGACTTCCTCTCCGCCCTTGGCGAGCGCCTGCTGACGCCGGAGGACGTCCTGGAGGCGGGAAAGCCGGTAGGGGAGCGGGTTGTCATCATCGACACCGACGGTTACTTCGTCGGCCCCGGCCTTGCGGAGTACCTTGCGAAGGACGGCCATGCGGTGACCGTGGTGACACCCGCCGAAGCACTGGGGCACTACACCAAGTTCACGATGGAGTACCGGCGCCTGATGCTCGACCTGGAGGCGTTGGGCGTGGACATCCGGACCGGCAGCACGGTGACCGGAGCGACCTCGAACGGCTTGCAGGTGCTCAGCCATGGAAAGACATCCGACCAGGCCGTGGACAGCGTGATCCTGGTCGGCCAGCGCGAGGCGCAGTCCGGGCTGTACCGGGAGCTGAAGGGGCGCTCGGCGCAGTTGGCCGAGAACGGGATCGAAGCGGTGTACCGGATCGGCGACTGCGTGCGGCCGAACTTCATCGCGGACGCCGTCTTCTCCGGGCACCGCCTCGCCCGGGAGATCGACTCCCCGAACCCCGCCCAGCCGCTGCCTTTCGTACGCGAGCGTCGTCTGATCGACGCCACCGAGGACGACTTCGTCGTCGGCGGGCGGGCGACCTCGCCCCTGTACTGACCCGGCGGAACACGATGAGGCGGGCCGCGCGGTGGCGGGGCCCGCCTCATGTGTTGCGATGGCCGTCGGCCCTTCCGCTCGGCGACCGCTGCGGTAAGCCGCATGTCGACCTCGGGGCGGACGGGGCCTTATCGGGCGCGGTGGCGTCGGCTTGACGGTGATGACCGGTGTGCCCACCCGTGACCTTGCCGGTGACGCCGTAGGTCGCCGCGGGCACCGACTGGGTCGTGGCGCCGCCCGCGCGGATGTCGACCGCGCCGGTGATCCGCTGTCCGGGCGCACTGCCGTCCGCGCGGTGATCTCCTTGCCCTGCGCCGTCGAGGGCAGCAGCGTGTCGGACCCACCGGGGTGTCTGGCCATGAATCGGTGCTGTTCCAACGTGTCGTTCCACATGTGGTAACTCCACCAGTGACGCGCCGGGGGAGCGCCGACCTAATGTGTGAGGCGTCGGGTGATATCAGCGCCATGACCGAGAAAAGCCGACGTAGAACGCGAGAACGGGAAGAGGATATGACGGAACCCAGGAGCGTCGTTGTCACCGGTGCCGGAAGCGGGATCGGGGCGGCGGTGGCGGCGACTTTCGCGGAAGCCGGTGACCGTGTTTTCCTGGCTGACCTGTCCGAGGAGCGCCTGGACCAAACCGTGCGGTCGCTCGGCTCCGAACTGGTTCAGGGCCGTCCGGTGGACGTCACGGACGCCGCGGCTCTCCATGACTTCGTCGACTGGGTGGTGGCGCGGACCGGCCGGGTGGACGTACTGGTCAGCAACGCCGGTGTGTTCGATGGGGTCGCCGACATCCAGGAGACCGGCGCCGAACTCTGGAACAAGATCATCGGGATCAATCTGACCGGCTGCTTCAACGCCGTCAAGGCAGTCTCCGAGCAGATGATCACTCAGCGCAGCGGCCGGATCATCACCATCGGCTCGATCGCGGCGAGCCGCGCCATGCCGGACGGCATCGCCTACTGCGCCGCCAAGGCCGGCATCGAGGGTCTTACCCGCCGTCTGGCCTACGACCTCGGGCAGTACGGCATCACCGCCAATGTCGTCGCCCCCGGCGCCATCCGCACCGGGATCCGGGCGACGTCCGAGGAGATCCTCGGTGACCTGGTCGACGCCAACCGAGGCGTCGGGGTCAACGCCGACCTGATGAACCTGCTGATCCCCGCCGGCCGGCCCGGCCTGCCGGAGGAGATCGCCGCGACCGTGTTCTTCCTCGCAGGCGAGGGCGCGGCCTACATCAGCGGCGACGTGGTCCATGTGGACGGCGGCTGGATCGCCACCTGACGCCGATGGCGGCCCGACTCCGCAGGAGAGGGCTTGCCCTTCCCCGACCCTCGCCGGATGTCTGATCGGAGCAATCATGTCCAACCGTCGTACGGTCCTCGGCGTCACCGAGGAGCACGAGGCGCTGCGTGCGGTGGTGCGCCAATTCGTGGACGAGCGTGTGATCCCCACCGCGATGGAGCGCGAGGCACGGGACGAATACCCCGCCGACCTTCTGCCCGAGATGGCAAAGCTCGGCCTCATGGGCATGTCGGTCCCGGAGAAGTTCGGTGGTTCGGACGTCGACTACGTCAGCTACGGCCTTGTCTTCGAGGAACTGGCCCGGGGCTGGATGGGCCTCGCCAGCGTCGTCGGCAGCTCGGCAAGCGGTGCCTGGCTCATCGGTAAGTACGGCACCGAGGAGCAGAAACAGAAGTACCTGCCGGAACTGGCCGCGGGCAAGCGGACCAGCGGTATCGCCATGACCGAGCCCTCCGTCGGCACAGACCTGAAGAACATCAGGCTCACCGCGGTGCGCGACGGCGACCATTACGTCCTCAACGGCACCAAGACGATGATCACCCAGGCCCGGCACGCGGCCCCCCTGGTGATGCTGGTGCGCACCGATGTGAACGCCCAGCCGGCCCACCGCGGCATGAGCCTGGTGCTGGTCGAGCGCCACATGTCCGGCTACACCATCAGCCGGGACATCAAGAAGCTGGGCCACCGCGGACTCGATCTGTGCGAGCTCGTCTTCGACGACGCGAGGCTCCCCGTCGGACAGTTGCTCGGCGACGTCGAGGGCCAGGGCTTCTACCAGATGATGTCCGCCCTGGACCGCGGCCGGATCTATATGGCCGGCGCCGCGGTCGGCATCGCCCGCGCGAGCCTGGAGGCCGCCACCAAGTACGCCACCGAGCGAGAAACCTTCGGGCACCCGCTCGGCGACTACCAGGCGGTCAAGCTGAGGCTCGCGAAGATGGCGGTCGAGATCGAGGCATCCCGGCTGCTGATGATCAATGCCGCCGTGAAGACCCAGGGGGAGGGCCGGGCGACCGTGGAGTCTGCCATGGCCAAGGCACATGCGGCCGAGACCTGTCTCAACGCGTCGTACGACGCCATGCGCATCCTCGGCGGCTACGGGTTCACCACCGAGTTCCCCGTCGAACGGTACTACCGCGACGCGGCCCTCATGCCGATCGCCGAGGGCACGAACGATGTCCTGATGATGATGGTGGCCGACAGCGTCCTCGCGGCTCGGCGCTGACACCGGGGCCTTCCCTGAGGAGTGCCGGACAGGCTCCGTGGCATGGTCCGCCCTGTCCGGCACGAGAGCCGAGGATACGAGGCCGGGGCAGGCTGCCGACTCGGCAGGAGGTCAGTGGCGCGGGCGGCGACGTCCCATACGTGTTTGGCCGGCTCTGATCCTGAGCGTAGACGGTGGCGTCCGTCGGGCGGCGCTGACGCCGCACCGTCCACCGCTGCCCGGCAGCGGTGGACGGTGCGGCCATGGTCAGAGCCGGGGCCGTGTGGGCACAGGAAGTAGGCCATTCCGTGGACGAGTTCGGGGCCCTTGGCACCCTCGGCGCACGAGCGGCGCTCGAACGCCTCCACGGGAGGGAAACCGCCTGGAGGGGACGGACGCCTGAGGGCACCGTCCCCTCCATCGCGTACAGCTCGCGGGCCTGGCGGGTGCGTCCGCCCGGCAGTGGAACTACCCCGTTCTTGGGCACCGCGAGCACATAGCGCACCCGGTGTTCTCCCCAGCCAGGCACAAGCCCTGCGGTCGTCCGGAGTTGGGAAGGCCCGCGAACTCGGCCCGCTGCCACCTTCTTGCGCGGCACCTCGCTCAGCAGCCCGCGCATGATGGAGCACAGGACAACGAAAGCGCCGCTCAACCAAGTTGGAAGCAGCTCACTCGGCGATACGCGCTCCGCGGGCTCCGCACAGCTCCCGCACGCGCGGGAACACCTCGGTTCCGAGAAGCTCGATCGCGCGCTCGTTCGCCGCGTCGTCGACCTCGCACCAAGGCACCTGAAGGACCAGGTAGTTGAAACCACGCTCGACGTACTTCATGATCTCCTGGACTGCCGTCTCAGGGTCGCCGATGATGAAGCGCTCGTGCGCCAGCTCGTCGATCGGCAGGTCGAAACGGTCGTCATCGGCAGGCATCACCTTGTCCTGACCGTGACTGATGTACAACTCGTGATACTGCCGCTCCACATAGGGGCGCACGAGGCGCTTGGCCTCAGCGGTGGTCTCGGCGACGAAAGCCTCGCGCATCAGCGGCAACCAGGTGGGCCTGGGCCCGCGCTCAGCCGCACCATAGTGCTCAAGGAAGAGATCCTGCTGACGACCCAGCGTGGTGAGGTTCGCGTGTGGACTGAAGAAGCAGGTGTCCGCGATCCGGGCGGCCCGCCGCACTGCCGCATCTGCGTTCGCGGCCAGCCAGATCTCAGGACCGGCCTGCGAGTGGGGCAGCAAGGTCGGCTCGACGCCCTTGAGTTCGAAGAAGTCGCCCGAGAAATCGAAGCGATCACCGCGCCACATCGCGCGGATGATCTCGATCATCTCCTCGACACGTCGTCCGCGAGTCTTCTTCTCGATCCCGAAGTGGTCCAGCTCCTCGCCGTAGGCTGCCCCCACACCGAGAATGAAACGTCCCTCGCTGAGCACGTCCACCGTGGCCGCTTCCTCAGCCACATCCATCGGGTGAAGCAGGGGAAGCAGCAGGATTCCGGTGCCCAACTGCATATCGCCCGCGAAGGACGCCAGGTTGCCGAGCAGCGGCCAGGGCTGGAGGATCGGGACCGGGTAGCGGGCGTAGTAGTGGCCCGTGAAGATCGCGTCGAAGCCGACGCGCTCTGCTACCTGCGTCTGACGGAGACTACGCCGGTAGCAATCGTGAAGAGATCGCCCCTGCTCCGTGAGCAAGTTCCACGCACTGCCCAGCTCCAGGCCGAAGCGAACCTCGACTGCCTCACTCAATTTTCGACACCTTCTCACGGGATCCGAGTCGTCCCTACAGGGATGCGCCCAGTCTTTGCGAGGCGAGGCGAAGAAGCCATGTGAATAGTTCCAAGAGCCGACGCCAGTCTTCTCCGTGCCCACAAGCGGCGCGTTGTTTCACTGGCAGCGCGGTTGAAGCGACCGGCAGGCCATGGCCGCGCACCGACTCTTGTTCAGCGGACCTGGTTGCGGTGTGTGCCCCGGGAAGCCTAGCCGGTCGCGTCGACTGACCTCGTCGCCGACGGCACGGAGCAGGATGTCGCCTTCGACATCGAACTGGAACGTTCGTCATGGATCGCGCTGCGTGTGCTGCCGAGCATGCACACACAACCGGTCTTCGTCGAGGTCGGCGACAGGCCCGTTCGTGCCTCCCGGCGCAGCGCCCAGTGGCTTCACGACTGCGTCGACAAGCTGTGGGAGGTCAAGAACGGCTTCATCAGGGCGGCCGAGCGGGACGAGGCGCGCGCCGCGTACGACCACGCCAAGGCCGTGTATGCCACCCGCCGCGACGAGAGCGAGGTCGAGTGATGCACTTGCGAACCCGGCTGCACCTGCTGCGCGCCTTGCACGACGAACGCGGTGTTCCTCGTCACCATCAACCCCGAAGCACGTGTGAACGTCGACCGCACCTGCCTCGGTGTCGACGCGCTGCGCCCGGGGCATTGGGCGACCATCCCGGTCGCGATCGTCAACGAGGGGTATGTGACCGGCCTCTTCAGATGCGATGGTCCATCGTCCCCGGGGTCGAGATCGACGCCCCGGACACTGAACTCACCGGAGCACCGGCCCAGGACACCCAGTTCCGGATCCGTCTCACCGAGTCCGACGACGCCGACCTCACCATCCGGTTCTGGGCGTTGGGTGCGCTCGGCGGCCTCGCGAACAAGAACACCACGTCCCTCTACCTACGATGTCGGGCGGACGACGGCCACGGACCAGGACATGATCCTCGAACGGCCGGTCTAACAAACGCGGCCTCAGCGATGCAGGAACCCACTTCAACACGCGCGCCCCGATGAGACGCGACGACCGGCGATGGACATCTCCGCCGGCGGTGTGTTGAAGGGAGACGTCGTGGTGCGCCGTGTTCTCGTCGGTCGGTTGGCAGCAGATCACCTGCATCCGGTCTGCTGGGGGCCCGGCACGGTGGCCTTTCCCGGATGAAGGGTGCGGGGCGACCCGGCCCGGACTCACGGCCCGGGTGACCCGGCCCCGGCTTACGGCCACCGTCCGTCGCCGCGGGACGAGTCGAGCGGCGACGAGACGGTGACCGCAGCCGGGCATCAGCCGCCCATGCAGGCGGCCACAGCCTCAGCGGGGGAGCGCGGCAACGACGTCGATCTCCACGAGGATGTCCATCAGGTCCGACCCGACCGTGGTGCGCACCGGGTACGGTTCGGTGAAGAACTTCCGGTAGACCGCGTCGTAGGCCGCGAAGTCACGGTGCAGGTGCTGGAGATGCACCGTCACCTTGACCACGTCGTCTGTAGTGAGCCCGTGCGCCGCGAGTACCGCCCGCACGTTGCGCAGGACCTGCGCCGTCTGCTCCTCCACCGTGTCGGGCACCGCACCCGTTCTCGGGTCCTGCGGGCCGAACCCGGCCGTGAAGAGCAGCCCCGCTGCCACCACGCCCTGGCTGTACGCCCCCGCGGGGCGCGGCGCGTCCTCGGTGCGCACCGCCTGCTTTCCGTGCCCGCTCATCGCGTCAGATCTCCTTCGCGCTCGTTGACCGCGGCGAAGCGCCGCAGCTTGTCCTCGTCCACGGTGACGCCGAGGCCGGGTCCTTCCGGTGTCCGTAGCCGCCCGTTCTCCAGGTGCAGCGGCTCGATGATGTCGTCGGCGTGCAGGTAGTACATGCTGTCGATGGCGCGCGAGAGCACCGGCGTGCTGGCGACGACCGCGAGGTGCGCCGCGGTCGCGATGCCCAACTCACCGCCGCTGTGCAGGTTCATGCCGAGCCCGAAGGTCTCGCAGTGCGCGGCGAGCGCCTTGGTGGCCGCGATGCCGCCCCACTTGTAGACGTCACCGTGGATGACGTCGACGGCGTTCAGCCGCATCGCGGGAGCGAACTCCTCGAACCGCACCACGCACATGTTGGTGCACAGCGGGATCCGTACCTTCGCCTTCACCTGGCTCATGCCCTCGATGCCCGAGCAGGGGTCCTCCAGGTACTCCAGGTCCAGCTCCTCCAGGGCGATGCCCGCACGCACCGAGTCCGGCACCGACCAGGCCGCGTTGGGGTCGACCCGCAGGTTCACCTCGGGAAGCGCTGCCCGCAGCGCCCGCAGAATGGCCACGTCCCCGCGGACGTCCCTGGTGCCCTTGAGCTTGACGGCGTCGAAGCCGCCCTCCTCCACCACCCGCACCGCATGCTCGGCGAGTGCCCCGGCCAGTGTGGCGCCGCTCGCCCCGGGGGCGTCCGCGCGGGTGATGAGGGCCGTGATCGGGACCTCGTCGCGCACCCGGCCGCCCAGCAGGTCGGTCACCGGCCGGCCGGTCGCCTTGCCCATCGCGTCCCAGCACGCCACGTCGATGGCGGCGATCGCCGCGTAGCCGAGGTAGCCGTGGAAGAAGGGCACCATGTGGTGCCTGCGGTGGAAGCTCTCCAGCGCGAACGGGCTGGTGCCGATCAGGTCCTTGCCCAGCGACTCGACGATCGCGGCGACCGGCCGGCCCCACATCGTCTCGCCCCAGCCCTCGACGCCGCTGTCGGTGCGGATGCGGACCACCGTGCGGGTCTCTCCCGTCTTCGTCTCGAAAGAGCTGGTGAACGGGTTGACCAGCGGGAGGTTGACGACCCACACATCGACATCGACGATCTTCATGCTTCTTCTCTCCAACTCGGTGGTGCCCGGTGGTGACAGGTCCGGTGGGGCGTCGCCGATGGCGGCCGGGTGCTGGCCGCCGCCCTGGGCGACGTCCGGGCTCGGTGGTGACAGGTCCGGTGGTGTCGGGCTCGGTGGTGACAGGTCCGGCGGTGTCGGGCTCAGCGGTGTCGGGCTGCGTGGTGGCACAGGCCGGGGCTCAGCGGGTGGCCGCATCGAACGCCCGGATCACGTGGGCCAGCCCGGCGGCCCGCGCCTCCAGCAGCCGGTGGCCGCGCGCCGCGTCGGCCGACGAGGCGTCGTCGGTCGCCCCGCCGACCCTGGCCCACTCGCCGTGGCGCTCCACGGTCAGTCCCGGACAGGGCGGGTTGTCGAACAGCGGCGGCGGCTCCACCGGCGGGCGCGGCGGGACGGGGGTACGGACGAGGTGCGGATGGGCCGCCAGCATCAGCGACGTCTCGAACCACCCGGCATGCCCCGGTGTGACCTCGGGGCGCTCCGCGTCGTCCTCCCCGGAGGTCACCGTCCAGTACGAACACGCCGCGGCGGTCACGTCGCGGCGCAGCGCGAACCGCTTGACGGCCAGCCGCATGATCTCGTCGTTCCCGCCGTGCCCGTTGACCACCATGACCCGGCGGTAGCCGGAGGTGGCCAGCGAGTCCAGTACGTCGTCGAGGACCGCCCCCAGGGTGGCCGCACCGAGCGACACCGCGGCCGCGAACAGGTGGTGCGGGCTGTGACCGAAGGGCAGTGCGGGCAGGCGCACCAGCTCCGGGGTGCCGTCGTCCTGCGCGAGCAGGGCAGTGGCCCGGTCGAGCACCGCTTCCGCGAGCAGGGTGTCGGTGCCCATCGGCAGATGGGCGGCGTGCTGCTCCTGAGACCCGATGGGGAGCAGCGCGATTCCCCGGGCCCCGGCCGCCCGCACCTCCTGCCAGGTCGACTCGGCCAATTTCCGGTGGATCACAGCGCTACCTTCCTGAAAGCCGGTCGTGGCAGAGTCGGGCCATGACCGATGAACGTTTCCCCTTGCGACTGGTGCCCGAGCCCGAACCGCAACCGGTCGCACCGCGTGCTCAGCGCAGGCTGGGGGCGGTCGAGCTGGTGCCCGGCCGGATCAGGGCCGCGGTCCTGGACATGTCCGGCGCGGTGCTGGAGCGGACCGAGACCGGGTACGACGCGGCCACCGCGCTGCCCGCCGACCTGGACGCGGCGCTCGCCCGCGCCGCCCAGGTGTTCGCCGGCGGCCCGCCGCAGGGCATCGGCGTGGCGGCGGCCGGGCTGGTCGACCCCGACGCGGGGCTGATCACCGAGGTCAACGACGTGCCGGCGCTGCGCGGTTATCCGGTGGTGGAGCGACTGCGGGCGCTGACCGGGGTGCCGGTCAGGGTGGAGCACCACGCCAGGCTCCAGGTGCTCGGCGACCGGTGGTTCGGTCCCGGCCGGGGCCGGCGCACGTTCGCGTCGGTCTCGACCGGGGAAGTGCTGGGCGTGGGCATCCTCTACGCCGGCCGGGTGCTCGCCCCGCCCGGTGGCCGCAGCGGCGCCCATATGACCGTCTCGGCCAGCGGGGAGCGCTGCACCTGCGGCGGCCGCGGCTGCTGGAAGACCGTCGCCACCACCCGCTGGCTGCAGGCCAGGGCGCTGGCCGCGGGCCTGGGCCAGGCGATGTCGCTCGCCACCCTGGTGGCACGCGAGGACGACGCCGCGCGGCAGGTGCTGGCCGAGTACGCGGAGAACGTCGTGCTGGGCCTGATGAACATTCAGCAGCTCTTCGCGCCCGGCCTGTTCGTGCTGCACGGCGAGGCGCGTGAGGGCGGCGAGCGGTTCCGCGGGCTGATCGAAAAGCGGCTGCGTTCGGACGTGGTGTGGGCGGTCGCGGAGAAGCCGCGGGTCGTGGTGAGCACGGCCGCCGTCGACGACGTGGCGCTGCTCGGCGGCGCCGGGATGGTGCTCTCGCAGGTGTAGCGGCGACGCCACCCGCCGCACCTCGGCCCGCGCCGGGTCGGCCGCCGTCCGGCCGCCGCACCCGGCCGGCGGGACGAGCAGCAGACACGGCGCCGCGCGGCGGCCCCGCTGGTCTCCCGTCACCGCCCGTCGCCCGCGGATGCCGGGCCGCCGTCGCCCGCCTCGCCGACACCGCTGCCGGTGGAGGTGGCCGTGGCGGTCGCGGTGGCGCGGGCCCGGCGGCCCCGGCGCGGATCGGGTATCGGCACCGCGTCCAGCAGTTGCCGGGTGTACGGGTGCCGGGGCCGGCGCAGCACCTGCGCCGCCTCGCCGACCTCGACCAGCCGGCCCTGCCGCATCACGGCGATGCGGTCGGCCACCTGCTGCACGACGGCGAGGTTGTGGGAGACGAAGAAGTAGGTCAGCCCGCGCCGCTGCTGGAGTTCGCCGAGCAGATCGAGAATGCGGGCCTGCACCGACACGTCCAGGGCGCTCGTCGGCTCGTCCAGCACGATCAGCCGCGGTTCGACGGCCAGGGCGCGCGCGATGGAGATGCGCTGGCGCTGCCCGCCGGAGAACTCGTGCGGGTAGCGGTCCTGGATGCCCGCGTCCAGGCCGACGGACTCCAGCAGCGCGCCGACCCGTTCCCGGACGTATCGCCGGCCGCTGCGCCCGCGGGCCTCGGGATCGTGGGTGACCAGCGGCTCCGCCACGATGCCGGCGATGTTCAGACGCGGGTTCATGCTGGAGTACGGGTCCTGCAGAACGACCTGGATCTGGCGGCGGAGGCGGCGCAGTTCGGCCGGGGCGAGGGCGGCGAGGTCCTGCCCGTCGAAGTGCACGCTGCCGGCCGTGGGTTGCTCCAGCCGCAGCAGCAGCCGGGTCAGCGTGGTCTTGCCGCAGCCCGACTCGCCGACCAGCGCGAGCGTCTCGCCCTCGCCGACCGTCAGCGACACGTCGTCCACCGCGACGCTCGCGTGCCGCCCGCCGAACTCCTTGCGCAGTCCTGCCAGTTCCAGGAGGGGCCGGCGGGTCTCGGGTGCCGTTGCGGCTTCGGTCGTCATGCCGGCTCCAGTCGAGGGGTGGCGGCCAGCAGCCGGCGCGTGTAGTCGTCGGACGGGCGGTGGAAGACATCGAGTACGTCGCCGGTCTCCACGACGCGCCCCTGGTGCATGACGGCCACCCGGTCGGCGGTCTCCGCGACCACGCCGAGGTCGTGGGTGATCAGCAGGACGGCCATGCCGTGCCGCTTCTGCAGCGAGACGAGCAGATCGAGGATCTGCCGCTGCACGGTGACGTCCAGTGCGGTGGTCGGCTCGTCGGCGATGAGCACGCGGGGCCGGCCCACCAGGGCGCCGGCGATCATCACGCGCTGGCGCAGGCCGCCCGATAGCTCGTGCGGGTACTGCCGGAACCGGCGTTCGGGGTCGGGGATCCCGACCTCGTCCAGCGCCTCGACGGCCGCCGCGCCGGCCGCCGCGCGGGACAGGCCCTGGTGGTGGCGGAGCACCTCGGCGACCTGGGTGCCGACCCGGCGCAGGGGGTCGAGGCTGGTCATCGGGTCCTGGAAGACCATGGCGATGTCCTGGCCTCTGATGCTGCCGAGGTCCTTCTCGGAGACGGTGAGCAGGTCACGCCCGTCGAAGAGGATCCGGCCGCCCGTGTAGACGCAGGGGGGCTGCGGGTTGAGCCGCAGCACGGACAGCGAGGTGGCCGTCTTGCCGCTTCCGGACTCGCCGACGACGGCGAGCGTCTCGCCCTGCGCGAGGCGTAGGTTCACGCCGCGGACGGCGTGCACGGTGGTGGTGTCCAGCCGGAAGTCGACGCTCAGGTCGGCGATCTCCAGGACCGGCTCGGCGGTCGGCTTGCTGTCGTTGGTCATCGGTTTGTCAGTGGTCATCGGCGGTACGCCTTCGGGTCCGAAACATCCCGCAGGGCGTCGCCGGTGATGTTGACGGCGAGCGAGGTGAGCATCAGGGCGATGCCGGGGAAGACCGCGACCCACCACGACGTGCCGAGGTACAGCTGGCCGTCGGCGAGCATCGACCCCCAGGTGACGGTCTCCTTGGGCACGCCCAGCCCCAGGTAGCTGAGGGACGCCTCGGCGACGATCGCGGCGGCGACGTGCAGCGTCCCGATGGTGGCCAGCGGCGCCATCACATTGGGCAGCAGATGGCGGCGCATGATGGCCACGTCGGTGACGCCGATCGCCCGTGCCTCGGTGACGAAGTCGCGGGAGCGCAGCGACATCACCTCCGAGCGGACCACCCGGGCGTACGACACCCAGCCGGTGATGCCCAGCACGAGGATGACGTACCACAGGCCGGAGCCGAAGAACCCGACGATGGCCAGCGCCAGCAGGATCGAAGGGAAGGCCAGCTGGACGTCGGCCAGCCGCATCAGCACCCGGTCCGGCCAGCCGCCGAAGTAGCCGGCGGCCAGGCCGACCACGGTGCCGATCACGCCGGCGAGCAGTGCCGCGCCGGCGCCGACCAGGAGCGAGACACGGGTGCCGTAGACGACCCGGGAGAACATGTCGCGGCCGAGCTGGTCGGTGCCCAGCAGGTGGGCGGCACTGCCGCCGTGCTGCCAGGCGGGCGGCTTCAGCCGCGCCAGCAGATCCTGCGCGTTCGGGTCGTCGGGCGCGAGCAGCGGGGCGAACACCGCGGCGACCAGGAGGAGGGCCAGGACGGTGAGTGCCACCACGGCGAGTCTGTTGCGCAGCAGGGTGCCCAGCGCGGCGGGGCGCCGGCCGCGCTTCGCCCTGGCGGCGGGGCCCGCGGTGGGCGCGGCCTGGGAGGTCAGGGTCATCGGGAGGTCCTCACCCTCGGGTCGAGGAGGCTGTAGGAGAGGTCGACCAGCAGGTTGACCACGACGAACGTGGCCGCGAAGAACAGCACGGCCGCCTGGACCAGGGGGAAGTCGCGGTTGGAGATGGCTTCGATGGTCAGCTGGCCGACGCCGGGCCAGGAGAAGACCCGTTCGGTGAGGATCGCGCCACCCAGCAGGCTGCCGACCTCCAGCCCGATCACGGTGACCACCGGCAGCGACGCGTTGCGAAGGCCGTGCGTGAGCACCGTCTTCACCGGGCCGAAGCCCTTGGCGCGGGCGGTGCGGATGTGGTCGGACGAGAGCACGTCGATCAGCGACGAGCGCAGCAGCCGGGCGACGACCGCGACGGAGTAGACGGACAGGGTGACGGCGGGCAGCACGAGGTTGGCGAAGCTGCCGTACCCGGAGGCGGGCAGGGCGTGCAGTCCCACGGCGAACACCAGGATCAGCAGGATGCCCACCCAGAACGGCGGGGTGGACTGCCCGAGCAGGACGCCGGTCATGATGCCGCGGTCCGAGGCGCGGCCGCGGCGCATGGCCGCCACGATGCCGGCCGGCAGGGCGATGACGAGCGTCACCACCAGGGCCGCGGCGGCGAGTTGCAGGGTGGCCGGCAGCCGCTCGGCCAGCACGTGCCCGACGGGCTCGTTGTAGGAGATGGAGTTGCCGAAATCGAAGTGGAGCAGGCCCCAGAGGAAGTCGAGGTATTGCGTGATCAGGGGCCGGTCGAGGCCGAGGCCGGCGCGCAGCACGGACTCCTGCTGGGCCGTGGCGTCCGGCGGGAGCAGCTGCTTGACCGGGTCGCCGGACAGCCGGACGAGGAAGAAGGAGACGGTCGCCGTGCACAGCAGCACGAGCAGCGCGGTGCCGATCCGTACCAGGACGGCGCGCAGCAGTCCGGCGCGGGCGCCCGGCCGCGGCCGGCTCGTCCCCGCCGCGCGCGGCGGCAGGAGGGTGAGGTCGCTCATCGGGAGATCTCCGCACTCTGCATGGCCAGCACACCGGCGGACCCCGGCTTCCAGCGGGGGCGGTTGTTGCGGGCGTAGATGTTGTCGATCTGGTAGAGGGGGACGAACGGGGCCTCCCGCTGGATCAGCCGCTGGAGGTCGGAGAAGGCGCGTTTGCGTTCCGCGGGGTCCTCGGACAGCTCCTCGATGTCGATGAGGCGGTCCGCGTCCTTGTTGTGCCATCTGCTCTGGCGGCGGTCGCTGCGGACGTTGGACTGGAGCATGCTCTCCCCGTCCAGCGTCCAGACGGTGCTCGCAGCCAGGTACATCGGCCCCAGCGCACCGTGGTCGTCGGAGGTGAGCCGGTCGGCGTAGGTCCCGGGGTCCAGGAGCTTGACCCGTGCGTGCACGCCGGCCCGGGACAGCAGGCCGGAGATCGCCTCCGCGATGTTGGAGTCGACGTTGGAGGCGGTCAGCGAGGTCGAGAAGCCGTGCGGGTATCCGGCCTCGGCGAGCAGGCGCCGGGCGGTGTCCACGGAGCGGGTGAACGGCTTGACCGAGGGATCGAAGCCGAACGCCCCGCGCGGGATCATCGCGGGCACCTCGGTCGCCTTGCCGCCGAGCACCGCCTTGATCAGCAGCGGGACGTCCACGGCGTGGTTGAGCGCCCGGCGCACCCGGCGGTCCTTCAGGGGCCCGTTCTCCAGGGTGTTCAGCGACAGGTAGGAGGTCCTGATGCCGGTGTAGCCGTCCAGTCTGACGCCGCCGTAGCCCTCCAACTGCTGTGCCGCGTCAGGGGTGAGGCCGGCCACGAGGTCGACCTGGCCGCTCTGGAGCGCGGCGAGCGAGGACGAGGGGTTGGGCTGGGGGCTGAACACCAGCTCGTCCACGCGCGGGCGCCCCTGCCAGTGGCCGGGGAAGGCACGCATCCGCAGCTCGTGGTCGCGCCGCCAGCGGACGAAGGTGAAGGGCCCGGTGCCGACGGGGTGTTCGGCGAACCCCGCGTCCCCGACGGAGGCCAGGTGGCGCGGGGGGACGATCACGCCGCCGAACAGCGAGAGCTTGTCCGGCAGGATCGGGTCGTGCACGCTCGTGTGCACGTCCACGGTGAGCGGATCGACGACGGAGACGCCCTTGACGTAGCGGAGTTCGACGATCGGCGACTTGGTCGCGGGGTCGAGAACGCGCTCGATGCTGAACTTGACCGCCGCCGCGTCACACGGCTCACCGTTGTGGAACGTGACGCCGGGGCGCAGCGTGAAGCGCCAGGTCGCCGCCCCGCGGGCCGTCCAGGACAGCGCGAGCCGCGGCTGCAGGAGGTTGTCCATGCCCCGCATGGTGAGCGTGTCGAACACGTTGATCAGGGCATTCATGGAGGTCATGTCGCCCTGTTTGTGTGGATCCATGGTCTTGGGATCACCGGCCTGGGACACCCGAAGGACGTTCCCCGCGCTGCTCGCGGGGCTGGTGCCGCACCCGGTGAGCACCGCCGGAGCCGCGAGGGCCGGGATCAACAGGCCGCCGAGCCGCAGGATGTCGCGCCGGGCCGGGCGCATGCGGTCCACACTCCGCGCTTGACGAAGCCGTTCCATTGAGCATCACATCCGTTCCGGCAGATGGAATGATGGGCTAAGCTAAGCGACATGGCGAAGACCGTCAACACTCACATCACCGAGCAGGGCCGAGCGAAGGGCCCGACCGACAAGGCGATGGAGGTGCTCGAAGCGCTCGTCGAACCCGGTGCTCCGCACCGGCTGGGCGATCTGGCACGGCGTACGGGCCTGTCGAAACCGACCGTCCACCGCCATCTGCGGACCATGGCGGAGTTCGGCTTCGCCCAGCCCGTCGAAGGCGGCTCCTACCAGGTGGGACCGCGGCTGCTCGGACTGGCCGCCGCGGCACTGCACGACGACCGGAACCTGAGCCTTGCCCGTCCCGTGCTGGCGGAACTGCACCGGCGCACCGGCCAGTTCACCCACTACGCCGTGCGGCACGGGGACGACGCGGTCCACCTGGAACACTCCGAGTCGCCCCCGGAGTTCCGGATGGGCCTGCCGCCCGGCGGCCGCACACCCCTGTACCGCAGCGGCGTCGGCCTCGCGATGCTCTCCGCGCTGCCCCACGACGAGTGCGCCGAGGTGCTCGACGGCGTGCCGCCGAAGGCGTGGGCCGCGCATCCGCTCGCCGGCGCGGCGGCGGTCCATGCGGTCCTGCGGGAGGCCGCCGAGCGCGGCTACGCGGTCGACGACGGCTACGACGAACCGGATGTGCGCTCGGTCGCCGCGCCCGTACTCGACCGGGCGGGACGTGTGGTCGGCGCGATCGGCGTCTCCGGGCTGACGTTCACCCTCGACCACGAGAGCGTGCAGTTGTACGGCCCGATGGTGCGCGCTGCCGCCCGCACCGTCTCCGCGGGCCTCGGCGGGCGGACCCCGACGCTGGGCGTGGTCGGCCCGGCCGCGGGGGAGCGGGACGGCGGACGGGACGGAGGGCGGGCATGAGTGCGCTGGGCGAACTCCTCGCGGCCGGCCGGGACCGCGGGGTCTACTCCGCCGCGGCATGGTCCGTCGGCGATGCCGCCGCCACACGGGACCGCGGCTGGACCGGCACCAGGAGCTGGGGCGGCGAGACCCTGGACGGCGGCGAGCTGTGGGACCTCGCCTCGGTCACCAAGCCGGTGGTGGGGCTCGGGGTGATGGCCCTGGTCGACGAGGGCGCCCTGCGGCTGACCGACACC